>PAIY01000256.1 GCA_002704825.1 Phycisphaeraceae bacterium
TTCTCCGTTCTCGATCTCGTGCGCGTTTTGCACCAGCAAGCTCTAGTGTGAGGGCTCAGCGCTGTGTTTATGAAGCCCACGCTAGCTCACGCAGCCTCTGAGTGCTCCCTGCGATATTTACCCTGCCATGCTTTGGCTAACGCATCACGGGTTTTGTATTGCGCCTTAAGCCACTGGTTCCATTGGATCACCATGTTCGGATAATCCTTCATGCCCTTGGGACCGGAAGCAAAATTACTCTCATTGGTCGGCACTTCAAATGCCAGAATGTTTGGCGAATCCTTAAACGCAATCGCCAGACGATGCCATGCATCCACGATGGCGTCAGGCCAATGGTAAATGTTGTGTTTGACCTGCGAGATGAGTTTGGATTCGGTGGGCATATCAGGCTGCCCTGCCACAAACCAATCCGGGAACGGCCAATGCATATCCACACTCACAGCCAAACCGTACCGCTCGGCTTCGTGCATGATGTCCAACATGATCTGCAGGTATTCCTGATTGAACTGACCTTGCGTTGGCTCGATGTTTTTCCAACGGATATGCAAACGCAGGCCGTTGAACCCCATGCCTGCAAGGTATTTGACATCCCACTTTTTCCACTGCCTTGATGGATCTTTCTCGTTGTACAGGGCTCGGAAAAAATGTGGGCCATACATCCGAAACGGTTGACCGGTCGGACGTGTGAAACGGCCATCATCTGCGATATACCAACGTCGTTTAGCAACGGGAATCTGCTTGGCCAATCCGTCCACCCATTGATTTAATTGCTGCTCATAGGCCCCCAGCGATGTCGTGATTTCAGCACCTGCGATGAGTTGACGGATCAATTGCTGGCGTTGGTTTTCAAAATGCTGAGCGTCACTGACATCATGACTGAGTTGGCCCCAGTGTTTGATCACTTCGTCGAAGGCAAGCAATGCGACCGCGTCCCATGCCAGTTTCTCAAGGCGGTTATCGTCGAGTTTACCTTGCAGTTCTTTGAGATTGATCCCACGGTCAGCAATCCATCGGAGCATGGTTTGACGTGTATCAGTCAGATGTTTGTCTGCATGTTTGCGGTAGGCGTTGGCACCTTGCTGATCCTTGAAAATCAGTTCGATACGTTCAATGCCAAGATCACCAAGCTGGTTGATCCGCGTCAACTCCACGCCGGTGATGGGAGGGTGATTTTTGACATTCAGGTCTTCCCAGAACAGGTCGAACGTGTTCTTGCCGGGCTTGAGTTTGAGTGTCTTTCTGCCATGAGCTTTGGTTCGATAAAAGTTGTCACCCCCACTATGCATGCGCCATTGCAGATCGACTGCCTTGTCGGTGATCAGTTGCAGTTGGACACCTGCAAGCTTGCCGATCGCTTCTTCGGGGAGTGCGATACGCATCACCGCCCAATAGCGTTTGACCAAAGGCTCGTCGGTCTCCTTGTAGACATGCCAGATGGCGTATTGATTGTGTTGGCCTTCATTCTTGAAATCGAGATGTTGATTGAGTCCTTCAGAACGAATAAAGCCGTTGGGTCTTGCCAACGCATCGAGTGGTCGGGCAACTGGTGAGATCGGTGTTTTTGAATAGTCCTGCCAAGTCACATGGACCGGTTCCTGAGCCTGTAAAGCAGAGACGGCAAAACCAACAGCCATGAATGCACACAATGATATGAGCCAGCGATACATCGATGCGTATCTCCTCAAGAATTCAAATGGAATCGGTTATGTTTGAACCGTGAAATACAATCAACCGCCGGGAAACGGTGTGACGTAAAAGCGACCAGTGGGGTTGGTGCTTGAAGAATAAATGTCGTCATATTGCAGGACCTGACTGTGCATATCCAGCATCAATCCGTTGAGACGGCCATTACCTCTTTCGTAATTACTGATGAGAACGGCCTCGGTGGAACCGTGGTAAAAACCCATCTCACCGCGACCGTACATGGTGTTGGTGTAGTATCCGCCATAGGCATTGTTGGACTTACGCCACGCAGCATCGGTCAGCATAACGACCTGGCTTAGACCATAGCTCGCATCATCAAGTCGCAAGCCACGGCTGAAGTTTTGTCGACTGTCGGGCATCCCGCTGCGTGCGTTCATCGCATAGGTCACCACATCCGTGCGGCCTTTGTATGTCAGCAATCGTGGGCATTGAAAAAGCTTGAGTTGATTGGCTGTGAGATTACTCGGTTGCTCATCCATGTTCACCGATGAGTCGATCTCATGAGCAAGCGTCGTTGGCCAGGAATGATAGTCGGTCAAACCATTGTTGTAAGGAATCGGCAAGTGATTGTCGTTGTTGTTCACATAGATCATCATCACCGTGCCCATCTGTTTTTCATTTGCAAGACACTGAACGTTTCTTGCTGCGTCTCTTGCTTTAGACAAGGCCGGTAAGAGAATTGAGATCAACAAAGAAACAATGGATATCACCACCAGTAATTCAATCAAGGTGAAACCATGTAGGGGCTTTTGCCGCCGGTTACGATGGCGGTGGTTTGGTTTTTCATTCACCCCTACATGGAGGACATTATCATGGTTCAACTGCACACGTCCGTCAACGACCAGCTTTGCGTCGGCATTGATCTGCATCGCGATACGATGACCGTCGCTTGCCTGGACCCGCGAACCGGCGAGGTCACGTTTCGTAAGCTGGCCTGCAAGTGTCGGACGCAAATCACCGAGTATTTCAGCACGTTGCCCCGGCCGCACAGTGTGGCCATCGAGGCGGTGGGCTTTTACCGGTGGCTCTGGGATTTGCTTGAGCCCATCGTCGACGAGCTTCATCTGGCCGACGCCACGCGATGTCGAGCGTTGGCGGCGACACGGCCCAAGACCGATCGGCAAGACGCGCTGAACGTCGCGGACCTGATGGCGGCCGGACGTCTGCCCATCGCTTACGCACCGCCGATGCACGTGCGCGAACTGCGCGATTGGACGCGGCATCGCAACGGTCTGGCGCGTTCGCATGCTCGTGTGCTCACGCGCGTCCAAAGCATCATGAATGCCAACAATCGTCCCGGTCCCAAGCGTGCCAAAGCCGACGCGTTGATCCGTTACGTCAAGGCGCACGGCACGCTGTTGCCCCAGCGACACGTGCGCATGCTCTGGCTGGCGGTCGATCAATTGACTGTCATTGAAAGGCAGATCGACGACGCTGAGCGGACGATCACTGGCTTGCTGGCTGACGAAAAGTTTGTGACTGTCGACACGTTGTTGCGCAGTATTCCCGGTGTTGGACCGGTGACCAGTGCGACCGCCATTGCCGAGTTGGGCGACCTGACGCGATTCACCGATCGCAAGCAGATCACGCGTTATGCCGGGCTCAACCCGCGCACGTTCGACAGTGCCGACAAGCAGCGGACCGGTCGGATCAGCAAGGCCGGCCCGCGCCAGTTGCGTTGGGTGTTGCAGCAGGCCGCCTGGTGTGCGCGACGCGATCATCCGATCTTCCGCAAACGCTTCGGGCAGTTGAGCAAACGCGTGGGCAAAGCCAAAGCCGGCGTGGCCATCGCCCGCAAACTGCTGCTGTGCATGTGGGCCGTGGTGCGCGATGGCAAACCCTATCGACCCGTCGGCGATGCGGGATGAATCCGACGATGGATTAGACTGACAATGATGCAATGACATGCCTTGCTTCCGGGGGAGCTTCCGGGGACGGGGGTTCCGGGGGGAGGGACCTTGAAGACTTGAGACCGCATCCTCTGCTCGACTGGTTTTAGAGGCCATGGCGTGACCCGCCGGTGCTTGTGAAGGTGAAGGGGCGTGGATCGGTTCGTACTGGATCTCATGGGCCGCGGAATCTGGTTCGAGAGGACGAGATATCTGCCGTGCTCGCATAGCTGATTGGGGCCTTCGAGGCTCGCTCTTTGAGGTCGAAACTGCATACGCAAACCCCAATTGGTCAACCATCGACCAAGGAGCTGTTAGCATGCCATAGCAAAAATCAATGCTGATTTGACAAGTCGCTACATAGCTAAATGCATTTATTTTATGTGGACGAAGGTACATAGATCTCTCCTGCCAATGTATTAAGGCCTGGTATCAGTCGGGGGTGCGACGGTACTGCTGCGGATGGCTAACTCGGGTGAAAAAACACGGACATAATCAGGATCAGGTGTGTCTGACTTCTTGGATTGCAACAGTGTCACCAACTCTTTGACAGCAGCATCGCCCATCGCTTCCAGAGGATGTCGAATGGATGTGAGATTGGGTTCAGAATGGAAGCACCACTGCGAATCATCAATACCGACGACACTCATCTGGCGAGGGACATCAATATGTTCAGAAAGGTGGCGAATGGCATGCACCGCTGCAAGATCGTTGTAACAGAGAATCGCTGTGGGACGATTGTCTTTGGGCAAACGCAACATGTGACGCGCACCACGCAGACCTTCAATCTGACAGTAGTGATCCTGGCTGGTTAATGGTTGTTTGGGATCAAAGCCGCAATGAACCCATGACGGATCAATCTCCAAACCCAGTTCCCTTGCCACTTCGACGAAGGCATCATTTCTGATCTGACTGTCTTCAATCGGTTGTTCCAGACAGGTCCCCAGGTAACCAATACGATGGTGCCCAAGTTCCATCAGATGCTTGATCGCCAGTTTGACCGCCTGCTTGTTGTCAAAAAGGATCGTTCTGAAAAAGGAACTGGGGATCGCAGGATCGATCATGACCACATGACGCGTGTATTGTGCCAACTCCTTAACCCACGGCGCCCGAGTGTCGGGCTGGATGAGCATCATGCCGTCCACACGCCGCTGCGCCAGCTTCTGTACACATATCTCACCCGAATCATCTCCTGTGAGGTTAATGAGCATCAGGTCATAACCCGCCTGCTTGGCTGCCTTTTCAATACCGATGAGAATGGCATTTTCGTAGTGATGTCCCAAACCCGACCAAGGCCGTGGTGGGACGTAAATCCCCAATGTCCGCGTGGAACGATTAATCAGCGATTGGGCAGCAAAGTTGGGTTGATAACCCATCTGGGCAGCAACTTCGAGAATCCGCTGCCGGGTCTGCTCTTTGACCACCGGACTGTTGCGCAACGCATGTGAAACCGTCACATGTGAGACACCTACAGCCGAGGCAATATCTTTGATGGTGATGTTCTTGGCCATGTACTCCTGACTCTTAAAAATCTACACGTGTAAATTTTCACGTGTAGAATTAAAGGCAACACAACGTCAAGAGTCAAGTTTGATGACGAATATTTTGGAAGCACCGAGACTCCGGTACGTTTTAAAGCATTTTTAAATTTGACATTACTGCCAATTGATCAGACTGGCTCGCCAGCGATTTCTTCATCGGTCAGGTAGCAACCGGGGTCCGCCGCCCAGGGATTGCCGGTACTGATCTCTGCACGGGCGCGTAGGCTGCCGCCACAGACATTCTTGAAACGACAGTTGGCGCAGCGGCCTTCGAGTTTGGGTAAGCGGTCTTTGAGCCCTGCCATGATCGGGTCGGATGTGTCCTGCCAGATTTCGGAGAACGGGCGTTGTGTGACGTTGCCGAACTTGCGATACATGGAGAACTGATCCGCATGGACATTGCCAAAGAAGTCGATGTCCGCGATGCCGACGCCTGAGGAGTATCTCGCCCCACCGTTCCATTTGAGCATGTCGAGCACCTGGTCTGCTCTGGGATGACCTTCTTCTTTCATTTTCAGATAGAGATAGGGTCCGTCACAGTGGTTGTCCACTGTGAGAATTTCGACGCGTTTGCCTTCGTCATGAAACTGCCTGGTGCGCCGGAAAATCGTGTCCATGGCATTGCGTGACGTTTCGTGATCCATCGCATTGAGATCCACACCGCGCCCTGCAGGACACAGGTGATAGAAGCAGGCACGGTTAATGCCTTCTCTGTCAATAAAGTCGAAAATACCATCCAGATCATCACAGGTATGACGGGTGAGTGTCAGGCGAAGCCCGACTTTCTGCCCGACATCCACGCAGTGTTTAAAGCCTTTCATGGTGCGGTTAAATGCGCCCTGCATGCCACGGAATTCGTCATGAACTTTGGCGTGGGCGCTGTCCAGTGAGATGCCCACGTATGCAAACTGCAGGTCTTTGAGACGCTGTGCGGTGGCACGATCGATGAGTGTGCCGTTGGTGGAAAGGACCACGTGAAGCTTTTGGGATCGTGCGTATTCAGCCAACTCGAAAATATCAGGACGCACCAGTGGCTCACCGCCTGAGAGCAGTAACGCAGGCACTTTGAACCTGGCAAGATCGTCGATCAACGCCTTGCCCTGCGCGGTGGTCAGTTCATCGGGATATTTGATGGCTTCAGATTCGGTGTAGCAGTGAACGCATTTGAGATTACAGGTCCGCGTGGTGTTCCAGACCACGATTGGCCGACGCTCAGCTGCCGACCTGGCAACCTTCATGCGTTGATGTTCCGGCGGGTCGATCTGCGTGATGGCGCGTCCATAACGGTGCGGCGTGCTGGGCGTCTCAAGGCCACAGTAAAGAACACTGATGTCGATCATGGCGGGTGATCCTTCTCTTTTGTCCCATCAATTGCCGACGTTGATCCAATCCATTGTGATCATTTTCACCCATCGGTCTCTGGCAGAACAGGCGTACAAATTATTTTAGGATCAAAGACTTAACAGACATTGACCCAGGTCAAGGATCGGGGCTTGGAAACCCGATACATTTAAGGTATTCTTATCTTAATATCTTTGACCTGAAGATGCGAGGTACGGAGTTGACCTGCCCTTCAGGGGAAACACGAGAAATGGACCCCCGCCATGAAACCCATTCTCCCAGCCAACATGCACATGCGCCCCGGCGAACATCCCGGTGCTGTGGATCATGTCAAGATGCAACATCAGGCTCAGGGTATTCAACCTGCAGATCATACACAGGCTGGTAGCACAGCCATGCCCCCCGAGATTGCACAACGACTCCAGCAAGCTCAAGGTGGACATCCATCGCATCATCCTGGCAGCGCCCCTGCTGAACATCCCATGATGGACTACAAAGCTGATGATGTGCATCACAGTCCGTTTCTGATCTTCTATGAAACGACCCGTGCCTGTGATCTGGTGTGTCAACACTGTCGTGCCTGCGCCCAGTCCAAGGCTCACCCCAACCAACTCTCCACTGAAGCCTCCAAGGCGATGATCGACGAGTTGGCCAAGTTCCCGAAAAAACCCTTGCTCGTCATGACCGGCGGTGATCCACTCAAACGCCCTGACATTTACGAATTGATTCGTCATGGTAAATCCAAAGGCATGCGGATTGCCATGACGCCCTCTGCCACCCCCCTGGTCACCGCCGAGTCAATAGCCGATCTGCGCGATGCCGGTGTCTCGCGGATGGCCATCAGTCTTGATGGTGCCGACGCCAAAACGCATGATGCCTTCCGTGGGATTGATGGGATTTTTGAGCGCACCCTGCGCATTATTGATGACACGCACGCTGCAGGCTTACCCATGCAGATCAACACCACCATCACCAAGCGAAACTTCGACCAGGTCGACGCTATCGCAGAACTCATCAACCGCCCCGGAGTTGTACTTTGGTCCGTGTTCTTCCTTGTACCCGTGGGGCGTGGCTTACGTGAACAAGGCATTGAACCGGGACAATACGAAAAAGTCTTCGCCAAACTCTGGCAACACGCGCAAACCAAAAACTACGGCGTGAAAACCACCGAGGCGCATCACTACCGCCGCTTTGTCCTTCAGCAAAAAGGTGATCCGCAAGCCAATCCTGCAGCCCTTGCAGGCAAGCCCAAAGTCCAACGGGCACCGATCGGCATCAGTGACGGCAAAGGCGTCATGTTCATCAGTCATGTCGGTGATATGTATCCCAGCGGTTTCCTGCCGATCAACTGTGGGCACTTCCCGGATCAGTCGCCGGTGGATGTGTACCAGAACAATGAAACATTCAAGAGCCTTCGCAACCCCGATGGTTTCACGGGCAAATGCAGTGTCTGCGAATACCGCAAAGTCTGCGGGGGCAGTCGCGCTCGCGCCTATGCCGTGACGCGCAATCCGCTGGCCTCCGAACCGGACTGTGTCTACATCCCCAAAGCCTGGAACCATCGCTAATCCCAACTCGACCAAAGGCAACACCTCATGCCCCAGTCCCCGACACTCAGCGATCTGGATGCCAAACTTTTAAACCGCATCCAATCGTCCATCCCATTATCCCCAACCCCCTTTGCAGAACTTGCCCGGGAGTTGAGCATTGATGAAGCCACCTGCATCGAGCGTCTCATCGCGCTGCGTCATGACCTGCAATACATCCGTCAGATCTCACCGATTTTCGACACGCATGCCCTGGGTTATGCATCGAGTCTCGTGGCTGCCAAAGTTGAACCTGACAAACTGGATCAAGCAGTCAAAGTGATCAACGGTCATCCGGGTGTGTCACATAATTATCAACGCGATCATGCCTTTAATCTCTGGTACACGTTGGCAGTGAGTCCGGACAGTCAACTTGGTTTACAGAAAACCGTCGACAAACTCCACGCCTTATCCGGTGCGGATTCCACGCGTCTGCTGCCAACGCTCAAGCTTTACAAGATTGGTGTAAAGTTGAACATGGCGGAGACTGCCAACAACAGTAACCCTCCTAAAGCCAATCACTTCACCCAAGCGGACCGGCAGGCTGCAGATAAGACACCGTTAACGCAACAGGACCGCCAACTCATCCGTGTCCTGCAACAGGATTTACCCCTTGTTTCAAGGCCGTTTGATGCCATGGCAGATGAAGCCGGATGCAGAGTGGATGATTTACTTTCAGCCTGTCAACGTTTTCTGGACGCCAAACAGATGCGCCGGTTCAGTGCGGTCCTGCAACACCGTAAAGCAGGCTTCGGTGCCAACGCGATGGGCGTCTGGCAATGCCCGGAAGATCAGCTTGATGAGATGGGTACCAAGGCTGCTGCCTTTGACGAAGTCAGCCATTGTTATCACCGCCCTGCCTATGACGACTTGCCTTACACGCTTTACACCATGGTGCATGGGAAGACGGTCGATGACGCTTTGGACGTATTAAAACGAATTCAGCAAGCCACCGGCATAAAAAACTACTCGGCTTTATGGAGTACCCACGAATTTAAAAAAGTCCGTGTGTTATACTTCACAGACGACGAGTCGAAATGGGAAGAAGAGCACGCCTGATTTTTACCTGCAAGGATGTGTCGCATTGAATGGCCTGCTGCTGAAATTATTGGATGATCAATATGGTGAACCGGGGATCTGGTTCGTCAAATTATTCACGCCCATCATTCTCAAACTCGACTGTTATTACTGGTGTTTTGATCAGCAACCCTGGGCCAGTCCGCCCGACTCTTTTGCGGATCATCCCAACCTGCTCCAGGCCTTTGCCGGTGATCAGGAAAGTGGCATGATGCTCTGGAAGACACGCACACTCGGCCGATATGCCCGGTACTTCATGTCCGAAAACATTGAACTCTGGGCGATTGATTCAGCCAAATGTGATCCCGCGGAACTTGCCCGTCAATACGTCTCCAGCGATGAGTCCGGCAAGGAGCAAATCATTGCAGGCCACGCAGCAACCCTGTTGATTTACACCGATGCCACGAGTTGGGAGATTTACTCCAATCAACCGAACATCCTGCAGACAGTGCGTGGACATGCTCAATGCATGCCATCGTCGGTTAAAGTTTTTGACAGTCACTATGACCGACGTCCCTCTGCTTTTGAGCAGGCTGGGCTCAGTGACGTGTTGGGATAAGACGGAATAAACACGCATTTTGTACGTAATCAATACCAATCTTCCATCACTCCCGCCAGGCGGGAGTCCAGTGATAGGTGCAAGCGTCAACTGTATGCCACTGGATTCCAGACTTCCGGGGGCGCGGGAATGACGAAAATATGGATAGAACCAATGGTGACACAAACGGCTTTAACAAGCGATCAGTCATTCACTGCAACTTCATCCGGCTCAGACTTTCCGCGTTGCCAGACATCGTGGACATGGAATGCACTGACGGATGCTGGGCAGTCCGAGCGGTAATGTGTGCCACGGGATTCGCATCGCCAGCGTGCAGCCTGCGTCATCAGGGCGCCGACAAGGAGCATGTTCTGCACTTCCCAGCCTTCACGGTCGTCAAAGATTTTATCCAGCGTGTATCGGCCCCAGAACTCAAACATCTCAGCGACTTCATCAAGGCGTTTACCTTCGCGCTCGATGCCGACGTGACGCCACATGACACTGCGAAGTGACGAACGTACGTCGTGAAGGTCGAGTTCGGAACGCTCAGACAAACGGATGTCGGAGATGATTTTCATCGGTCCCTGGCCTGCATCGTCAAACATTTCCTGACAGACATCGCCGCAGATTTTCCCGAATACCAGACCTTCAAGCAGTGAGTTACTGGCAAGGCGGTTGGCACCATGCAAGCCCGTCGCCGTCACTTCACCGCAGGCATAAAGTCCGTGCAGCGAGGTCCGGCCTTGCAGGTCCGTACGAATACCGCCGACCATGTAATGCGCGGAGGGATGAATGGGGATCGGGTCCTTGGCAGGATCGATACCGAACTTCCCAAGGAAACGGTGAATGCCGGGGAAGCGCTTGGCAAATTTCTCTGCTCCGAGATGACGACAGTCCAGATACACATGCGTGTGATTGGTCTTTGCCATCTGCGCGAGAATCGCACGGCTGACAATGTCACGCGGCGCCAGTTCCGCCATTTCGTGATAACCGAGCATGAAGCGGTCACCGTTGCTGTCAATCAGGTACGCCCCTTCACCACGGACCGCTTCGGTGATCAGGCTGCGTGCCGCACCTGCAATGTAAAGCGTGGTCGGGTGGAACTGCATAAAGGCCATGTCCTGTAACTGGACACCAGCACGATAAGCCAGGGCAAGGCCGTCGCCGGTCGCAACGCGTGGGTTGGTGGATTCGCGGTAGACCTGCCCCGCCCCGCCGGACGCAAGGATGGTCGCTTTGGCCCAGATGACCTGCAGGCCATACTTGGGGTGATGCGTGATCGCACCAAGACACCGTGGTGTGCCTGAATCCGTAGTGATCAAATCGAGCACGAAACACTCGGAAAAGATGCGGATATTTTCATTCTCACGCACCTTGGCATCGAGTGTATGGGCAAGCTCTTTGCCGGTCGCATCACCGTCGGAGTGCAGAATGCGATGCGCGGAATGACCGCCTTCACGCCCCAGTGCAAGCTTATCACCTGCAGCATCAAAACGCATGCCCCATTCAATGAGTTCAGCAATGCGTTGCGGGGCGTGTTCAACGACCTGCTTGACGACATGACGATCACACAGATCCGCGCCCGCGACAAGTGTGTCCTGAATGTGAGATTCGAAGTTATCCGCTTCGTCCATCACGGCTGCAACACCACCTTGTGCGTAGTAGGTGTTACAGTCTTTGAGTTCGCCCTTGGAGGCAATGATGACATCACCGTGTTCGGCAGCGGCAAGCGCAGCGCGATGTCCGGCGACACCTGTGCCGATGACCAGCACATCGGTGAAGATGTGGGGCAGCAAGGCGGAACGAAATGGAATGAGATAGCGCCGTTCGTCGAAGACTGCGTGCATGTGTATCAGGGATTAGAAATTAGGGATTAGGGATTAGGGAAAATACATTCCACGTGCAAACGTCATGTTTTTTCCCTAATCCCTAATCCCTAATCACAAATCCCACTCCTTACATCTGCCCCTGGAAGTTAAATGCCGCAGCGGGCAACGGCACCTTGGAATCGGTGAGTAACTTGCGGAACTCACCGGGTGGTTGATAACGCAATTCTCCCTTGACGGTGTAGGCCGTCTGTGCCGTCACCTGTTCGGTGGTCAGAATGACGATGGAGATGGTCACCGTCTGCGTGCCGTTGGCCGGGACCGTCCGATGATGGAACGAATTGGCATTGGCACCGCCATGACCTGTGACCGCCAGATTCATTGATGAACTGACCAGGGGCAACGGTGTCTTGTTGGGATTGCTCACTGTTAATGTCACATCAAACTTGGCAGCTTCCGCACTTTGACTGACCAATTGGATATCGGCTTTTTCAATCTTGATGGGTGACAACGCCGGTTCCTTGAACGCGTCATACGCTTTACAGCCAGTCAAGATCAGCAGGAACATGCATACGAGCATCCCACTTGAGAACACGTTACGATCAATCATCTTCACATCCATTTTCATCTGTATCATTTACCTTTTCACACCCATTAAGTTGCTTCACTGTTGATCCTGTTTTCCGCAGCCGTTCGTTCCAGAACACCGCGGACCCCGGGCAGCAGAATCATCCCTTCCACGATCATCCATGCTTCGAGAATGAGCGTGAAGATACCAATGATAATCAAAGGCCAGTTTTTTTGCTCTGCAGCCAACCAATCCGGCAAAGTTGTCAGTAGCGCCCACGCAGGCATCGCCAACATGAACAGCAACGGGATCACCAGGAAAAACACCGGCTTGCCTCGACGCCACAGGTAAAACATGATCACCAAAAACGCCAAACCGCCGAGTAATTGGTTGGTTGCCCCGAACATCGGCCAGAGAATCAAGCCCCCTTTGCCAGCTTGTGCCCAGGACCATGCCCCGCCCCCCGGAGGCGCTGCAGCGATGGCAATCCCAAGAATCACCGCGAAAATTGTCGCCCCATGCATGTTGGTCAACCACACCAATGGATTAAGCGAAAGCCCCCCTTGATACTGACGATGTTCAGGCAGGAACGAACCGGCCAACTCCTGCACCACATAACGCTGCAGTCGGCAGGCGGTGTCCAACGTCGTCCCCGCAAACGATGCAACCAACACACCCAGCAATGCGATGGCAACGTTCTGGGCAATCCCCATCGCCTTGAGAAAATTGGCAGCACCATCGACAAAGGCGCCGACTTTGGCAGCAAGACCGTTGGCTGCTCCCCACGAGGCATAGCGCAACATCCAGGCCTCCTGCCCGACGAGTGTCTGTCCCGTCTTGGTGACCACCCCAAGGCCGATGCCAGCAATGCAGGCGCAGATGACGATGGTTGCTAAAAAGCCTTCAGTGAGCATCGAGCCATACCCAACCATGTGCGCATCGGTCTCGGATTTGAGTTGCTTGGAACTTGTTCCGCTGGAGACCAGGCAGTGAAACCCGCTGATGGCGCCGCAGGCTACGGTGATAAACAGAAACGGGAAGATCGCAGGGGCACCTTGCGGATTGGAATTGACCATCGGCGCGACGATTTCCAATGCAGGACGTGCTGCGTCCTCGCCAACGGGTGCGCCACCGAAAAACGCTGCCACAATCAAGCCCATGACCACCAACGCCAACGCGCTGATGAGTTGTAGCGAGTTGATGTAGTCACGCGGTTGAAGCAGTAACCAGACTGGTAAGACCGATGCGACATAGGAATAAATCAGCAGCACGATCACCCAGGTAATCAGTGACCACTGCGACATCGCCATGTTCAAGTCATGCAGGATGCCACGGTCACCATAGATCACCGCCAGATACATCAATGCCAGCGTAATCAGGGATGGGAAGAACAACCCAAGCCCCTTGCGGTAAAGCAGAAAGCCAATCCCGATAGCAAGGGGAATTTGAATCAGGCATGGGAAGATGGATTGGGGGTACATCCGAAACACTGCTGCGATCACCAGCCCGAAAATCGCCAGCACGATGGTTAATGCCATAAACAGAACCAGCAGGAACAGGACTTTGACGCGCCCGTTGACCAGACGACCTGCAATCTCGCCAACGGTCTTGCCATCGTTACGCAGACTCACAACCAGAGATCCAAAGTCATGGACAGCACCAATGAAGATGCTGCCAAAGACCACCCAGAGCAAGGCAGGCAGCCATCCCCAGATCACCGCGATCGCAGGTCCGACAATCGGCCCGGTTCCTGCAATGGAGGTAAAGTGATGGCCAAAGACAATGCTCTTGAGTGTGGGGACATAATCCTTGCCGTCGTTGAGACGTTTGGACGGGCAGGTGGTATCCGCACAGAGATTGAAAATCTTGTGTCCTAGCCACCGGCCATACGTGTGATAGGCGAGGATAAACGCAACGCCTGCACCAAATGCGATCATGAGGGTTTGCATGAGGAACAACCTGGTCGATCGAGATTAAAAAAGACAAATACAAAGACAGCCAACATTGTAGCCGAAAGCAAGCAGAACTTTAATCATCCAATTGAGATGTCGTTTCGGGTAAGGCAGGGAGATTCATATCAGAGCGTAAATCACTGCGCATTTGTTGAATTTCCTGACGAAGAGACTCCATTGCCTGTTTAACGGGTTTATCCAGAACTTGCTCTGCTGATCGTGGTTGACCAAAGGATATGGCGACCTTCCCAAACAACTTGGGCTTCTTGTTCATGCGTGGCCAAACGTCAAACGCTCCCTCAATGGCAACAGGCACAATTGTTGGTTTGGCGCGTTTCATCAAGACCGCAACGCCGTTGGCAAATTCAGAAACATGCCCGTTGTACGTGCGTGATCCCTCTGCAAAAACCAGCAATGCATCCCCCCCATGTAACACATCAATGCAATTGCGCACAGCCACCAAATCCGATGCTGACTCCTGATCCACCGGGATCGCACGAAGAGTCCGAATCAACCATCCGAAATAGCGATTACGAAAAAGTGTTTTTCTGGCCAAAGAAATAAACGGTCTTGGGCGCGATCCGACTCCGATCAGTAACGGGTCCCAATAGGACTGGTGATTACTGACAAATAGAACCGGGCCCTCTTTGGGGATGTTTGGAATTCCAACAATTCGATAGCGGTAAAATATTTTGAACAGCGTCCAGGCAACCACATAAACCGAGTACCAAAGAAACAACTGCCAAAGTGACCAGTTACCGAGTTTTGATTTTTTTCTGGCTTCCGACATGAGGAGAACTTTCGACTTACACACGCGCCAACCGCTGCATCACTGCCTGATACAGATGATCCACCACTTGATCCAACGTCATCTGTGACGTATCAACCTTGACTGCATCATCCGGGCAGATCAGGGGGCCATCCTTGCGTGTTGAATCCTTGTGATCACGCTCGATGATCTGCTCACAGATCAACTTCTCGTCAGCCTCTTTACCCGCTTGACGGAGTTGCTCTGCACGTCGGTGAGCGCGAACCTGGGCACTGGCATCGAGGTAGAACTTAACCTGTGCATTGGGGAAGACGACGGAGCCTTGATCGCGACCTTCGGTGACCAGGCGTGGATGGGCTTTGCCAATCTTGCGTTGAGCATCAACGAGAATCTCGCGAACCGGTCCCAACGCAGCGATGGCAGAAACCTGGCTGGTGACATCGGCATCACGCAGACGTCCGGTCAGATCAATGCCCTGCCCGTACAGAGCTGGCGGGTCGGTCTGCCAATCAAATTGCAGATCGGACTGACGGGCGATTGCCAGTGCTTCATCAGCCTGTGTCGAGGGATCGACATCGTGATGTAAACAAAGCGCGGTAATGCCACGGTACATGGCGCCGGTGTCCAGGAAATCGACACCCAATCGCTTGGCCAGTTGACGGGCGACGGTGGACTTACCGCTACCTGCCGGGCCGTCGAGGGTGACAATCAAATCATCCGTGATGGTTGTTTGTGTGTTCATGTTCGTGCGAAGTTGTCAGACCAAATATTCAACAGTCTCAGAAGTCTTGGCATCCGGGGTCTTCCGGGGGGTCGGAGACTTCCGGGGGTTATTGCAGGGGCATGCCCATGCGTGCCATCCATTGGCTGACGTATTGGGGTTTGAGGAAAAAGTAGTAAAGCTGGCCTTCAGCCAACTGGTAACCTGCCTGCATGCGTGCGACCTGGCCGACACCGTAGTAGATATCGCTGCGACCCGGTGCGCGGATGGCGCCGCCGGTGTCCTGATCTGCCATGAGTCGCAGTTGGCTGCGGAGTTTGCCATCAATGCCGGTCATGGGGACATGGATCAGGGTTACCGCCCCACGTGGGAAGATGGACTTGTCGGTTGCGAGGGTGACCATGGGTGTGACCTGGAACCCCATTGATCCGCTGGGCCAGGAGTCGGGTTCGTAGGGTTGGAAGAAAACATAGCGTGGGTTTTGTGCCAACCGTGGCGCGAGGTCCTGTGGGTTTTTGCTGAAATAGTTTTCGATGGCAGGCAGGTTCACACTGTTTTCATCGAGCAATCCATCCGCAACGAGTTGCTTGGCAACACTGTGATAGGGATGCCCATTGGTGCCTGCGTAACCGACATACAGGATGCTGCCATCGGTCATCTGCAATTTGGCGGAACCTTGAATGTGGATCAGGTAAACGTCAAACGGGTCGGCAAGCCAAACCAATTCGTTGCCCGAGAGGATGTTGTTGGCATCGATTTGCTGACGGGTGTAATACGGCTGGAAGCTGCCGTCAGCAAGCTTACGCCCCATCACCTTGCCGGAGATCGGATCGCTGACCAGGTCTTTGGGGCGGCGGTACAGCGGGTACTTGAACTGCTCCGTGCGCGTGTTCGAAGCGTTGAAAATCGGCGAGTAGTATCCGGTGAAAAGCACCGTCCCGCGATTGTCCCAGCCGACGGATTGGTAGAGATCAAACTGCTGCTTGATGGTATTGATATCCAGCGGACTGATCATGCTGAGCATCGCAAAGACAGAAGCCTGAGCTTGATCATGGGTAATGCCCTGCACGGGGAAATGCGTCCTGGCAGAGGGTGCTGCATACCAGGCGAGACTGCGTTTATACGCCTTATCCAATGCGATGCGATTGGATTGATTGAGCAGCGGCGAGAGGTCAGGCCACTGGTCCATTTCGAGTTTGACCAGAGCCTGTTCGCCTTCACCAAGTTGCCGAGCATATTGCGGCTTTTGTGGTGTTGGAACTTCGACTTGCTGCACGCGATCCTTGGCACAGGCGCTGAGCATCATGACGGTCAAAACAAGGCAGACGATGTTCTTGATAAGTTTGATCATAATCATGTCAGCGACACGCATTGCCGCATGGTAG
Organism: Phycisphaeraceae bacterium; assembly: GCA_002704825.1. Lineage (GTDB taxonomy): Bacteria > Planctomycetota > Phycisphaerae > Phycisphaerales > Phycisphaeraceae > UBA7800. The sequence continues at coordinate 16,898 of PAIY01000256.1, forward strand.
GTGTCTGGTTTTTTACAACACTTCACGGGCACGTGGGAACGAACCGAGTACCGTCAATTGGCGACAATGCTTGCGCGCCTCTTCCAATGCCTTGGCAACGTTCTCGTCATCGCGATGCCCCAGGAAGTCAACAAAGAAATAATACTCCCAGTTGACATTGCGGCTTGGGCGTTTGTCGATGTGCGTCAGGTTCAAACCATTGTCACGGAAAACATCGAGCACTTCGGTCAACGAGCCAGCAACATGCTCCGTGGTGAACATGATCGCGGTCTTGTCATCACCGCTGCGTTTGGCATTGTCTCGGGAGACCACGAAAAAGCGCGTGATGTTGTTGGCTGAATCCTCAATGTTCTCAAACTGAACCTTCAGGCCATAGAGTTCACCCGCCAGTACGCTACCAACGGCAGCAGCACCTTCCTCCTTGGAAGCCATCTCCGCAGCCAGTGAAGTTGAAGCCACCGGGATTTTGTCCGCCCGCCCCAGTTGAACCGCAAGCCATTGGCGACATTGCGTGAACGCTGGCGGCTTGGAGTACACCTTGGTGATCTTGTCCACCGGTGAGTTGGACAGCAGGTTCTGGTGCACGGCAATGAGCACTTCGGCATACACCGAAACAGAGTTACTCAAAAACGCATCAAGTGTCTCCCCAATCCCGCCGTGGGCGGAGCTTTCGATGGGAACCAGGCCGTAGTCGATATGACCGCGTGCAACCTCTTCGCAGACAGCGTGGATCTCGCCAAGGTCGTCATACTCGACACTTCTGCCGAACTTGCGAACCGCTGCCAGGTGACTGAACGAACCGGGAGGTCCGAGGTAACCAATGCGAAGCGGGCGTTCCAGGGCAAAGCTGCCACTCATCATTTCACGCCAGATGGCTTCGAGGCATTTCTGTGGCAACGGTCCCTTGTTGTAGTTTCGGACCTGTTCGAGCACCTTCTGTTCACGTTCCGGTGCGTAGATCGGGGAGTCCAGATCGCGTTTGACTTCGCCAACCTGCACGACCACTTTGGCTCGTTCGTTGAGCAGTTCAATGATCTGCTTATCGAGTCCGTCGATCTTCTCGCGCAAGGGCGCCAACCGTGCCTGGATATCATTGTCTTGGGTCATGCGGGGTATTGTACTGGTATCGGCGATCCGTTGCATCGTTGCTATTGTCAGAAATAGCGGAAGTTTGTCTCCCAGTCGCCTGTCACTGCTTCGTGAAAATCACTACAATCCTACACATGTCCGAACCGTCCACAGATGAACACGTGATGAGCTTTGGCGATCACCTCGAAGACCTGCGTAAGCGGATGATCCATGCGATGATCGGGACGGTGGTGATCGTGCTGGTGACGACGTATTACGGTGACCACATCGTCGCCTGGCTTCAGCAACCGTTGCACCACGCCCAGCGTCAAGCCGGACTCCCCGCCAAGACGTTTGGCTTTAACGTGACGACCGGCTTTGCCATCTACATGCAGGTCTCGCTGATCTCCGGCATTATTCTCTCGGGGCCCTGGATTCTCTACCAAGCCTGGAAATTCATCGAAACAGGACTCTACCAATCCGAAAAGAAACTGGTGCTGATTCTTGCACCGTTCAGTGCGATCATGACTGCGTTGGGGATCGGCTTTGCGTATTACGTGATGCTGCCGATCTGTCTGACGTTTTTGATCACCTTTACCACCAGTTACCCCGAAGCAGGCGGCGAGGGTCCGACGTTTACGGATCACTTAACGCAGGTCGTCGAGTCCTTTGCCAACACCGGCACGGACCGTGGTTCCAAACCACAAAACCTCAGCCTGACCGACCCGGACACCCCCAAAGCCCAACACGGCATGCAGGTGCCCCTACTCAACAACGATCCGACCGAACCGGTCAACGGCGAGATGTGGTTTAACCGGCAATCCTCGGAATTAAAGCTCCAGATTGACGGTCGTATCAAGTCCATCCCCCTGGCCACCGACTCACTGATGAGTCCACTGATTGAAATCGGCCAATACATCAACTTCGTCACCTATCTCACACTCGGCGTCGTTGTTGCCTTCCAACTCCCACTGCTGATGCTCATCATCGGTTTTACCGGCATCCTCCCCCCGCAACTCATCAGCCGCTACCGCCGTCATTGCGTCTTCATCTGCTTCGTTCTCGGCGCGGTGCTCACGCCTGCTGACCCAATCAGCATGGTGGTGTTAGCCGTACCGTTGTGGTTCCTCTTTGAGTTTGGTTTGAAGCTGATGAAGCTGGTCTACAAACCACGAGTATTTGATGATGAATCGGATGATGTGGCGTAATTGCCAAGGCATTTTTACCGCAGAGACGCAGAGGACTCAGAGGTAAGAGAGATTAAGAATGTTGTTTTGGGGGATGTCATGAAATACAAGACAGCGTTTCGGTTGGGACTTTAGCTTATTGGGGTTTATCTTGTCACAACAAGTGTTATGCCCGTTATCGCCATCACTGTCTGGATCATTGGTGCATATATGGAATCAAGGCCGGAGCTGTTTACCACAAACATATATTACTCCGTTCTCAATAGTGGTTTTTTCAATTTGATTGCAGGTCTCTACCTGTTCTTCGGTGGCAAATGGATCGTCAACAAAGCGATCCCGAGCAATCGTCCGTACTGCCATGAATGTGGCTATGAATTGACGCATGCGAGATCGAATGTGTGCCCGGAATGCGGGACGGAATTTAAAGCTGAACTATCATCGAAAACGCGCGTCACAAGTGACGCGGCTAAATAACAAAATCAACACTCTCTTAACTCTGAGTCCTCTGCGTCTTGGCGGTTAAAAACTGCCTTCAGAATCACTCACCAATCACACGCTTTCGTCGTAGGATGTGATGATAATGCTGAGCAAAACGGTGGGCTTCGTCACGAATCGCCTGGCAGACTTTCAGGCCCGGATTCTCTCTACCTAACTTGATGGGTTCGTTCTGGAATTGCGTGTAGATCAGTTCTTCCTTCTTGGCCAGTGAGATCACCATGGGCGGTTTGATGTCCACCCCCTCGAAGACTTCCAACGCTGCGTGGAGTTGGCCGATGCCGCCGTCGATGATGATGACGTCGGGGTAGAGTTCGTTGCCTTGTGCGGCTTCACGGTAGCGACGGGAGACGACCTCGCGGATGGAAGCATAATCGTCATTGCCACCGGGGACGGTTTTGATCTGGTAGCGACGGTACTCGGATTTGAGGGGGCGACCATCGACGAAACAGACCTTGCTGCCCACGGTTTCGTTGCCTTGGAGATGAGCGATGTCGATGCATTCGATGCAGCGGATGGGTTCAGTGATGCCCAGCGTCTTTTGCAACGATGCCATACCCTTGGCAGGATCCGCGTAGAAGGTTTCGGCTTCGGGTTGCCAATTCTGTTTGACCTTGCCACGCTCGTCGAGTTTTTCCAGTGCTTTGATCTGGTCACGCAGTACCGCTGCTTTTTCAAACTCCAGATTTTTGGATGCTTGAAGCATTTCCTCTTTGAACTCGCGGATCATGACCGAACGCTTGGACTCCAGAAATCGGACGAAGCGGTTGATGTCCGCCCGGTAGGCTTCCTTGGAGATTTTATCCCCGCAGGGCGCAGTGCATTGCTTGATGGGATAGAGCAGGCAGGGTCGGAAGAATTTCTTGCGTGAGTCGTCCTCGCGAATATCCAAATGACAGGTTCGGAACTTGAACACCCGTTGAAGCAGTTGGACCGACTCCCGCAGCGCGTTGACATTGGTGAACGGCCCGAAAATCTTGGCCCCCTTGAACTCAGGATCACCAGGCTGGCGGGTGATGAAAACGCCGGGGTAATCATCGCGCATGGTGATCGCCAGGTACGGGAAGGTCTTGTCATCCGTGAGAAGGACGTTAAATCGCGGGTGGATGTCCTTGATCAAACGGTTCTCAGTGAGCAGTGCTTCCCATTCACCTTCACACTCCAGGTGATCAAAGTCTTCGACCACATCGAGCATGGGCTGCTTGCGTGGGCCCAGGTCTGCTGAGGGGATAAAATAGCTGCTGACACGGTTGGGGAGTTTGGACGCTTTGCCGACGTAAATGACGACGCCTTTTTCGTCTTTCATCATGTACACACCAGGGACCGGCGGGAGTTTGCGCGCCTTTTCCAGCAGTCGCTTGAGCTTGTCATCACGATCGGACATGGTTGCATTATAGGGAAGAGAGTAGGCAGTCGTGATTAGGGAGTAGGAAAAGACATGTGAGATGTAGCGTGGTGTTGTGCCAATGGTGATGCGACCCGTCAGATTCGACCGATGGTCTCATCTGGCGGCTTGTGTTTGGTAACTGATAAGTTCATCCATCCAATCCAACGTAGTATGCCCCTACTCCCTACTCCGATAACTGAATTTTGTTCTTACACAGCGCATCACATCCGTTTAAATCAGATTAATCTATCCGTACATCGGTGTGAAAACCAAAAATGACTTGACGAGAGGCGCTGAACCTGTATCCTACGGCACTTTGCCAGGCCCGGTGACATGGCTGTACTTACAGACCATCTATTGTTATGATGTGGGGCTTGGCATCAAACGCGCCATCAGACCTGCAGATTTATGACTCACAGGCACCACTCCGACCGACCACCATGTGGCTTGTCGGATACCTGCGATGGCTGGCTGACTGATTGTCTCAGAACGGCCAATGGTGTCAGACTAGGCTTCTTACGGATGAGAAGCGACAGAAAGATTTTTGGAAATGACAACGGCTACGACGTCCCCAAATGAGGCTAAGAAAATGAGTGTTCTGGACTTTTACCGTAACTTTGGTATCTGTGCTCACATCGACGCGGGTAAGACCACCGTCACCGAACGTGTGCTCTACTACACCGGCAAGAACTACAAGATGGGTGAAGTGCACGAAGGTACCGCCACCATGGACTTCCTCGTCGAAGAACAGCAGCGTGGCATCACCATTCAGTCGGCTGCAACCACCTGCCCGTGGATCCGCAACGACAAGACCTACACCATGAACCTCATCGACACCCCCGGCCACGTCGACTTCACCATTGAAGTGGAACGTTCCATGCGTGTGCTCGACGGTGCAGTCGTCGTTTTCGACGGTAAAGAAGGCGTCGAAGCTCAGTCCGAAACCGTTTGGCGTCAGGCTGACCGTTACAACGTCCCCCGTATTTGCTTCATCAACAAGATGGACAAGATGGGTGCAGACTTTGAATACTCCTTTAACACCATCATCGAACGCCTCGGTGCCAACCCCGTTGCCGTTCAGATTCCCATCGGTAAAGCTGACACCCTCGAAGGTGTCATCGACCTGCTGGGCATGAAGGCTTACTACTTCTCCACCGAAGATCTCGGTGCCAAAGTCGAAGAGCGTGAAATCCCCGCTGACCTGCTGGAAACCGCAGAAAAGTGGCGTCACGATCTGTTCGAAAAAGCAGCAGAACAAGATGATGCACTGACTGAAAAATACCTGATGGAAGAAGAAATCACTGTCGACGAAATCCGTGCTGCACTTCGTAAGGGCACCATCGCCCGCACCATCTGCCCGACCTTCTGCGGTTCGGCTCTGAAGAACATCGGCGTCCAGCGTCTGCTCGACGGTGTCATCGACTACCTGCCATGTCCGACGGAAGTTCCCGAAATTCAGGGTACCGCCGTTGATGATCCCGAAAAGAAAATGTCCCGTCCCCACGACCGCGAAGCACCCTTCTCTGCTCTGGCATTCAAGGTTGTCTCCGATCAGCACGGTGACTTGACCTACATCCGCATCTACTCGGGTACCCTCGAAAAGGGTACGCGTGTGCTCAACGCTGCCAGCGGCAAGAAGGAAATCATTTCCCGTATTTTCGAAATGCACGCCAAGGATCGCATCGCACAGGAAGCCGTCTACGCCGGTCAGATCGTTGCCATCGTGGGTCTGAAGAACACCAACACCGGTGACACACTTTGTGACCCGGACAAGCCGATCATCCTCGAACGCATGGACTTCCCCGAACCCGTTATCAGTATGTCCATCGAACCGGCTTCACAGGGTGACAAGGACAAGCTCGGTGATGCTTTGGGTGTCATCCGTCGTGAAGACCCCAGCTTCCAAAGCCACTTTGACGAAGAAACCGGCCAGACCATCATTGCGGGTATGGGCGAACTTCACCTTGAAATTATCGTCAACAAACTCACCCGTGACATGAAGATCGGCGTGAACGTTGGTAAGCCCCGTGTGGCCTACAAGGAAACCATCACCGGTACTGCCACCGCTCGCGGTGTCCACAAGAAGCAGTCCGGTGGTCGTGGTCAGTTTGGTGACTGTACCATCACGATCGAACCTTATACCGAAGCTCAGGCTGAAGAAGATGGCTTGAAGTTCATCAACGGCATGGCCTTCGAAAACAAGGTCGTCGGCGGTTCGATTCCCAAGGAATACATCCCCTCCGTCGAAGCCGGTTGCCGTGCAGCAGCTACCAGCGGTGTGCTCGCCGGTTACAACCTGCTTAACACTAAGGTCACCCTCATCGACGGTTCATACCACGATGTGGACTCCTCACAGGTTGCCTTCGAACAAGCCGGTATGCTTGGTTTCCGCGAAGTTGCCCGCAAGGCCGGTCTTGAACTGCTTGAACCGTTCATGAAGGTTGTTGTCACCACCCCCGAAGAATTCGTCGGTAACGTGTCCGGCGACCTCAACCGTCGTCGTGCTCTGATCAGCGAATCCGAACAGCGTGGCAATGCCCGTCTACTCACCGCAGAAGCACCGCTGAGCGAAATGTTCGGTTATGCTTCCACGCTGCGTGGTATGACCCAGGGCCGTGCAAGCTTCTCGATGGAACCGCTGGAATACCGCATCGTCCCCAGCAACATCGCCAAGACGATCCTCGAAGAAGGCGAAAAGTCCAAGTAAGTCAAACAGTCAAATGACTGGTTGCAGATAAAACAAAACGCCCTGGCGAGTCACGATTCGCCAGGGCGTTTTTTGTTTCGAACCAATTGATTAAAACCGCATGTGTTTTAGTGCATCATTGCTCTTAAATGATCTCAAGATCATTGACGCTGCCCAATTCCGGGAACGGCGCAGTGGGCAGCTGCTGATACCAGAATGCCACCGATGCGATGTCATCCTGTAAAGGCAGGTAACGACCGCCGCTTCGCCAACCGATCGCCTGGATTGTCACTGCCAGGTCTTCGTGGAAACGGATCGGGTCGCAGATATGCCAACGGTACATGGAGAAGCGTGTCTGTGAGTTGTACACACCATCCGGCCGGACAATGTGTGGTACGCCAAGATAGGCCGTGGTGAACTCCTGGTACTGCTTGGTTTTCTTATTCTCAAAGTTGTAGGATCCGCCGAAGTAGTCTTCGGTCCCGGTGCCTGCGATGGTGGGGAAACAATCACCGCCGTGTTCAGCAACCGAATCTGCAATAGAACTTCCGGGGGGGATATCGCCATCCAGATAGAATTTGATTTCGCCTTCCCCCCACCAACCTTTGTTGTTCAGTCCCCATGCCATGTAGGTTCCGACATAGTGTCCTTTGCCTTTGACACCGTCGAGAATGGTGTAAACCTTGCCATAGGGTAACGGGTTGGTCCGACGGAACTGAGCGTGGAAATAGGCTGGGTTTTGTGGGATATCCGGGTCCAACTCATAATCGACTTGATAGTAGAGGCGAAACTCGTTTTCCGGATCACGGTTTTCAATGGTCATCCGGCAGCGCTTGGCAAAGGGCATCGGCCAATAGCAGTTAAACGCATTGCCGGGATTCACTGCAACAGGTTGCGAGTCGATCTGCGCAAAGGTATCAAAGCCGGTGAATGCTGAAGCAAAGAAGTCACCGAGAGGACATTCAATGCTCGGGTGTTCCTGGTCATCCCAATAGACGCGGAGAATGGCATTGCGGTATGCCGTGCCCGCAGGTGTCATCCAGATATGCAGGATGCGCCCGGGGCCTTGGATATCCGCCATTTCAAATAACTCACCGGATGCAATCTTCACGCACGGTCGGATTTTCCAGCCTCGCCCAAGGTCTCGCGCACAACGGCTGCTATCCAACCAATTCCCCTCGGCATCCTGCGTTGGTTCGAGCATGGCAGCCTTGCCCTTTTCACCGGTCGGATTCTCTGCGCAGATCGAACGTGTCTGAGCCTTGGTTACTTTTTCAAGATGCTGCATATCGGTGTGTCTCCTGTTTTATTACAGCGATGAGACTCAAAGATACACCGACTGTCTTGATATCAAAATGGGGTGATTTCTTAATTTTTTGTGTTATATTCTGATTCATGAGAAACCTGAAGCACTTCTTCAAATACCCACGCAAGATCGACCGAAGCTTTTCAATCCGTGGAATAGGCATTGAAGAACAGATGCACCAAGGCCTCGTGGATCGACCACGTGGGACAGGCGATTGGTTAATCATGTACTTTCCTGTTCAATGCCAGATCATGGAACAATGGGCTCTGGCAGGAAGTCTGATGATCTGGTCACCGGGTGAACATCAGAAATATGGTGACAGTCAACTGGGTTGGTCGCATAGCTGGATGCACTGTGATGGCACGGCAATCACACGTTGGCTCAAACAGGCCAATCTCCAGCCCAATACGATTTACCCCAACATGCCTCAAGGTCATTGGGTTGATGCCCTGAGTCACGTGTTTGATGAACTCAAGCAACATGATGCCTACGCCAATCCCATGATCCTGAACCTGGTGCAAAACGCCCTGCTGACCTTTGGGCGACATGCCCGTCCTGCTCCGGAGGATGAGAACCTGAAAAACTCACTGCAGGATATCCGGCGTCAATTGGAGATGGATTACGACCAGCCGGTGACATTGGATGAATTGGCCACGCAAACCGGCTTATCCGTCTCGCATTTTTGCGCCCGGTTCAAGCAGGTGTTTGGCAGTAGCGCGATTGAATATCTCATCGAACAGCGCATGCAGCAGGCAGCGTATCTGCTTTATGATCGTAATCTCAAAATTCAGGACATTGCCAAGCGCGTCGGATATGACGATGTGTTCCACTTTTCAAAGTTATTCAAGAAGCATCATGGCATGTCACCCCGTGCGTTACGCAAGCAGCAACTTGGCGACTGATTCGGTGGGTTCCAGACTATTGATTTGCGTTGCCATGGTAGGATCAGGACAGGGATCACCGTAGCGATTGAGCCAAACGGCTTTGATCCCCATGTTAAACGCCCCACCGATATCTGAATGCCAGGAGTCCCCCACCATGACGCAATCCTGTGGCTTGGCATCGAACAATCCCATGGCATGCTCAAAGATGCCGGGGTCGGGTTTGTTGATACCGATATCGCCGGAGATCACCAGTTCGTCAAAGTGATCCCAGAGTTTGCATGCATCAAGCTTGCGGATCTGTTCTTCGCGGATGTGATTGGTGATAATGCCGATCTTCACGTGGGGTCTGAGATACTTGAGCAACGCAATCGCGCCGGGGACCGGCTGACGATGTTCGACATACGCAGCACGATAGGCGTCGGCAGCCACCATGGCATCATCATCATTGACCGTCACGCCATACTCAGCAAACATCTGCTTGAATCGCTCGGAACGTGCCTGCGCCAAATCGATCTTGCCAGCCAGAACTTTGCTGTGCGTCTGGTCAATGAGTCGGATGTAGGTTTGTTCCAGCGCTTCAAGTTCAACCGCGCCGAAGACCTCATACGCAAGACGCATGGCTTTGAGGCCACAGATATTGCAGTGACGGTGATCGACGAGCGTGTCATCCAAATCAAAAAATACGACTTTTCGCATGGCGGGGAATCAGCGACACGCAGTGTCGCAGCTACTTTCGTTTGATGTTTACTTTTTGAGGAATGCATTCTGCACTCGGAAGAGTTGCTTGATGCCTTTGGTGGCAAGGTCGAGCAGGCTGTCGAGTTCGGTACGACTGAATGTGCCATGCTCTCCGGTACCTTGAACTTCGATGAACTGGCCTTTCTTGTTCATGGCAATGTTCATGTCCACTTCCGCACGGACATCCAGGGGATAATCCAGATCAAGGGTCGGTTCACCGTCGATAATACCGACGCTGATGGCAGCGACGTTACCCGTTAACGGGTTGGTTTTGATCATGCCTTCCTTGCGGGCAAAGGCGATGGCCTGGGCGAGTGCGACGTAGGCACCGGTGATCGATGCGGTGCGGGTACCTCCATCAGCCTGCAGGACATCACAGTCACAGGTGATGGCTAAGCCGGGCATTTTTTCCAGATCGACTGCAGCGCGGAGGACGCGACCGATGAGGCGCTGGATCTCCGTACCACGGGAATCAGGGCCACGACGTTTGCGGTCGGTGGTGGAAGCAGGAAGCATGTTGTACTCAGCGGTCACCCAACCCTGGGTGGGTTCCTCGCCGGGTTTGGGTTTGAGCCAACGGGGCATTTCCGAGGCGATGGACGCAGTGCAGAGGACGTGTGTATTGCCCTGCTTGATGATGACCGAACCAGCCGCCTGGGTCGGGAATTTCTGGATGGTGACGGGACGGAGTTGGTTACGTTTACGTGTTTTTATTTTGCTCATGGGGAGCATCATACGGGATCGGCTAACCGATTTCACGCCAGATGCGAGCAGGCAAGATCTGGACTTACTTTTCCGACTTGGGCATGTGTTTTTCAATCTCGGTGATCAATTCATCTGCAAAGACCTTGTACACATCGCGACTCCAATGCACCGTGTCAGTCCACCCGCGTTTAACCTGACTGACAAACGGCAGTGATGTGGAATAAAGATCGACCACGGGAATGCCCATGTCTGCCATGAGTTTGTCAACGATCTTGTTATTGCGGACAGCAACACGATTGCCTTCATTGTCCACCGAGTGCGTGCCATCTTCCTCAAGGGATCGTCGGGGTGTGCAGTTGACCCATATGAATTGGGTTTGTGGCGCGTAGGATTTAAGGAACGAAACCATCTCGGTGAAGTTCGGCTCAATGGTCTGCACAGGGCAACGCGTCGGATGTTTGATTGACCACATATGACCGGTCATCGCATTCCAGGTCACAATGTCATATGGGCCGTTATTCAACACACCTCGGAAAGCGCGCTTGGGTTTACAGTTTTCATCTTCGATATCAATCGGTGCAAACCATGTCCCGCCGACCCAGTAATCGACATACGCTTTGCCTTTGAAATGTTCGGTGATGTAGCTTCGATAGCCCATGGATTGCGAATCACCGATGACCAGAATCCGAGGCAGGGACGCATCTGTGCGACGGGCACACTGCATCATGTAATCTGGGCCGGAAATGTTCTCCATCACATGGGTGGATTGGTCGAACCCGGTGGGAAAGATGGCCTGTGGATAGACTTTGATCTTGCGCAGTTGATAGGGAGATGGCAACTTGGTGAGGGTGACATATTTTTCCGGATAATCATCGCCACCTGGCTTGATCACTTCCCCGAAGGTCAGCGGGAGAGGACTTGGTTTGACATCACCTGCTGCTGAAAGAATCAGTCCATTGCGGAAGATGGTCAGGGCTTGATTTTTGAACACCAATGAATACTTGGTGAATTTGTCTTTGCCCATTAACCCACCGACATTGCCGTTGCGAATACCGTTGGTGTACAACCAGAAGGTGTTGCTTTGCCCACCGCCGGGGTTCCATTTGTCGGGCTTGTACCGCATCACAAAACCGGCCATGGCATCGGTGTCCATGTTCGAGACGATTTCCAAACCACCTTGAAGGCGTGGCAGGACTTTGAAGTCATCCCCCCGTTTGAGTTCAAATTCGATCGTGAAGTCGTTTTGCCCTGCAGTCAGATGAGTTGGCAGGACAACGGCATTGGTGCCATCGAGTTTGACCAGGCCATCGACACATTGCACCTGGCCAATGACCTGACATGCTGAGAAAGTCTGTGAATTGAGTTCCCAAACCGGTTGCTCGTCGCTGGCCATCGCTGATGTGCCAAACATACTCATGCAGATACCAAACAACCCGATGATCAAACCTGTGATGATGTGATTCACGTGACGCCAACCTTTTGTGATTTGTGATGAACAAAGAAAACGAGGCACCAGACAGTGCAGCGAGACCAAACCGTCTGGACTTACAACTGTTATATATTTACATAATACAGTTTCTTTTTATCCTGTCCATCCATTCTGTACCAACAAGTCAGCCTCAGTGGTGCACTTGGCAAGTGCATCAGTAGACGTTCATCACTAACAGGAGCAAAAAGGGATCAAGATTGGAAAAGTGTATGAATCATCCTGCCACGGCACGTTCGGCGGCGGGGATCATCTCTGGCACGGCCATGCGGATGGCAGCGAGGATGGCGGAACTGTCCGCGTGTTGCCAGATGTGATCGGTGTCGACGTGCTTGTTACGCAGCTTGTCAAACGTGCGGATGATCTGCTGCATCTGCGAACCCATTGGCGGGTGTGTGTTCCACAAACGGATGGAGGCGTGCGGCGTGGGGAGCATATCCTCGGAACCGTAAGAGAGTTCTTCGAAGAGTTTTTCACCGGGCCGAATGCCGGTGATCTTGATGGGCATGTCGATGTCAGGTTCCATGCCATGCATGCGAATGAAGCGTTTGCAGAGTTCGAGGATGTTAACCGGTTGGCCCATGTCCAGCAGGAAAACTTCACCGCCGGACGCATAGGCGGCAGACTGGATGACGAGACCTGCGGCTTCGGGAATGGTCATGAAGTAGCGGGTCATTTCCTTGTGCGTCACAGTCAACGGCCCGCCTTGAGCAAGCTGGTTACTCCAGATCGGCAGGACACTGCAGGCTGAACCCAGGACGTTACCGAAGCGGACCATGGAGTACACGGTGTCCGAGTGTGAGTTGAGCCATTGGATGTAGCGCTCTGCCATGCGCTTGGTGGCACCCATGACGGAGCTGGGATTGACGGCCTTGTCCGAGGAGATCATCACGAACCGCCCCACCCCATTGGCGTTGGCGGCATCGGCAACGCTGCGCGTGCCAAAGAAATTGTTTTCCACGGCATCGGACGGATGGTCTTCCATCATCGGCACATGTTTATGGGCGGCGGCATGGAAGATGACATCCGGCTTGTACTTGCCCATCATCGCCATCGTCCTGGACGCATCGGTGATGTCATGCAGCACAGCCTTACGCTGCTGACTGGGGAATTCACGAGCAATGCGCCGGTCAATCTCAAAGAGACTGTTTTCCGACCGTTCGACCAGAATGAGATTGGCAGGCTTGAACCGACAGACGATGCGAGCCAGTTCACTACCGATCGAGCCACCCGCGCCGGTGAGCAGAACATTTTTATTTTGGATCACCAATTTAATGGCGTTCTCATCCAGTGGCCGCGGCTCACGGCTGATGAGCTGAATGGTGTCGATGGCTTGCGGGATGCCGGTGATCGTCCCGGGCAATTGTGTTTTGACCTTGCCCGAAAGCTGATCATCTAGCATGGGGATATAGCGAATGGGAACCTTGTTTTGGTTGAGAATCTGGGTGACCTGCTGGATCAAAGGACGCTCCGAAGCAGGTAAACAGATCAGCGCAAGCGTCGGACTCTCGGAAGCGAGATAGGCTCCAAGTTCTTCAATAACCCCTAGTTGCATCGCATCATGCCGGTTCACCACCGTCGAAAACCAGCCTTGGATCGGCATGACGGTGCCTGTGATGCGAATCAGAGATTGCAAGTACCCCACACCCGCAGGATCACCAATGAGAATGCAGGATTCGTCTGTAACGCAGCTGTGGGATAAGTTGGACATCACAGTCCATTTATCGGTTACACAATAAGAAAATCTTGATTGGGATTTGCATTCGTGAAAATTGAATTGTTGACTTTTTATGGATTTCTTCTATCCAGAATGACCGATATTCAGAAAGTTATATCTTAACTAAACATATGGCCTGTTCAGGTCGATAAATCAAATCAGCAGGGGCTGGGGCTCGGGCGTTCCAAATTCCAGAAGGGATCGAAGGTATGTCATACAAACTGCAGGACCGTGTTGAAGCAAGACTCCACCCACGTCTCCGTTTACCCGCCATGTACACGCTGTTACGCATGAAACGTAAAGGCGAGACCCGCTACAACCAGACGGGCTTCATCTATGACATCAGCCAGACCGGCATGCGTTTTGAACTCGACGAACCCATGGAAATCGGAACTGAACTGGAATTTCGTGCCCTGCTGCCCGGTAGCAACACCACCACCTTCTGCGCCAAAGGCACTTTGGTCCGCCGACATGATGACTTTGAAGAAGTCGGCCCGGTGAGAATGGCCCTGCATTTTGAACAATTCAAGAGCAGTATCGACCGCGCCAAGCTGGCAGAATACATTGAATCACGCAAGCCACGCATCTCAACCGACACCCAACCGGCGATCTCGCAAGCAGCTTAAACGCGGCTAACAAAACAATCATCTCAAACCTCAGGTAGGCACGAACCACTCTGAGGTTTTTTTATGTCCGTAAATATCAGAATTTGCATAACCATCCGAACCATTGCCCCATGACCTGCGTAACAATCCCATATACCGCTAACGGTCAAGGAATGACATATGAGCCAAATCGTTTCAGATGCGAGTATTACGGAACACCAGCACGACCATGATCATGATCACGGCCCGAGTATGGCTGAGCAGCAGGATCGCAAGCAAAAGCGCGAATTTTTCCTGATTCTGCTCGGTGGTATCCTGCTCTTAGCAGCATTGGCGGCCCGGTATCTGCTGGATACCCCCGACCAGGGCGACATGATCGCAGCCGTCGCAGCTGTCCTCCTGGGGCAGAAGATCATCCGTGATGCATTCAAGAGTCTGATCACCGGTCGCTGCCCGCATGACCATGGTCACGATCATAGCCACGCACACGGCGAAGCCTGTGATCACGATCATGCTCATGATGAACCGCATGCCCACGAAAAGTCGCACATGGAAGAACTCGTCGCTTTGGCGATCATCGCTTCCTTTGCTTCGGGACAGTATCTCGAATCAGGCTCTGTCGCCTTCTTCATGCTCATCAGCTCACTCATCGAACACCGCACTGCAACCGGTGCTTTCAAAGCCATTGAAGACCTCATCCGCATCACTCCGACACGTGCCTTCAAACTCGTGGATGGGCAGGAAGTCGAAGCCGACGCTTCGGAACTCGTCGAAGGTGACGTCGTGGTCGTCCGCCCAGGTGACAACATCCCGGCTGACGGTGTGATCGTCAGTGGTGCTTCCACCATCAATCAGGCGAACATCACCGGTGAATCTCTGCCGGTTGAAAAGTCCGTTGACGATGAAGTCTTCTCAGGCACCACCAACGAGACCGGCGTGCTGCAGGTCCGCGTAACCAGTGCCGGTAAAGACTCCACGCTGGGTAAGGTCAAAGACCTCATTCTTCAGGCTTCCTTCAGCAAGCCTGCCGTGGTGCGTTTACTCGACAAGTATGCCAGCTTCTACACACCGACGGTGTTGATGATCGCAGGCATTGTCTACTTCATCACCAAGGATCTGAACAACGCCATCGTGTTGCTGCTGATCTCCTGTCCCTGTGCGATTATTCTTGCTGCCCCCACCGGGATGGTTGCTGCCATCTCCGCCGCATCTCGCTTGGGTGTCTACGTCAAGAATGTCTCAGACCTTGAAGTCGCCCGACGCATCAGTGCGATCATCTTTGATAAAACAGGCACGCTCACCGTCGGCGAACTGGATGTCTCCCGACTGTATCCAGCAGAAGGTGTCAGCCCGGCAGACCTGCTGCAAACCGCTGCTTCCGTCGAACATAACTCCAAGCACCCCGTCGCCCGCGCACTGGTTCGTACTGCAAAGAAAGCACAAATCGAACTTGCCCAGGTCACCGACTTTGAAGAAGTCGCAGGCCGTGGCGTCAAGGCAACCATCGACGGTCAACAAATCATCGTCGGCCGTGAAGCCTGGGTTGGCGAAATGGGGATCGACATTTCATCGTTGGACATCTCCGAAGGTGAAGGCATGAGTCTGCTCTTCGTCGCGCGTGATGGCCAGGTGCTAGGCTGGGTTGGCATGGAAGATAAAGTCCGTGCCGGTGCCGCCCACACCATGGATGAACTTGAAGACCTGCAGATCAAACGCCGCGTGATGATCACCGGTGACCGCAAGTCGCCTGCCATGAAAGTCGCCCAACAGGTGCACGTCACCGACGTGGAATACGAAGCGCTGCCCGGCGATAAACTCGAACTGGTCAAGCAACTCAAAGCCAACGGCCATACCGTCTGCGTCATCGGTGACGGTGTGAACGACGGCCCTGCACTTGCTGCTGGTGATGTCTCCATCGCCATGGGTGCTGCCGGTTCCGACGTGGCCATCAACTCGGCAACGGTCGCGCTGATGAACAACAACCTCAACCGACTGCCGTTCCTGATCAAGCTCTCGCGTTCGACGGTCACCGTCATCCGCCAGAACCTTATCGGCACGATGATCTACATCCTGTTCATGATCGGCTTACTCTGGGCAGGTCATCTCACCCCGCTGGGTGCCGCCATCGGACATGGCGTGAGCAGCATCATCGTCATCTTCAACTCCGCCCGACTCATTCGCGAAGGTGAAGATCTTCAGGACCACGAACCGGTCGCTCAGGCTGGCACCAAACGTCAACGTCAAATCGAAACCGTCGAAGCACCTGCTGAACCGGCATAACTTCGATCCAACAATACGCGCTTTTTCGACAACGGCTGTCACCCAAGTGGCAGCCGTTTTCATTGCGCAGCTTGTCTGTCGCACCTCTCAAATCATGTCAATAACCTGTGATTGCTATTTATTACCCAAAATGGAACCTTACCGGTAATAAATTGATGATTTTTCAGAATTTCCTCGAACCAGCCGATTGAACCTGCCGTAATATTTTTGATAATACATTATCAAGCACTTTAGCACGGAGTTTTGCCCATGGCCGGTCCCCTGATTCTCTACACCTTGCTGATCATCGCCGCGTCACTGCTGGGCGGCTTCATCCCCCTGTTCATGAAGCTGACCCATCGCCGGATGCAATATGCCATCAGCTTTGTCGGGGGCGTGATGTTCGGGGTCGGTCTCTTGCACATGCTCACCCATGCCCTTGAAGCTGCCCCTGGTCAACAGACCATGCTCTGGATGATTGGCGGATTCCTGTTGATGTTTTTTGTCGAACGCTTTTTCTGCTTCCACCACCACGATGTCCCACAAGACGTTGCCGTCTCACAACACAATCATCAACACGAACCTGGCCACGAACATCACCACCATCAACACTGCACGCATGGCCACGAACATGCTGGCGACAAACCGCATCCGGACCACAAACTCAGTTGGGGTGGCGCTGCCCTGGGCATGACACTACACAGCATCATCGGCGGTGTCGCGCTCGCCTCCGCCATGCTCGCCGAAAAGCACGTCTCACCCGCAGCCGCCTGGCCGGGGGTCGCTGCCTTTGCCGTCATCGTATTGCATAAGCCGTTCGACGCATTGACCGTCATCACCCTGACGCGCTTAAGCAGCATGTCCAAGTTCGCCAGCCACATGATCAACCTGCTCTTTTCACTGGCGGTCCCAGCAGGTGCAGCGCTCGCGCTATTGGGTATGGAACACTGGATCGCAGCCAACCCGATGTTCATCGCCTACGCATTGGCTTTCAGTGCAGGCACGTTTATCTGTGTTGCTCTGAGTGATCTCTTGCCGGAATTGCAATTCCATCACCACGACCGCATCGGCTTATCCGCAGCGTTGGTCTTGGGCATCGCACTGTCATGGGGCTTAGGTATTCTCGAACATGGTACGCATCACCATGACCACGACGGCCACAACCACGGTGCCCATGTCGAAGACGCACATGCGGGTCATGATGATCACACCGGACACGATCACGCATCACACATGCATGACGACCACGCAGGCCACGACCACGCTTCGACACCTGCAACAGCAACGCCCGCAAAGACAGACGATCACGCCGACCACAACCATGACGACCATGCAGGGCATGATCATTAAAGCGAATCATAAAATAATTCATAAACAACTTCCGTCACTCCCGCGCAGGCGGGAGTCCAGTGGAAGCTGCAAGCGTCAACAGAATGCCACTGGATTCCCGCCTTTGCAGGAATGACGGAGTGAGTCATTCTGTTCTTGAATCATCGAAGGTGGTGGATAGTCCAACGGATCTCTTGGCGTAAATCTTCTGTAGTTTGCCAGGCAAGGCGACACCACCAGCAAAGACAGAAAGGCCAAGAGCAATCCCAATAGAATGGATTCAACGATATACTTCTTGCCTGCCAGCACTCTGCAACATATGAAAATAAAAAACAGTCCGCCTTGAATTGCTGGAAAGACAAGATACCAACGATGCGAATAACCCTCTCTGCCTAAATCTTCATAGACACACATAAAAAAACCATTCACGATGGTTAAGACCGGTATCAAGTATGAAATTAACCGCATGATCAACGGACGTTTCACTAAAGAATCTCTGACTGATTCCAGCATATCGTTAGACATTAGACCCCAAATCCATCATATCAATATAAAGACATCATCCTGCCAACCAGCTTTTGCGGTCGGTAAAGCCGAGGACTTTTTTACAACTTGGACAGCAGTAAACAACCTTTGCACTGAGGAAATTGGATTTCATTTTCTTGGACAACAGGCAATCAATGGGTTGATCGCAGTGTGGGCAAATGGGTCGAAGGTTGGGTTGTTCCTTGACTGGTAAATCAGACATGTAAATTCCCCCTGAATTTAATCGTCTCTTAAACATGACGTTTAACACATCACGAGTGATACATTGTATCCGTTTGATGCGGTAATTGCATCAGCGAGCCGTTTTGTGTCGAGCCGGACTTCCGGGAGAAGCGGACCGACACGGTCCGGCTCGCGAAGACATTGTGTAGGATCTAGCATCATTTATTCATCGCAACATTGTCTTCGTCACTCCCGCGTAGGCGGGAGTGACGAAATGTGTCATGTGTTTCATGGTCGACAAGCCTCATCTTGATCTTCAAACGATCAACCAAAATAAAACATGAGCACCGGGTGTTAACCCGGTGCCCGTTGTGTGTCGATTGATTGTTGAGACCTGCACCGGATTGACATCCGGTGCTCATAGACGTGATAAAGTGTGTGTGTGTGTGTGTGTGTTTAATACAACTCGATCAAACCACTCACCGAATCGGCCAGAGTAACCAGCGGTTGTGTCCGACGGTGATGGGGCCGAAGGGGCCGGCATAGTTTTGTTCGCCGATGGGTCGGCCGAAGTAGTCCTTGGTAACACCTTCAACCTGCGGCATCGGCAGCGTCCACGTCGATGCAGCTTCCATTGCGGTCATCGTCACTTCACCTGCGGAGATGATCATGCGACAGGCGGGCGCCTGCACGGAGTTTTTGTCCATGAGCATGACCTTCTGCCAATCTTCAAGGGGGAGTTGGCCATAGGCAGATGTGATCTGTGCTTGATCCAAGGCTTTTTGAATGTGTTCACGATCAATGCGACCTTGATTGTTGTTGATGGCCATGTGTTCGTCTTTGCCGATGAAGACGTTGTAGTCACTGTGATTGTTTTGCGATTGTTTACCGGGGAACGGCATGCTGATGGCTGCACGGTTATTGCCGATGAAGATGTTGCCCATGATCTGATGCCCGGAGGTTTCGACGGGCTTCTTGGCAAACTGTCTGCCGGAGACGACCTGGCCGTGGACACCGTAACGGGCGTTGTGATACAGCAGATTGTTGGTGATCACCAGGTCGGCAGCGTCATGGGAATAGATACCATCACCAGCATAAAAGTCCGAGTAATTACGGGTGTAGGCAACGACATTGTGATCAATGAGCATGCGTCCTTCGCCCAGTTCGACGAAGATGCCTTTGCCCAGTGAACCGGAGACGAAGTTGCGACTGATGCGGGCACCTTTGTAGCCGTTGTCGATCCAGATACCTGCTGCTTCATTGTCTAAAACGAGATTGCCTTCGATGACGCCGTTGCCGAATGCGTGAACTTTGATACCACCCGCTTCTTCCCAACCTGCGTTGATTTTAGACTCAAAACCAAGACGATTGTTGTTGCGGATGATGTTGCCTCGGATGACCGAACCGCTGGTGTTCCAGCCTGCCACACCGCAGAGTCCGTTGTGTTCGATGACGTTGTTGATGACGTGGTTACTGCCACCGATCATGATGCGTTTCTGGTCATCGTCGGTGTCTGCCAGGGAGGATGTGCCCCACGTTTCAGAGCCGATATCCAGGCCGAGTGTCTTGGCGTAGCGGATGA
>PAIY01000257.1 GCA_002704825.1 Phycisphaeraceae bacterium
CTGAATTTCTTTCGATGAGTTGTTGTGATTCCATTCGCTTGCAAATTCGACTCACATAGCCACGATCCAGATCGCCTTCTTCGACGAGCTCGTTTTGTGCCCACCATCGTTGCGGATCTAGCAGTAGCAAGCGGGTAATGCGAGAACTCTTGGGGGCGAATACCGATGATGGACGACCGCGTGGTATGAACTTGTTGGGCTGGCCTTCGATGTGCAGAACCAGTGGCGGCGCTTTGATATCTGCGTTGCCGGACAGGTCGATGAAACCAACACCAGCGTCTCGGCAGATTTGACGCCCCAATTCTCCCATGAATGGAACCGCAACAACGCCGATGGCTTTGGGGCTCATTTGACGGGCAGCAGCAGCGACCTGCTTGGCAGCATCAGCAATTGCGCCTGCATGGGTAGATGTCTTCACTTCGATAACGAGAGTCTTGTCACCCACACGGAGTGCCAAGTCCACGCCATGATCTGGCCCTTTGACTTCCTGCGGCTGCATGCCGGAAATCTTTTCCAGTTGCTGGGACACCTGTTTCAGAATGTCACGTTCATTGACCATGTTGACTAATATCGGCATGTTGACTAAAAAGTCAACTGAATTATTTTAGTCAACTCGAAATTATGTGCAATGGCGGGGAATCGGCAGTCTGATTATATCTACCACGACGCCACACGGGCGTTTGGTTGCTAAAAAGGTATCCATGGCCACCCAACCCGCCCGAACGCAACACGGCCCAACGTCGTGGCACTGGGGCCAAACCAGACAGAGTCGGCACCGTGGGACAATATTCGCAACGCCTTTTGATACTGTGTTTTACGCGAATTTGGCACCATGTCACCGAATCTGGCACCGTTTGTTTTGAGTTGTATAACTGTCGAATATATCTACACTTGCAGCCTACGACACCCCGTTGCCAACGTGATTGTCGACGGTTCGAGTCCGTTCACCCGCTTTTGCCAACGGCTGACAGCAATTGTCAGCCGTTGTTTATTTTGCGCATGGGGCAAGAGTTAGGGTGATTTAAGTTTGATTTCGGGCGTAGTTCTTTTGTCAGCAATTGACAGCAAACGCCTATCCCAGACTGACGTTTGGCACCATTTCTGGCCCCGTGGCGGTTTTCTTGGCACCGAATTTGGCACTGTGACAGTTTAGAACACTCACAAATTAGTCGGATTGACGTATCGTTGCTCAAGAAAACGATCCGCACATTTTGATGTGAATCTTTGTTGCGATCTTGAAAATATGGTAATAATATGGTGTTAAGGTCATAAAAAAGTTTTATTGTCTGTGTTGTGATTACATGTCACAGAGATTTGAGTTGAAGTTGATGCATGAACCAAAATGTCCAAGTGAAATTGATTTGTCGGATGAATGGGATTTTGCTTACTCGCCATTGCCTGTTTCGGATAAAACCGCAGTGGCTACGCATACTTGTTTTGATATGACGTTTGATACACGCATGCCAGTTCCCGGATATTGGGATGATCATTTGGGGCGTCTTGACGGGACATCGGGGCTTGCCCATGCTCTACGGAATCCGGAGCATTGCTCGCAGATCCGTTATGAGCATGATCCGCTGCCGGATGCGACATTGCCTTACCTGTTGGGCACAGGGTGGTATCGACGGCAGTTTGATTTGACTGCACCGACTGATCAGCAGCAGGTGACACTGCACATTGCAGGCGTGGTGATGGAAGCATGGGTTTGGCTCAACGGCCAATTTGTCGGTCATCACCTGGGGCACTCCACTTCGTTTGCTTTTCAATTGGATACAACACTGCTTCAATCGCAAGGCAATGAATTGACCATCGCCATCTCCAACATGCGTGATGACCGATTGGGGTGTGTCATCCGTGGTTACAAGGGACGCAGTGCAGGCATCACTGGCTCAGTCACATTACATATTGCTCATCACGCGCGTTTGTCGGATGTCTATCTGGAGAATCAATCGGATTCAGCACGTTGGCATGTGCAGGTTCAATCCAATCAACAGTCGCTGCCCCCAATGCAAATAGCTTGGCAGGTAATCGATCCGCAAACCGGCAAGTCTGTATCGGAAGACAGCCAACCCGTTACCATCGGCGACAATCAATGGGACATACAAGTCCACACTTTGGAATCGTGGTCCGATCAATCACCCAAGCTCTACGAATTACATTTACGATTACTCGCTCAAGACAAGTTACTCGATGAACACCGGCAAACATGGGGCAAGCGCCGACTGACGCGCGATGGTATGCGGGTGTGTTTAAACGATGTGCCAACGTATTTACGTGGCATCACCGAGCATGCTTATTTCCCAGAGACCTGCACCCCGCCGATGGAAATAGACTACTACCGCAAGTGCATCAAAGCATGGAAAGAACTCGGATTTAATTGGTTGCGATTTCATACTTGGTGTCCGCCTGAACCCTATCTGCAAGCAGCAGACGAATTGGGCATGTTGATCCAAGTCGAATCCCCACGTGGCGCGGGTGAAAAGGAATGGTTCGATATTCTGCAAACATGCCGTAAGCATCCAAGTGTGGTGATCTACTGCTGTGGCAATGAAGAGTTACTCGACGAAGCGATGATCAAGCAGTTGCGCCATCGAGCTGACCTTTGTCATGAGCATGCACCCGACGCCTTATTCAACCCGCAAGAAGCCTTGCGCGGGATCGAGTACGGCTGGCATGAATCGGACATCGGTAAAGAACAAGTCGCTGAACCCTTTACTCACAACCCCAAACGCCTTGCTGCATTGACCGAGTTTTCCGATGTTTTGGGACAATATGCGTGGGGCTATTTGAGTTACCATTGCACGCTTGCTGATGCAACAGAACTTCGGCGGCGCAGCACAATCTACCAGCGACCCTGTCTGTCGCACGAAGTAGGCATTCTCGAAACCTACCTAGATTTATCACTGGCTGATCGGTATATACACACGCGCATCGGCACTACGCTTTTCGATTATGTCCGTCAGGAACTCGGTAAAAACAATCTGCTAGATCGACTCCCGCTGTACGTGAAAAACTCCGTTGCCTGGACCCGCTTGGCGCGCAAGCATCTGCTTGAAGCTGCAAGACAATGCGACCACATCGCAGGCTACGATTACCTTGGTGGCATGGATACGCATTGGCATCGCGTCGGTTATGGTTGTGGCATCCTCAACGAATTTTTCCAACCCAAACCCGGTGATGATCTGGCTGCACTTCGTGACATCAATGCTGCCAATGTTTTGTTGTTGGACTTGCCACGACAACGGAATTTAACTTGTGGAGATGCTTTCACACTGCCGGTCTTCTTCTCGCATTTTGATGGTCACAATCATGACAACGCGACACTGTCATGGCGGCTTGTCGATCAGCAAGGCAAGGAATATCTCAGTGAACAACGTCAACTCCAATCCTTAAATCATGGGCAGGTTCATGCGCTTGGCAAACTGGCAATAACCATCCCGCAATTGCCCCATGCCAGCGAATTGCAAATTGAATTGACATTGACAGCCAACAATAAAACGTGGCAAAACACCTGGAATTTATGGGGTTTTCCTGAGATTCAATCGACTCTTCCCGTTGAAGGACAGATTGGCGATGTACGCATCTGCCAGCAATTAAGTCTTGATGACCTGGCACACATGGAGCAGGGCGGGAGTGTGTTGTTGCTAGGCAGTGATCCCTTCGAATCCCAGGCAACCGGTTTTCAACCCATCGCCTGCGGGCGCTCCAGTGGCGACATGGCGACGGTCATCGAACCGCATCCCATTTTTGAAAACTTCCCGCACCAGGGCTTTTGCGATTGGCAATTTGCTCCCATGCTCCAAGGCGGCAGTGCCGTGATGTTCAACAATGTTGATCTGCCGTTTGATCCGATTCTGGAAGTGGTCAGCACGTACAAATCGGTGATACCTAAGGCCGCCATGTTCGAATATGCCGTTGGTGATGGACATTTGCTGGTGTGTAGTTTAAATCTTCGTGATGACGATCCTGCTGCAATCCTGCTTTTAGAGCGAATGGTTCAATATCTAAGCAGTAAACCAGATCGAGAAAAATTGAACACCATCAGTCACGCAACACTGTCGGATTTGATTTGCAGGGGTGGCATTCATCATCAGCAAAAAGCAACCGACCAGGCATTCGATGATCGTGTCATGTAAAGTGATATGACCTTAACTGTTTTGATGCCCCATATGGATTGCCATGGATCAGACCAAATCACAATTCAATGTACTTCGCCATGCCATTGATTCGGAGTCAGGTATGCCACGGTACATGCAGTTGGCTCAAGCGATCCAGCGGTTGATCGAAACGCAGATTGCCAGAGCCGGCGATCAA
Source organism: Phycisphaeraceae bacterium (assembly GCA_002704825.1). Classification (GTDB taxonomy): domain Bacteria; phylum Planctomycetota; class Phycisphaerae; order Phycisphaerales; family Phycisphaeraceae; genus UBA7800. The sequence goes on from PAIY01000257.1 coordinate 4,315, forward strand.
TTGCCAAACACCATCGACATGGCCAAGCTTGCTGGTGTGGACATCGGCACGGTCGGTAAAGCCATGGGCTTGCTTGTGGATCAGAACCTGGTCGTTCGTCGCCGTCGAGCAGGAACGTTTGTCGCGCCCGATGCCATCCCGAAGCGAAGCAGTATCGGCTTTTATTACCTGCGTGGCCGACAGCCATTGACGCTTAAAACCGTGGAAGCCATGCACGAACGCCTGGATGAAAAACTGCTGGATATCAAGCTCATCCCGTTTGATCCAGAGTTTTTCAGCAAGGTCAACATGGTTGAAGATATCCGAAGTCGCAGTCTTAAAGCAGCCATCATCACAACCGTCGATACACCTGAATGTCTCAATGCTTTGCAGTTACTTGAGCAGGCTGATATCCCGCATCTTCGCCTGGACAATCGCTATTTTGATGACCGGTTATCTTCGCCATTACTGACCGAAAATCACGAGAAAGTCATGGTCGATTCGATCAACCTTCTGCGCGAGCATGGGCACAAAGCCATTGGCTTTATGGGCTGTCATTTTTCCGATCAACGCGATCAAGTCTATCAGCAGATGATGTCCAACGTGCCAGGCTATCGTGATTCCTGGCGATTGGATACACAGCAATGGGTTGGCATTGGTGAAGCCATGCCAATGGGCGATCAGATCGCACGTGGCTACCTGCATGAAAATCCCGAACTCACCGCGGTGATTGCCTACCACCCCATGGAAGTCAAAGCCATTGTCCAGCAGGCTGCTTTGCTCAATCGTCCCGTACCTCAAAAGCTCAGCGTCATCGGCTTACGCGATTGGGACGAACTTGGCGTGGACATGGCCGCAACTGCCTGGCGTGTCCCAATCGATAACCTGGCGGACACTGCTGTGGATTTACTGATTCATTTGGTTGACAACAAGCCAGTCGCCAGACAAACACAAATCGATTTTGTGTTGGTGGATCGTTTAACTGTTTGGAATGTGATTTGATGATTGAGAATTTGTTTAAAGTCACCATCCATGTCTGAAATCCATTCTGATATTCAAGAGCATCGCTTACCTGTCACGCGTGTTACACCCGATGATGGGCATTATTTTTTTGGCTATTTTGACAAGTATCAGTTTGACCCGACCGGTCGCTACCTGCTGGTCAACAAAGCCTCTTTCATGGATCGGCAACCGACAACGGATGATGAATTGGAGTTGGGTTTTATTGACCTGCATGATTCAAACCGATATCGCCCGTTAGCACACACCCATGCATGGTGTTGGCAGCAAGGTTGCATGTTGCAGTGGTTGCCAGGTGAAGATCAGACACGCTATATCTACAACGATCGACGTGATGGGAAGTTTGTTTCGGTCATTGCAGATGTTCATCAAGGTGAAATCGCCACGTTGCCTTTGCCTATCTATTGCATCTCGCCGGATGGTCGCTGGGCAGCGTCGACGAATTTTTCACGTTTGGCTAAAGAGCGACCAGGTTACGGCTATGAAGGTGTGCTTGATCCTTGGCAGTCGCAATACCATTCTGTTGGCGATGGTATCCGCATCATGGATATGCAAACGGGCGAGCATCAATTGATCGTCTCACTCGATCAGTTGGCAACACACGTGCCTGTTCACAACTCATTTGCCGTTGGCCCGCATTGGACGAACCATCTGCTTTTTTCACCTGACAGCAAACGCCTCATGTTCCTGCACCGCTGGCGTCTGGAAAACGGCAGTCACCAGACACGCCTCTTTACCGTCGGACTTGGTGACAAGGATCTATATCTGCTCAATGACCGAGTGATGACCAGTCATATGGCATGGATCAATGCGCAACAGATCATCGCCTTTGCCAACCAGTATCACTGGGGCTATTACGTTTTCACCGACCAGTCATCGCTAGTTCATGAAGTCGGTCCCGGGCAGTTCGAGGGCGATGGGCATTGCACAACATCCCCCGATGGTCGATGGATGCTCACGGATACCTATCCTGATCCCAAAACTGATCGACGAACACTCATCCTGTTCGACAGACACTCCAACCGACGGCATGATTTGGGCTGCTTTCAAAGTGATTCGAAGATGCCTGTTCCGACGCGCTGTGATTTGCATCCACGCTGGGATCGCACTGGCCATCTAGTTACTTTTGATTCCATTCACGAAGGTTTTCGTGGTGTGTACCTGTTGGATTTGACACATGTGATTGGCAATTAAATATGCGGAGTCTTCCCGTTTGCAACAGATAGCTTCGCATTGGTCAGTCATTGCCAGTTTGCGGGCTGTTCCAACCATGCCAGATTGAACTGGTAATGCAAACCACTGGAGATCAAGTGAATGGTGTCATCAGGTGTTTGTGTGGCAGCCAGATATCCTCTGGGTTCAGCATGGGTTTGATCCATGATAAATTCACGCGTCCAGCCACCGCCGTGAAAGGTCTGTGTAGATTGACTGGCTGTCAGCAGTTTTTGTGTTGGCCAGGTTTGCCCGTCATCGTAAGACAGTGCTGCATACATGCCATAACCGCGATAGCAACGTCCGTCTGATGTCGGGAACAAACGTCCAGTCGGATTCTCAAGTGCTGTTTTGGGGTCGGTGAACGTGACCACCAGCAGTGGTCCTTGGTGCAATCGCATCAGGACGGATCTTTGCCCGCTATTGATGACACCAAATGGGCTGGCATGGTATGTCCAGGTTTTCCCCCAGTCATTCGAGAGGCTCATTGGGCTGGATTCTTCAATGTTATCATCGCGTCCCAGACGGCTGTTGCCGCGCCCCAATGCCAAAAAACGTCCGTCGTTGAGTTGGACAAGGCTGGCATGAATGCCTGCGATACAAGGCCCGGCGTTTCCCTGGGTGTAGTCAGGCTTGTCACTGCCGGCTGTCGGATCCTGCCATGTTTTCCCGCCATCGCGACTGATGTGAATCGCCGTTCCGCCGCAGGCATGATGCACTGCATCACAAGGTTGGATGATGTGTCCCTCGCGTGTCATCATGGTTGAGGCAATGGCCTGATTGCGCGGTTGATGGTTTGGGTTAATCAGTGTGGGGGCTGACCATGTCGCACCGTTGTCGGTACTGGTGCGCATCGCCAGTGCCAATGCTGCCCATGTTTCACCGGTTTCAACACCGTTAAAGTGAAAGAGTTTGCCTTGGCCATTGTTAAACAAAGCAGTGCCTGTGTGATTGCGATCCGCAATATCAAAAAACAGGGAGGCCGGCTCCCAACAAGCTTCCTGTTGTCGATACCGGCTGGCCATAATGATCATTTGGCGATCTTCTTCTTTGACGGTTGAAAACCATGCTGCCAGCAGATCGCCGTTGTCGCACCATGTGATCGCAGGGCAGTGATTAAAGGGCTTGAGGGGTTGGTCATCTGTTCGTGGCGGATTGATCAGAAACGACAATGGGGTTTTGAAAAAAGGCGTATCAATTCGCGATGCCGACCAGTCATGTGTCGATTGTCTGACAGCTTGCATGCAGCGCGGCGGTTTTAGTTTTGGCAGGATTGTGGTGTTGCTGGATTTGCAGACGACAACACGAAAACCAATGCGCCAGTGTTTGTCCTGTGGGATGGCAGCAGAACGGTTGGCGGATCGTAGAAACCACAGTGGCGTATTGTGACTTCCGCCTCGGGTCACACGTGCATCAGCCCCAATGTAGCCGATCGGATCAATCTGAGTCTCGTCGGGATAGGGGCCATACCAGTCTTCGCACCACTCCTCCACCAGGCCGTGCATATCACAGAGCCCCCAGGCATTGGAAGGTGTCGTGCCGACTTGAAGGCTGACGGGTTTGAGGTTCCATTCTTTTTTGGGTTCCCATTCCAGGACCTGGTGTCGGTGATAGATATCGGGCAATGTCTCCCCGGTGTGATACTGCGTGACGCTGCCGGCTCGGCAGGCATATTCCCACTGCGCTTCGGTTGGAAGCCGGTAGGGCATATCTTCTTTTTCTGTCAACCATCTACAAAAAGCTTGTGCCTCTTCCCATGACACATTGACCACAGCATCGTCATCCTCTGTGGAAAAACCATGTATCCCTCTCAAGGCTTTGTGCTTTGGATCAAACTGTTCATATTGGGCGTTGGTCACGGGGGTTTGAGCCATGTAAAAAGGCTTGGTGATCTCGACGCGATGGACTGGCCGTTCGTCGGGGTCACCGTCGGCCTGCCCCATGTCAAAAATCCCTGGCATGATTGGCAATAATCTCATGCCAAGTAAATTGCGATCTTGCTGTAACGTCAAAGTCATCTGTTCATCAACCTCGGTAAAACATGGCGGTAGCTGGCAAGACGGATGGATACTGATAGGGCGTGATCGGCAAGGCTTTCGCCATGATGATCAATCTCCATCAATTGTCATGCAAATTCATATGAATGACGATAGCACATTCGAATGAGTTGTCAAGATGATTGAGCAGGCAATTCTGAATTACCGGCTTTTTGAAGACGAATAAAGGTCGCAATGGGCTGGCTTTCGAACTCGTTTAGAATTGCTTGATCGTAATTGAAACATTTTTAATTGGAATTTCAAGATCGGTTTTTAGTCTTTAATTTTATTATTAATAGGGATTTAAATTTTTTATTCTGGTGTTGTCTTCTTGATTTGAAAGAGTGGCAGGGATGGGGGAATCTCGTAAATCACTTTGAAAAGCTTGACCTCATTGGCATGAGTGCTATGATTTGTTGGGTCATTCTAAAAAGATATGAGTTAGGTATGAAAACACCAGTATCCAACACTTTCAAGTCAAAACCGATGTCCAAATATCAATGGTTGGCTGAGCAGTTACGTGAAAAAATTCAGTCCGGGGAATTTGCCCCCGGCAGCACGATTCCGTCCCAGCAACAACTCATTGACCAGTATGGCGTCTCGCTGAGTACGGTTCGGAATGCTGTTTCCTGTCTTTCGGTCGAAGGATATGTGGCAGCAAAGCATGGAATGGGGGTCGTGGTTCTTGAGCCTAAAACCGAAGCACGTCGCGTGACTGGGCAGGTGTTGGGATTTGTCGTGGTGACTTCTGAAGGTGAGCCACGGGTCTCAGATTTTGCGGCCCTTAATGGTGCTGCAGAATATGCTCGGTCTTTGGGCTGGTCTGTCACTTATGCCACAATCGCGCCGACTTCGCAGGGCATTGCCGATCTGGAACGATATGTGGCTGGTTTGGACGGTGTCATGCTCAAGAGCGAGTCGCACCCCTTGGTGCTCGATTGTCTGAGGCGACAAAATACACCACTGGTTCTGCTCGATCATCCGGATGTCATGGGCATTCAGACGGGGGAATTCAGTACCGTAGACTTCGATCGCCAGAGTATCGGCTATCTGGCGGGACAAACTTTGGCCATGCATGGTCATCGAAACCTGGCGTTGGTTTACTTTGTGGAGGAGTGGGCAATTGCGCCGGTGATCGAAGGTTTGCGTGAAGCGTGTGAGGACTACCAAATCCCATCTGCCCGACATATCGAATCGCATAACAATGAGCAGAATATCCTGATGACCAAAGAACTGGCCCGTGATGATCAAACCACCGGAATCATTGTGCTGGGTTGGGGGCACAGCAATACCATGATTGGTCGCTTGATCGATCAGGGCGTCAACGTACCTCAAGACAAGAGTGTCCTGGCTGTAGGTTATCCGCATGCCGGGGAGCTTTATCAGGATTTCAATGAAACCGGTATTGTTTGTTCTGCCGAACGCCAGGGACGCGAGGCAGCACGTATTCTCATCGAATCGCCATCACGCAAAGTGGATAAAGTGCTTTTGGGTAGATTTAAACAAGGAGCAACCGTTGCAAACCAAACTTGCTAATCAAAATAATCATCATTCAAATTCATGCCGTCAAGGTTTTACGCTTATTGAATTGTTGGTGGTCATTAGTATTATTGCCCTGCTCATATCCATTCTATTGCCTGCATTAGGTAAGGCACGACAGTCAGCACGGAGGATTATGTGCGCTTCAAATTTACGGAGTATCGGAGTGGGGGTCTATCAATATGCGATGCAAAATGATGATGCTTTACCCTGGCATCGCAGTAGTGTCTCAGGGCGATATAAAGTTTACGCAAATAGTACGCAGGAATGGTATACATTTGGTTTGTTGTACAAAATGCGATACCTCGAATCGGCACGTGCGTTTTATTGTCCATCCAATACTTATCAGCCGGCACGTGATTATAACTATTTTGAAACGAATTGGCGTGAAGATTTGCCTGCCGTTGACATTGTGACGCATTACACTGAGCGTGGTTACGATGAGCATCGGACAGATGAAAGTCTGATCTTCAGGACGCTGCGTGAACTTGATGGTAATGCCTATGCTTCGGATGGATTGGATCGTCATATTCGGTATTCACACTCTGTTGGAGCCAATGTGCTTTATGGCGATTCAAGTGTGCAGTGGGTTGCTGATCATGATGGTACGGTCTTTGCCAGTGTTGTAGAAACGGGGACGACCCCCCGGACTGTTGTCCAGTGGATTTGGGATAATAAATACGCTCGATAAAATCGCTTTTTATTAAATCAAAAATCTTTAATTGATTCATGTAGTAGATGTCACATCAATAGATATTGTCTGTCTGGCCTGTATACGATTAGCATTCATGATTGCGTATATGGTTGGATAGACCGTGCGGTGATTGACTAATCGCCTGTGATTTCAAAGTATTTTTAGAATCTTGACTATGTGGTGCATAGTTGGGTGGGTAGATTTGAGCTGGAGTGACAAACTCCAAATCAAAGTGCTGTGCTGTGTATTAATGGTTTCTCTAGTTGTATTTAATTTTTGTTTTGGAAATAATTGAGGGCAATAATGAAAAAACGAGATGTTGTAAGTTTAGTATTGTTGAGTTTTGTCTTTTTTGCAGCAATAAGTGTTGCAAAAGCAGGTGAGGGGTCCAAAGTTGAAATAGCTGAAGATGGCACGTTGGTGGTTAACGGCCAACGCAAAGCGATTTACGGCACATTTCGCGACCCGTCCGATGACTGGCGGCAGTTTGAAGGTGTTCGTCAGGCCGGATTTAACCTGACCCATTCCTATCACTTCAGTAATAAATTTCCGAAGTTCGATAAACCCAGCGTGCAGGATAGATTTATTCGCGATGCCCGGGAATATCTGGATTTGGCCCATGCCAATAAGGTGGGCGTTTTCATGCACCTGCCTAAACAGGCGGTCACCGAAGGCCAGGTTGATGCCATCGCCCGCGTGGTTGAGGCATTGAAAGATAAGCCTGCTTTGTGGTTGTGGTACATCTATGATGAGCCGGATGTACAGGAGATGGATGCATGTCAGAAAGTTTATCAACGTATCAAAGAGGTTGATCCCGATCATCCTGTATTATTGGTTGATCAACGGGCTGATACACTTGATATTGCAGGCCGTGCATGTGACATTATCGCGATTGATAAATACACGGTTCCTTATGGTTTTCACTATATCACTGATCTTACTGAGAAGACCAGGTCGAAGAATCCGGACAAACCGATTTGGATGATTCATGGTGCACATGCCGTTCAGAATCTCCACCTGTTAAGGCGTCATTTTGTTGGCAGCAATTTCAAGCAAATTCTCAAACGCGTGCAATTATCATCTCAAACGCATCGTCCAAATCCGAAAGAATTACGGGCATTACAACACTATTCATACACCATCGGATCGCCTGCAACGATTTTTTACTGGTTGCCAAAGCGCTTATACGACATCGCCAATGACACGCCGAAAATTTGGGATGCCATGGTGTCGATTGGTCAGGAATTCAAGGAACTCGAGCCCGTACTTTCCTCGCCTCTTCGTAGTGACGATACAGAAATATCATCTTTTGTGGTCGAATGGTTGAAGCAGGAGGCCAAAAGAAATCATCTGGATGTCCGTATGTGGACACGAAAATATAACGGTAAAACATATGTTGGTGTGGTTAATGCAAGCTATGTTCCTCATGTTGTAACGACATTGAAATTGCCGGAAAAATTCAGTAAGGTCTATCAATATCCGGGCAGGAAGCTGATTCTCGATCAAAACAAGGATGTGGATCAACAGTACAACAGTCAAGAAAGTGATGTCCTTGTGGTGGATTGGTCGAGTCACGAACTGACATGTGTACTTAATGAGTGCGATACGGTTGTTTGGGAGTTCGAATGACTCATCGATTAGGGGAAATAGTAGATAATTCAGTAGTAGTGTGAACTGTTGCGTTGGATTGTCGATATTAATCAAAATGCACTCGAATCTTCGTTGATCATGATTCGGATATGTTCAAAATTCTCATCGATTTAAGAGCAATTGTCGAAGAATCAAGGTCTACATTGTTGTTGCCGATAAAGGTGATGAAAGTTTGCAAACTGTATTCTTCATCCCACCAGGTTCCTATCGGTTTAAGTAGAAAACTCAGGCTGGGGGGCTAGCCTGACGGATTCGTTTTTGCTCATGGTGGTTCCGTCTCATTTCCGGGACGATAGTAAGATCACCCTTCCAATATGTGAGCGGAAAGGGCACACGACGAATGAGGTTTCTCGTCGTTGAAGATGATAAGCAGATTAAAACCCAAACAATTGATGATTGCCTTGCATCGCTGGGATGTGCCAGCGACTGGGCGACGAACCAGCAGGAAGCCAATGAACTGTTGGCTTTACACGAATACGACCTGATCCTTCTGGACCTGGAGATTCCTTCACGTCCGGGCGGCAGCGATTCGCCAGATTACGGGGTGAATCTACTTAAGCAGATTCGCGCAAAGACGCGAGTTCCTGTTGTATTGATGACTGCTCAGCATCAACAATGTGTTGATTTGATAGCAGAATTACACGAACTCGGGATCGACGGCAGCATTGCCAAGCCGTTCTCAACGACAGGGCGCACGTTGCTGTATGTCATCCGACAAGCGTTGCGAAAATCTCGACGCAGGCCATTGCTCCCCGTATCACTACCCATCGTTAAACCATTGCGCCCTTTTGTTGGGGGCGTCTTGGCTGTTTATGCAACGCGCTTTGATTTGTGTGATGAGACGATTGCTGAGATTGGTGAACGCAGCCATTCCTGGTGCATTCTGAATCTGCTCAAAGACAAGAATTCACAAGGTCATTTCGTGAGTTTGAGTAGTGGGCAACTGGCTAGCAGACTCCATCCAAATATGTCTCAAGGCACAGCGGTACAGGCTGTGCGAACCATACGCAATCGGATCGTCACAGTGATGCGTAACCGACTTTCCTACACATGCACAACGCAGGATGTGATTGCCAATGGTGGCATGGGTTATCACCTGCGCGACTGGATCACGATTGAATGCCGGGATGATTTTTCCGAGGAACTTTTTTTGAACAAATTGAGTTATTATAGTATCGGTTTGGTTTCGTGTGATTTGATTCCTGAACCATGAAAGTGATTGATACTGTCTTATGTCACGAAAAAGCAAAACAACATCTAAGCAGCCACAATGGAGTGATCTCAAAAGCCAGCTTCGGGAGATGGATCAGAACGCTTTGCTGGGATTGGTTAAGAATTTGTATGACGCCAGCAAGGACAATCAGGCGTTTTTGCATGCGAGATTTGCGTTGGGCAAGGATGTGCTTGAGCCGTATAAAGCAATCATCTCACGTTGGGTGTGCCCGGATATTTTCAGGAATCAGGATTACTCCGTGAGCAGGGCCAAAAGAGCCATTTCCGATTATCGCAAGGCGCTGGGGCGTGCGGAAGACACGGCTGAATTGACAGTGTTTTACTGCGAGCAGTGCGATTGCTTTTTAAGTGGTTGTGGTTTGGATGATGAGCATTACTACGACGCATGGGTACGGATGTTTGCCCAGGCACTCAAGGCCATTGCTCAATTGGATGCTACGAACCAGCGTGCTTTTATCAAGCGATTGGAAGTCATCCGTTCACAAGGGCACCGATATGGTTATGGTGTTGGCGATGACATGGATCAGTTGCTGACCGAATTCAAGTTCAACGTCGATTGATCAACGTGTTTGGGGTGGCAGGGTACGGCGTGTCCTTCATCTTGTGTGTGGTCCATCAATAAAATCACGCCAACAAGCCTTATTCGTCCCAAGCTTCGTTATTCCCAAGTTCCGGGTGTGCTGCGAGGAATTGGCCGACCAGTCCCTGCATCACTTGCATGGTGGGGTGGCCATTCATCAGCCAACGCGGTTCGAGCGGTGATATCTCCACGACCTTGCGGATGATGGCGGCCTTGGCATGCACCGTGGCGATGGAGACGCCCATCTGTTTGGCCAAGTCCTCGGACTTCATGTACGGCTCAAAACTTGGATCGCCCAGGAAATTAGCCTGCCCGATGACATAGACAACGCCAGCTGTCCAGCTCTGGGGTTTGCCCTTGTGTAGCGGCACGTCTTGCAGGCACAGTTCAGCCAGCATCTCGCGACTGTGCATCTGATAGCCTGCATTCAGATGTTTGTCACAGAACGTATCTGTCAACTGCACCAACTCGACAAAACGTTCAACGCAATGATCGGGGACTTGGGCCTTGAGTTTTTTCAGATGCGCAGATGGATCGTAGTCTTCCGCATCCATTTCGTCGTCATCGAGTTCCAGATCATCTTCTTCATCCCAGTCCACATATTGCGGCGGGCTGGCACCGATGCGGTTGGTGATTCGGGGATACTTGCCTTTGCCAGCTTTGTCTTCAATGGCCACGACGTTGATCTGATGCCACCAGTCGTCGCCGAAGTCGAACCAGTAGCCGATGATGTCTTTCACCTGCAAGCCAAGCGAGCCGATGGTGGCATGGATGGTTTGAGGTGGTGTGCTTTGTGGATCGCCATCAAGCAGGCCGGGGCTAAACGTGTCATTGGCATGCAGGGCAGCGGGCAGGACATAGCGTTTGGCTTTGGGATCCTGCGGCGCATCACCGCCAACCTGGAATTCATACCAGTGTTCGTCCTCGCGATCAAAGGCATCGAAGATCGCGTGATGCAAATCCTCAAGCGTCTGATCCGCACGAATTTGAATCGTCCGGCACATGATCGGATTGGCCTGGACGAACGCCTCTGTTAACGGCCCCTCGAGGATCAACACGTCCAGTGTGAATAATCGATTGTCAGTTCGTACCCATTGGTATCCAGTACGTTTGAGTTTGGCCATGGCATGATCCTGATGGTGGATGGTTTGGCTCATCTTACGGGCAGACGCATGGGCGATTCAACAGGATGTGGGATTCGTAAGCACAAAGGCATCCGCTTCCCTATGTCACAACCTTTCACGCTCAGACACATCTTGAATCCGCGATGAACCCGCTGCTCGAACCCATGGGGCATATCTCCGATTGGGAAGCGATGGCCCCAGTACCGTTCCGCAGGCGATTGGGGCTCACACGTGCTCCAAGTGAACGACTTTTTTGGCAAGAATTTGTGAATTGATGGGAAAAACGGGCTTAAATTGAGAATTTTTAAATTTCGCAATCCGAAATGGCATAGGTAACAAATAGAGGGGCATGTGTTTTTGCCCTTGAAGGTGGTGCAGTCCCCGCAGGCAGGGCACACTGTGGTTGATTGAATTCGGTATCGGGAGCGCCTTGTCGAGGCGGTTTAAAAATTTTTGGATATGCAGCGCAACATTTTTGCTTCAGTTGCAGATATAGAGAGTGTGCCCGGCAATAGCGAGGGGATCCAATGAATGACAGCATGGTGTCCATCAATCCGAATGACTGGAAACCGATCCGAAAGGTGAAGGCCAGGGTATTTATCAGTGGTCACCAACTATTTTCGTACTTTCCTTCAAAATTGCGGACAGTTTTGATCTACCCGTGTATGTAATAAATGGGGAGAGAATTATTTTTGTCGATTTCTGGATTGGATATGTTGGACAGTACCATCGATGGAAACGCTGCAACGCGGGCGATGTTTATGGTTTTTTAACTATTTTCATTTTTTCGATCAAAATCACGGACAGTTTTGGTCTGCGCCGGTTATGTAATAAGTGGGTGGGTTTCATATTTGCGGGGTTGGGGAATTGATATGTCTGATGCCAGCATCCAAGGGGTGCTGAAGCACTGGATGAAGCGTGGAAGCACCATGCCGTGTGCCCATGTCTGCGACGTTCTGTCAGGCAGCAATGGCATTTTTGAGCCTGCACGACAGCGCATGCCAACAATCTGCACTTTTTTCATTTTTTTGGCCAAAATCACTCGTGAAAAATCGGGGTATCGGCAACTAGTAATATAGGGACGCCACAATAGGCTCAGGAGAAATCATGACAGACGACACAATGGAAACGCTATTGAGTGAGACGTTGCCGCACCGACTGATGTGTTGGGTGACGATCAGCACGTGGATGTGGCAGGACGACACGGTGCGGCAGGTTAGGTGAAAGTCACTATTTTTGATCGTGGCGCGCAAATTCACCTGTTCGGCGGGTAATAACTATATAGAGGGCATGCGTATTTTCATGAGCGATTACCAACGACGGGGTGCGTGGTCACCTGGTTTGATAAGTATTTTCAGATTTTTTTGAAAAACCCTGGGACAAATTCGTTCCAGTTGCAGATATAGACAGTGTGGGGGATATGTAGATGGGAACAATTGAAGCTATGTATGGAACGCTTCGACATGCAGCGGCGGCCAGGATACGGACTCTGAGAAACAGGAATTTCCACCAAAAACATTTTTCCGGCAGATTTTGCGCGGATTTTTCGGCTCAAGTGCGGGTGTAGTAGGTAGACAGACCAACATAACGACCGCATCCAATAATGACCATGACACAAACCACCATCACCAACAACAGCGAGCACGCTGCTCAGGCCAAAGCCCTGCGTGCTGGACAATTTCAACGATTTGCCAAAATTGCCGCCATTTTTCCGATAGATCGTCGCTGCGCCGTGTATGTAATTAATAGGGGAATTCATTTTTTGTGGGACACATTTGCTCCAGCTGCAGATATAGACAGTGCCGGAAGTGGGAAATCGATGTTTGCAAGGAATGACATCAGACTCAACGTCCATGCCACGACGACATGACAGCAACCGTTGTCGGCATGAATTTCAACAAAATTCATTTTTTCAGCGAAAACCGCGCGGATTTTCCGGGGCTAGGTGCGGATGTAGTAGGCGTACCGTTTGTCAGATTTTAAACCAAAGCAATGGAGGCTTGCCATGACAACTGTAGTTCAAACTCAAACCCTCAAGTTGAATCAGATTCGCATCGATGGTGGTACGCAATCACGTGTCGACATTGATGAGCAGGTGGTGGCTGAGTATGCCGACCTGTATCACCAAGGCATTCAGTTGCCGCCGGTCACCGTGTTTTACGATGGCACAGACTATTGGCTTGCCGATGGCTTCCATCGCTACTGGGCTCAGAAGAAGGCTGGCTGCGATGTCGTCNTGGCTGACATTTACCAAGGGACACAGCGCGACGCGATNNTGNATGCGGTGGGTGCCAANGCCGCTCATGGTTTGCGTCGGAGCAANGCCGACAANCGNAAGGCCGTGCTGATCATGCTTGAGGACGAGGAATGGGCGCAGTGGTCGACACGTGAAATCGCCAGGCAATGTGGTGTGAGTGAAAAAATGGCTCGCAGTCTCCGCGCCAGCCATACTGCGTCTAAGACGCAGTATGAAAACAGCGAGCGAACTTTTATTCATCCACGCACCGGCAAGCCCAGCAAGATGAAAACCGAGAAGATCGGTCGCGCTGCGAAGTCCAAGGCAACGACACAACAATCGCCACGTTTTGGCAAGAATGCTTATCGTCCCAAGCGATTCCATGGTGAAACCGGGTCTGTTCCCATGCGGGCGATTTCGCTGCCGTTGAACAATCCAGTCAAAGCTGCCCGGTGTATGTTCGGTCTCTATGACGCTCAATACATCCGCCGGATGACAGGGGAACTGGTTCGAATCATTCGGGAACATGACGTCAAGGATCAGGCAATGCACGATCAGGTGATCTCGAATTGACGTTAAGACAAGTCACATCGGCATTGTTTTTCCAACCCATTTCGCACTTCACTCCATTTCATTTTTTGAAAGGATGTTCTATGACAACATCTTGCCTTGAAAACCGTTCGGATGTCCTTGATGCATCGTTGGGTGTCATCATTGACGAGGAATTCCAGAGCCTGATTCCACCGCTCACGGAGGAGGAACTATCCGGCCTGGAAGAGAATTTGTTACGCGACGGCTGTATCGATCCGCTGATCATGTGGGCTGAGCAACGGATTCTGCTGGATGGTCACAANCGNAAGGCCATCTGTGATCGGTATGGCATCGATTACGAATTGCGCAGCATCAGTTTTGCTGATCGTAATGAAGCCAAGCAGTGGATTATTGAACATCAATTTGGACGCCGGAATCTCAAGCCGTTTCAGCGGATTGAGTTGGCTCTGAAGCTCAAGCCTGTTTGGGCTGCTCAGGCTAAAGCTCATCAGGGAACGCGCATTGATCTGCAACCCGACATCCAGCAGAATTCTGCCGGAAGTCAGACGCGGGATCGCCTGGCAAGAAGAGCGGATGTTTCGAGGGACACCATTTCAAAGGCTGATTACATTTTGCAACATGCTGATGCTACGACCAAGGAACAGCTGCGTCGTGGCGAAACAACGATTCATGCCGAGTACACCAAGCTCAAACAACCTCATGTGGCCAACAACGCGGGTGATAACGAATGGTACACTCCGGCGCAGTACATCGAACGCGCAACGGATGTCATGGGTGGCATTGATCTTGATCCGGCATCCAGCGTAGCAGCCAACAAGGTTGTCGGCGCAACGCGAATCTTTACCACTGACGATGATGGCCTGCAACAGGACTGGCACGGTCGCGTGTTCATGAACCCACCGTATGCGCAACCGCTGATCCAACAGTTCTGCGAAAAATTGGTTGAGCAATTCCAGTCCGGCAACGTCACGCAAGCTGTTGTTTTAGTGAACAACGCAACGGAGACCAAGTGGTTCCATGCATTAATGTCTGTTGCATCGGCTGTGTGTTTTCCAACGGGGCGCGTGCGTTTCTGGCACCCTGACAAAACTTCGGCACCGTTGCAGGGACAGGCGGTGTTGTACGTCGGCAGCGACATCGATGGCTTTGCTCACACGTTTAAAGACATGGGAGATGTGTGCTATGTCGCCAGGCAGCAGGCGTAATTCCATTTTCAAGTATTCGACCAATTCAGTGATTCAACAA
>PAIY01000258.1 GCA_002704825.1 Phycisphaeraceae bacterium
TGCGGTTCTGGGCGGGGGGGGCATACCATCAAATGGGAGAACGTCACACCGAAACCATCTACCTCATGCCACGCACTGATCTCTCGGAGATCAAGCGCGAAGGCACTGTCGTCTTTGACTCACACGGCGACACCACCAAGGCGCTCACAACACTGGGTATGCAAGTCCAGGGCGTTAAGGAAATCACTGACGAAACCTTGAGCAATGCCAAGTTGTTGATCGTCGGTCGTAACACCAACCCGACCCCGTTCCGTGGCAAGATCATCAACTTTGCCAAACAAGGCGGTCGTGTCATCGTCCTGTCGCAGGCGTCGGACTTCATCCTTGGGACTGGTATCCCCGAACCTGACACCAAGCATGTTGCCTCGCAGGTCTGGAAGGCCTCGCCCAATCACCCTGTGATCAAACCCTTTGGAGATGAGCAATTCTCCTTCTGGAAACCTGATCACATCGGCACGAAGTTCAACTTCACCAAGCTCTCCGTCGGCGGGATTCGATACCTGCTGCACTGCGGTGGTCTGGGTGGCATGGCATGGAGTCCACTCGTTGAAGTCCCGCAAAACAAGGGAACCATCCTGCTGTGTCAGATGCAGGTCATCGATGCTGCCGAGGCAGAACCCATGGCAGGGGCGCTGCTCAAATCCATGATCCAATACGCACTGGACTACCAAACCCCCGACACCCAAACCCTGCGCGTCCTTGCAGCAAACGACAATGTCACGCAGGTCCTCAAGGCATCCGGCGTCACCTTCACCAACGGGCTTGAAGGCAGTGGCCCGATTCTGGTGGACGCTTCCCATCAACTCAATAGCGCTGAGATTCACGAAATCAACAGCACACTCTCACGCGGCGGTAAGGTCTGGCTGCACGGCTACGATACCTCCAATGTCCAGGCTGTCTCGGATATCCTCGGTTTTAAACCCACCATGTCCAAACGTGACGATACCGTGCTCAGTGTCGCGCTGCGGGGAGATCATCCGTTGCTTGATGGTCTGAGCAACTTCGATTATTTCTGGGCAACCGTTCAGTTGGGCGCGCGTCGTGATTACTTTGAAAAAGGCAAGCCCACCGCGCCGATTGGCGGATTGGATGTGCTTGATCTGCCGACACTGGATCGCGGGCAGGTGCTTGGTGCGCCGGCATTGTTGCTGGATATCCCCAAGGACTCAGGCAGTATTTTCTTCGACGGTGTGACATGGGACAAAGCCTACGCAACCGAGCCGGGCAAAGTCTGTCGCATTGTCGGCACCATTGCCATGAACATGGGCGCGACGATTGACATCTCACCCGAACGTGAGTTCACCTACTTCCCCGTGAGTCTGGTCAATCATGCCAACCGCGCTTTCTTTGACGAAGAAGCAGGCGATGGCAAAGGTGGCTGGACCGATCAGGGACCGGACAATGACATGAGTTTCTTCCTGATCAATCACACCGGCAAGTTCAACGGCATGGATGTCACCAGCGTGAAATTCCCCGTCTCACAGACCTTTGCCAAACGCCCGTTCCTGTTGATTGATCCGACGCGCAACAATGGTAAAGCAGTGCTGACGTTCACTGGTGGTGGGCATGATTCGGCTGCACTCAAGCAAGCCAAAGACATCAAGGTCAACCGCAAAGCCACCACACTCTGGTTCCTCCAGACCGCCTGTTGGGCCAGTAACATCAAGGATGCTGGTAAGACGCAGTTACGCTATGTCATTCATTTTGAGGATGGCACATCGGTCAACTTTGATCAACGCATTGGCCTGGAGTTGGCTGAGTGGTGGAACCCCAACCAATTGCCTGCAGCGAAAGTCGGCTGGTCCGGTCGAAACAATATGCATTCACCCATCGGCATTTTTGTCACGCCATGGGAAAATCCATACCCCAAGAAGACCATCCAATCCATCGATGCGATTGGTAATCTCGGTACTGCACAGGTCGTCCTGCTTGCGATCACCGGGGGCGTGGAGCGACGTGATTAATCGGGATCGTTGATCCCTATCGTAAAGGAGTTGGTCGTTGAGTCGTATCGCAATCACTTGGCGTTTGATGGTTGTTTTGTGTCTGTTGTCCATTGTGCCCATCACGCAGGCTGGTGAACGCATTGCAGACTGGCAGTTCGTGGACAACGCCGCAAAAGAACAGGTTTCCGGCAATGAGTTTGCTTCCCGGCCCGGTTTACATCTGACACCCGTCGACGGACCCGATGGGATGGCTGCCTACTTTGCTGAAGGTCAATACCTGTTTGGCAAACTCCCAGCGGAACTCAAGCCGCCGATGACGCTGTCGTTTTACGTCATGCCAACCGGCAACCCGCGCGGCTCGGTCGCAGGCATGTTCCAGCAGATGCAACACGGGCATGCTGGGTTTCGCATCGGGTATCAACGCAATGGGCAAGTCTGTTTTCTTTACGAAGGCAACGGCAAAGAGCATGCTGTCCGCAGTGAGTCAGAGCTTGAACATCACCGTTGGCATCATGTTGCTTTTGTCGTCACCGCCGATGAGGTCGCAATCTACATCAATGGCAAGCTTGATCACACCGGCAAACTCGCTTGCCCCATCACAACGACATCAGAGCCTGCCATGATTGGCAAATATTCAGGAACCGGTGGCACCTTCAACGGCTTACTCGGGCGCATCACCATCAACCAGGGAGTTGCTCTGTCTTTTGCCGAGCAAGCCCGGTTGGTTACAGCAGCCAATGCCTCACTTGATATTGCCAAACTCGTGCCCGAAGCGCCGGTGATCAAACCGGAAACCATCGCCGAACAATGGATCAGCAAGAACCTGATTTTTGCCCTGCGGTTTAATGGCGATGTCTCAGCGACAACACCAGCAGGCGTGGTCGAAGCGCTGGATGTCAACCCGTTTAATCTCGATCAAGGTGAACTCGTCGATGGCGTGGTGGGGCAGGCGTTAGCCATCAAACGCTACAAGTTTTTGAAGTATCCCAAGCCTGCCAACTTCCCGCCCAGTGAAGGTGGGACGATCAGCATATGGTTTAAGCCCGGCGATTGGTTTACGCCCGATGCCATCGCTTTTGCCAAGAAGAACACCTACGCCAAACGCAAGATGATTTTCACCGTCGACAAAGCCAAGGGTTCGCCATGGGGGCCCTGGGAAGCCGCGGTGCAGCTGTTAGGTGATCCGGCGGATCAGTTGGCACAGGTGCGCATGCAACTCGGTGATACATTTGGTTTGGAAACACAGCAGAAACTTGATCCGGAGAAATGGTATCACCTTTGCGCCACCTGGGGTAAAGACGGCGGTGATCCTTCCAGAACGCGGGGCATTCTCTATCTCAATGGGAAACAGGTTGACGAATTTCTCAACACGAGAATACCCAACAGTGCCATCGACCAACACCTGATCATCAGCACCACCAATCCCGGCGTGACCTACTCCGGCCAGTTGGATGAATTGATGATCCTCTCAAATCCCATCTCACCCCAACAGGTTTTGGGGCTGTATCAATCCATTGCTTTGCGCAAGCCACAGAGTTGATGGCAATCAAGTTGAGGAATCAGCAATTTTTTGACGTATTAAAGACGTTCTATTCGACAGGCTATTGGAACATCAAGCCCGTCATGTCCATTTTTTATAGCGAAGAATATCATATTTTTAAGGTATCCAATTGATTGGGCTCTAACTTCTGCGCATAAAAAAAACCAGCGGATATTGGGAGCCCCGAAGAGATCCACACGGCACAGAGCCGAATTTCTTCCTGCCAGCTTGCTGAAGTATAGCACTTGGTTTTTGAGTTGAATAGTCTTCGTTCTCGATGTTCTGGATTTTGAATCTGCCCACTGCTAACTGGATTCTCTCATGACCGAATCAATCTACCAGGTTGTTGGTTTTGCTCACCACAGATGAGAATGGTCAGAGCGTGAACGATTCAGGCCAGAGGAAGAAGACGCCGAATTTGCCCGTACGGAATTCACCGCCTGCGTCTTTGCCTTTGTCGGTGAGGTAATGCTTTTCGTCTTTGATTTCCAGATAACCCGCTTCGGTCAATCGATCCTTGAAGTCGTTGGTTTTCATACCAAGCTTTTTGGCGATCTTGGATGTGGAGAGTTTGGCCTGTTTGTCAGTGCTGCCTTCATCGTCTGTGGTTGCTTCGTCCTTGGTGACTTTTTCAAGTGACATGCGGACTTCATCGCTGATGCGGATGATCCGTTGGGCTTCCTCGAAAGCTTCGCGGTAAATCTCTGCATCGTCACTACGTGACAGGTGCACGCCCATTTCGTTGTTGTTGACTTGGCTGAACTCGTAGAGGTTCAAGCTTGTGATGATGCAGGATTCCTCATTGAGATAGCATTTAGCGTGCAGGTTCTTGCAGAAGCTGGTGCGGATGTAGGTCAGTTCACGCAGCCAATTGATTTCTTCGGGTTGCAATTCGTTTTTGCCGTAGACAATCCGGACGTCGATTTTCAGGCGGTTTTTGTCTTCCAGCAGCTCTTTGACCCGGTCATTAAGCTTGAGAAATGGACTGATGAGGATCAGGCGTTCAGATGCGCCTTTAATCAGTTCTTCAAGGAAATAGTTCGTTGCGCTTGTGTTGAGAAATTTAGCCATGTGTCCTCCGGAAAAGCACGATTAGCATACAACGATAAATATAGTCGTTTTTAAAATTTAATTCAAAATTACTTCTTGCGGTAACATTGAGAGCTGTAATAATAGAGATTTGGTACTTTGAGCAAGAAGGAATTAAAAGATGGGGGCTTTCTTAAAAATGAGTAAAGAAAGAAACGCAATTTCCAGTGTTTTTGTTTACCTATTAACATTTGTCATGTTTTGTGCGGTTTTTTTGTTTTGGAGGCAGTCCTATTTGTATTTTGAGAAACAAAATGACTGGGGATTGTCTGGAACTATTGGAGATTCATTTGGTGCAATAAATGCTTTGTTTTCGGGGCTAGCATTTGTTGGTTTGATTTGCACTTTGCTGATGCAAAAGAAAGAGCTAGGATACCAGCGTGAGGACCTGGAAGAGACTAGGACAGTGATGGCGTCCCAGCTTGAGGAAATGAGGTCTTCTAAGCGGCTGCAATCACAGCCTTTGATAGTAGTGGCCCGTGTCGATGCGGAGCTTGCCAGACCATTGCTTAGCTATTCACAGGACAAAGGTATCTACACATATTTGCCTACATTTAAAATAAGGTATAGTTTACTCAATAAGTCCCATATACAAGCTATTTCTCTGGTTTCAAAAATTGCAATACATTGTCCTGGCAATAAGAAAATTTTTAAGTTTGATTCAAAATACACAGACTGTTTGTGCCAAAATGAAGAAAGTGAGATTTTTGGTCACGACTATCTTGATGACAAACTTAGCAGTCTCTATCAGTGTTTTGATTCGAGAAACGGTAATGATTATGTGGTAGTGTATTTTAATATTGTCTATAAAAATATAATTGAAGAGTATTATCGATGCAGAAAAGCGTTTATATTTTATGTTGAAGATAATTATAAGGAAAAGTTGAGTTACTGGCAGCGTGAAGTAGAAAGAATGAGCAGGCAGGTCAAAACGGCGAAGCGTTTTAATGGCATTTTCGACAGATGAAATGGCCATCTGCGTATTCCAAGTGGTCTGAGGACGACTCTTGAAATACCGAGCAATCTTGTCGATAGCCTTGAGGTTGAATTGTTCCAGTGGATAATCCGGCGTGGCTCGTTTGATCATCAGACTTCGCTTAATGATTTGTTCGCCATTACCGCGGACTCTTTCAGGGAAGTCTCGATCTCGATGTTCTTTTTTTACCCAGTTGATGAAAGATTCCAATGCTTGGTGGAGTGTTTGATTGGAATAAGTTGAAGGAGGAAGATCTGCTAACAGGCCAAGTTGCTTGGCTTTTTGAATATGTTCCTGAACGTCCTTGGCAGCTTTTTGCCGCCCCAGCTCATAGATGTCTGTATTGCTGGGGACTACTCGTACTTGCAGGTGTTCAAAGCGGCTTTGTTGCTTGGCAATCTCTTCGAGGTATTTGAGATGAGCCTTGGGGGTGTCTGAATCAGACGCATTGAATGGAATTTCGATATGCCCTGACTGTGCAATGCTACGAGCGTGTTCAAGATCTTGCCCCCAGTCTGATTCCCCATTCTGAATTTTCTTATCCCAAAATTGGTGAAGACATAACGAGCGTCTCTGGGCCTCAGCTTTGTCTTTCGTATCCAAATAGAACTGGGCATCTTTACCAGATGATTTTCCACAGACTCGTTTGAACTTGCCATTGGGTCGGAGTGAGACTCGATTAGGATGCTTGCGCTTCGTAGGCATTCTGACTTCTCCAAATGGGGTTTGGAGGAAGTGCTTGTTTTTTGGCGGCGCAGGAGATTTTTATAAAGCCAGTTATTCCCACCGCTTGCCAGTTTTCTGGTTGCTTTTAGGAATGCGGCATTCGATAATCCCTTTCGGGTATAAAATTTATTTGTGTTGTTGCCTGTTGTATCATCAAGCAAGAAAATGTATTCAAATTAGACCACAACGGGTATAATTACATTGGTTAGACGGTGTGGTTTTGAAGTGAATGATTCGATTTACACCCGAAAGGGATCGTTATGGAGTTAGCTGAAGATATTGCAAAGCTTCGTAAGGCTGCTGGTTTAACCCAGATCGAGTTGGCTAAACGAGCTGGGGTTGGGCTGCGGTTTGTTCGTGAATTAGAACAGGGTAAGCCCACGGTTCGTCTTGATAAAGTCAGCCAGGTATTGGATCTCTTTGGTTATGAAGTCAAGGTTGGGAGAAAGCCATGAGCCGACATGCGGATGTGTATTTCAAAGGCCGTCTGGCAGGCAGGCTTTCGGAACTGTATGCCAGGGGGTATCAGTTTGTTTACGATCCAGAATTCTTGGCAGATGGGGTTGCGATTTCATTGACGCTTCCACTACGTTGCGAACCTTATGAGTCTGAGATGCTCTTCCCTTTTTTTGCCGGTTTGATTCCCGAGGGATGGTATCTGCAGATCGTCAGCAAGACCCTCAAGATTGATGAGCAGGATACCTTTGGGTTACTCATGCACACCTGCGAGGATTGCATTGGGGCTGTGAGTTTGAAGGATGCTGATCATGGCCAAGTTTGATTATGACAACAAGACGCTCCGCTCCATGTTCGGTTTGCAGGCTGGCAAAACCCTCCTTCCCAAACTGACGATTACATTGGAACAGATCACGCAAGAGGTTCAGAAGCTTGCTGGCAAGCTGAGNATTTCAGGTGGAAGTGCGCAAGAGAATGGGTCCCAGTATGCGCAAGTAAATGAGGACCACCGATGATCAAAGAATAACACCTTGGTAGGTGTTGTCCACATGCCCCACCCCATGGGGTGGGGGTCCGATAACCTTACTGGTCTTGTTCCTGAGCGGGTGGGCCTCCTTTCTTCTCTTGCTGGCTGGTCTTGAGGCGGAAGCTCTGGCCCTCGATGCCGATGATGTGCACGTGGTGGGTCAGGCGGTCGAGCAGGGCTCCGGTCATGCGTTGGTCGTCGGCGAAGATCTGCGGCCAATCGGCGAACGGTAAATTGGTCGTCAGGATCAGGCTCACCTGCTCATAGCATTGACTGAAGAAGCCGAACAGATGCTCGGCACCGTGACGGTCCAGCGGGATGTAGCCCAGTTCATCGACGATGATCAGGTCCTGCTTCTGGATTTGTTTTTCGAGCTTGAGCACCTGGCGTTCCTCGCGCGCTTCACGATACAGGTTGGCCAGACCCGAGGCGGTAAAGAAGCGAACCTGGTAGCCACGCCGACACGCTTCACGCCCCAGGGCAACCGCCAGATGTGTCTTACCCGTTCCGGGGGGACCGTTGAAGATGATGTTGCTGCGCAGGGGCACGAAGTCGCATTGAGCCAGATCGATCAATCGCTTCTTGTTGAGCTTGGGCACGGCGGCAAAATCGAAGTCGCTGATCTCCTTGGTCACCGGGAACCGGGCAAGCTTCAGACGACGGGCAATCGCGCCAGCCTTGCGTTGAGCCACTTCCAGTTCAGCCAACTGCTGGAGGTAAAGTTCGTAGCTGCCGTGTTGTTGGCCGATCTGTCGGGCCACCGTGGAAGACTCGCGATGCATCGTGGGCATGCGCAGTGTTTTGAGATAACTCTTAAGCAGATGCTCGGTGTGTTGCTTCGTACTGTCAGTTTTACTTGCGGGGAGTTGTTGTGTCATACTGCCACCTCCACCGGCTCTTGATAGTTGAACAGATCGTCATAGATGGACGCGGGACGAATGCCGTCGCTGACGTTGCATAACTCCGGACGATGCGACAGGTCCAGGCGATGATGCGTGCTGTCCAATGGTTCATTGCTCAACACACCAGCCACCGCCTCATCGCTGAAGGCTCGACGCTTCACGCAGATCGACACCGCATCACGCACCGCAGCTTCATCGTGCTCGGCCAACAGCAACAACACGTTGATGAACTTCTTCGTGCCCTGATCTTCATACCGGTATTCCAGTTCATGACGCAACTGATCAAAGTCACGTCCCCAACCCCCGGAACCCCCGCCCCCGGAACCCCCGGAAGCTGCCCCGGAAGCCTTTTTACCGAGCATTCCTTTGAACGGACGCGCGTTGTCCAGGCTGCCGGGCTTGATCTTCAGCAGGTTCAGGTAATGCGTCGGCTCAAGAATATATTGACCTTTGCCATGCTTGCGAACGTGCTGGGCAACCAACTGATGTTCGCACCACAACTCCACACGATCCACGAATAACTTGATGCGAACCGGATGGTGTGCCCAACGCACCGGAGCCGAATAGCAGTTGGTCTTGACCGTCACCAAGGAACGTTTATCGATCTGCGTGTCGATCACTTCACAAGCTTCAAACGCCTTGTCGGGTAACGGCAACATCGCAGCGCGTTCTTCTTCAAGCAATGCACTGCGCAACTGCTCATGCTGCGGTTTAGCACCCGGAAGCTCAAGGTCTTTGCGGCAACACGCCAGCAAATGCGCGTTGAGTTCATCCAGCGATGTCACTTCCGGGGGCGGGGTGAGATACGTCCGTTCACTGCGCTTGGCCAGATTCTCGACGTTGCCCTTCTCGTTGCCGCGGGCCACGTTGCAGAAGCGCGACTCAAAGAGGTAGTGGTTGCGCAGCTTCTTGAACTGTTCGTTCAAGACGCGCTCTTTGCCTTTACCCACACGGAGCACGGCGCTCTTGAGATTGTCATAAGCTAACCGTCGCGGCACACCGCCGAAGTACTTAAGCGCCCGCACATGTCCATCAAGGAACGACGTGAGATCAGCATGTTCATACGCCCACACGAATGATGCCTTGGAATAACACAGCCGCATGCAGAAGAACTGTACTTTGCGTTGCTCGCCGTTCTCGACAATCCAGCCAGTGTGCCAATCCACCTGGCCTTCCTGCCCCGGGTCGAATGCCAGCGGCATGAACACTTCCTGGCTGCGTTTGCGCAGCTTGGCCACGTACCGACGCACCGTGCTGGCCGCGCCGGTAAATCCATGCTCATCTCGAAGCCGTTCATAAATCCGTTGAGCCGTGTGCCGCTGCTTGACCGGACGCTTGGCATCCTGCTCCAGCCACGCCTCCACGATGTGCCCATACTGCTCCATGACCGGCAACGACACCGGTTGTTGCCGCCGATAACCCGGCGGGTTGACCAGCTTCAAAGCCTTGCGAATCGTCTGCCGAGAATGATGAAGCTCCCGGCTGATCGCCCGAATGCTCATCCCTTCAATCTTATATTTACGTCGAATCAATTCATAATGGTCCACTGTCAGCATCCTTATCGGCCTCTCGATCAGCTGAGCACAATTGCCCATACTCTCGAGTCGGCCTGCTGGGTGGGCCTCTTTTGCGTGCGCGTCAACTATTCAAACTGGGACCATTTTGCGTGCGCACTTCCACGATGTATTCATACGCATCACCCAAGTCTTGCAGCAGGTGGTTGTGATCCGTGATTGAGCCAGTTTTTCTGCTGCGTTTGTGTGCATGGATTAAGCACATTGCTGTGAGGTTGTGCATATCTGGATCAGGCTGGTCAGGTCCGAATATCAATTGAGTAAAAAAACAGCGGAAAACAATCAAAAAACCTGCGATCTCTAAGCGTTCTGAAAAATTGGGTTTATAGACGATGGTGAAAGTTCCGGCGTGTGTTGTAAACCCGTTTTTACAAAAAAATCGGGGCCGATTTGGACCTTGGCACAGTTGTTGCAACTAGAGGGGCGTAAACGACAACGCAAAAGAGTAAAGCTGAAAGTGACAAGGGGTCCTAAACTCAGTTTGAAAAATGCAAAGTCACTTNCCCTCGGCAACGGCAATAAGCAGTTCGCCAGCCGCCGAGTTTTAAATTGTTACCGTGCGAGCCGAATCGGCGTAGATCGGCTGTGGACAAAGGCGTCCAATCCCATTCACGTGGGGTTGGGCGTTTTTTTTTGCACTTTTCGCATTCAATGCCACAACAAACCTCAACAGGCAGCAAACCTCATCTGCCTGATGCAAACAAAACACTGAATCCCAACTGAGATTGGAGTACGCATCGTGATCAACCCATCCTCCCGCCGTCCCCGCAAACCCATCGCCGATCCGGCCACACGGCTCATCGGCATGCTCTCGCTCATCGCAGCATTGCTCGTAGCTATCAACCCTGCCAAGCTTTTGGCAGACACCCCCAGTGGTGATAAGGTCTACCTGGACATCGAAAAAGATTCGCTGAAGTTCGGCTTCATCAAACTCACCGACTGTGCACCGATCGTCATAGCCAAGGAAAAAGGTTTCTTTGAAGACGAAGGCTTGCAGGTCGAAGTCATCGCTCAGCCTAACTGGAAAACACTGCTTGATAATGTCATCAACGGTAACCTCGACGGTGCGCACATGCTCTCAGGTCAACCCATTGCGGCAACCATCGGCTTTGGCACCAAGGCTCACATTGTCACCGCCTACACACTTGACCTCAACGGCAACGGGATCACCGTTTCCAACAATGTCTGGGAACAGATGCAGCAAAACGACTCGGCACTTAACACGCCGACCCCCAAGCACCCGATCTCTGCCAAGGGTTTGATCCCGGTCGTCCGTGAATACATGGACTCAGGCAAGAAACTGCAGATGGGTATGGTGTTCCCCGTTTCGACACATAACTACGAACTGCGTTACTGGCTCGCGGCCTCCGGTATTCACCCGGGCATGTACACCTCCACCGACAAAGGTGGTCGCAGCGATGCCCAGGTGGAACTCTCGGTCACCCCGCCCCCGATGATGCCCTCGACTCTCGAAGCAGGCAACATTCAAGGCTACTGTGTCGGCGAACCCTGGAACCAGCAAGCCGTCTCCAAAGGCATCGGCGTACCTGTGACCACCAATTATGACATCTGGAAGAACAATCCTGAAAAGGTGCTCGGTGTCACCAAGAAGTGGGCCGACGAAAATCCCCAGACCCATCTGGCTGTCGTCAAAGCGCTGATCCGTGCAGGCAAATGGCTTGATGCTACTGATAGCAAAGGCAATCTCGTCAACCGTGAAGAAGCCTGTCGTCTACTGTCACTGCCCAACTATGTCGGTGCCGACTACGACGTGATCAAGAACTCCATGACCGGTTTCTTCTACTTCCAGAAGACCGACAAGCGTGCGATGCCTGACTTTAACGTCTTCTTCAAGTACTACTGTTCCTATCCCTGGTACTCCGACGGTGTCTGGTTCCTGACCCAGATGCGTCGCTGGGGCCAGATCACCGAATCCAAGCCTGCCAGTTGGTATCACGAAACCGCCAAGAGCATTTACCTGCCACAGGTTTACGAGGCCGCTGCCAAGATGCTCATCACCGAAGGCTATCTCTCGGAAAGTGATGTCCCCTTCGGCACCGATGGTTACAAGCCTGCCACCACCGACTTCATCGATGGCAACAAGTATGACGGCAAGGATCCCATCGGCTACATCAACAGCTTCAAGATCGGTAACAAAGACTAATCCTTCTCCAACCGTGAGTGAACGTGCCCACTCACACTGATACGCGACGCTGAGGACGGGTCTGGCTTGGACCTAACCCTTCAAGCCAGACCCCTGCGTCCCCCCGGAAGCCCCCGGAAATTCAAACCGCTTGCGGTTTAGCGCTCCTCAAAACGCGCAACAACCAAACAACATTCAACAAATACAAAATCCCTCGCAAACAACGTCCGTCGCAAAATTCGTTTCCCGTTTACCTCAGTGAGTCGCATCATGAAGTACAAAATCCTCAAAGCCCTGGACATTGCCGGCCTCAAGGTCCTCGACCCGGTCGTCCGACTGGCTTACCGTGAAGAGCCCCGCGAACAGGTTCGCAAGATCATCCTCTTCATCGCCATCCCCATCGTCACCTTCTGTGCCTTCCTCGTCGCCTGGGCTTACATCGCCCCGCGTCACACCACCAAGAGTGGTGAAGTGCCCACGCCTTCTGTCGTCTGGGATTCTGCCAAGAACATCTGGGTGTTCCATCAACGTGAGAACATCAAGGAAGAAGACTTCCGCGTTGAAGGCGCAGAGCGTGAAAAGCGTATCGCCGAAGTGACGGCATTGCTTGAAAAACTCAAACCTGAGTTGGAGAAAGCAGACGCGCAGTTGAACGCAGCACAACAGCAGGCCAAGGCAGCGACGGATCAAGCCGTTGCCCCGTTGATGGCTGTGTTCGAAAAGACCAAAGACCAATTCAAACAGGCCGAGTCTGATCGCAAGAAAGAACTCAATGAGCTTGCCAAGACGATTAAGGATGGTGACACCGCCGCCCGCGCCGAGTATCTGAAAAAGGTCGAAGCACACATCAAGCAAAGTGATGTCGAAACCCAGCAGCTTCAGGTCATCAAGGCCAGGATCGATGTTGTCATGAACCAAAAGCATGAAGGTCTGATTGCTGCACGCCTTGCCAAGAACCGTGTTGCTGAACAGGTTCAGTTTTTGAGTAAGCGTCTTGAAAATCTCGGTGATAACAACCAGCAGCAAAAGGTTCTCGCAGCTCAAAAGTCTCTGGAAGAGAAGAAAGAAAAATTCAGTCAGGCATCGGGTCGCGCTTTGTACTTCGGTGCGATGAACATTCACCGTGCTGAAGATCGCCTCGGTCGCATTGAAACCTCGACCTATGCCAAGCCATGGACGTTTCCTGCACAGATTGTTCGGTCACTGGGTTGCGTGTTCCTTGGCTTTGTGATCGCAACGATCATCGCGGTACCCATCGGTATTCTCTGTGGACTTTCGCCGGTGTTTATGGCAGCGATGACGCCACTGATCTCACTGTTCAAACCCGTGTCCCCGATCGTGTGGCTTCCCATTGTGTTCATCATTGTCGGTGGTTTTATTGATGATCCTGAACAAGCCCCGGTGCATCCGGCATTTTTATCTTCCGCCATCACCGTTGCACTTTGCTCACTGTGGCCGACTTTGGTTAACACTGCTTTGGGTGTTGCAGCGATTGATAAGGATCATCTCAACGTTGCCCGCGTTCTGCGTCTGGGCTTCTGGAATCGGCTGTTCAAGATCATCATCCCGTCTGCGCTACCGCTGATTTTTGCAGGGCTTCGCATCAGCCTGGGGGTTGGCTGGATGGTGCTCATCGCAGCTGAATTGCTTTCAAGTTCCGAAGGTATTGGCAAGTTCGTCTGGGACATGTTCAACAACGGTTCGTCTCAGACCTTTGCCCAGATGTTCGTGGTCGTCTTCGTCGTCGGCATTGTCGGCTTGATGCTCGACCGCACGATGATCGTCTTCCAACGCCTGGTCAGCTTCGACGGCGCCCCGACCGCGATTTAATGAATAACACGATGAAAATAGCTGCGACACTGCTGTGTCGCTGAAGGAAAATAGTTATGTCTTTCCTCGAAATGAACAATGTGTGCATCGGCTACGGGCCTTCCAACGAACGGACCGAGGTGCTCGAAAACGTGAACCTGAGTGTGCAGGAAAATGAGTTTGTTGCCATCATCGGTTTCTCCGGTTCGGGTAAGAGTACGCTCATCTCCCTGCTTGCAGGACTCGAAAAACCCGACAGTGGTTTCGTCCGCATGAAGGGCAAGACCATTGATCAACCGGGGCCGGATCGTGGCGTGATGTTTCAGAATTACTCGCTGCTTCCCTGGCTGAGCGTTTATCAAAACATCGAGCTTGCTGTAAAGCAGGTCTTCCCCGACATGAAAAAGGGCGAACGTTCTGAATACATTCAGCATTACATCGACATGGTCTCACTGACCAGTGCGGAGTGGAAAAAGCCCCACGAACTCTCCGGCGGGATGCGTCAGCGTTTGTCCCTTGCACGTACATTGGCCATGAAACCGGAAGTGTTACTGCTGGATGAACCACTTTCTGCGTTGGATGCGCTGACCCGTTCGGTTTTGCAGGATGAGATCATTCGCATCTGGGAAGAGGATCGCCGCACCGTGGTGATGATCACCAACGATGTCGACGAAGCAACTATCATGGCAGACCGCATCATCCCGTTGACGCCCGGCCCCAAGGCCACCTTGGCAGATGATTTTAAAGTCGAACTGCCCCGGCCGCGCGATCGCACGACATTGAACTTTAACCCTGATTTCAAGGCACTTCGTAACCGCGTGACCAAGTTCATGATCTCGGTCAACGAGGAAGCCAAACTCCTTCGCACACAACGCAATCTCAAATGCCCCGACATCCAACCGATCTCACTGGCAAGAGTCGGGTGAGTGAGATTGCATAAGGCTAGGTGTTGAAATTGTTTTACCACGAAGACACGAAGACACGAAGACACGAAGTGC
Source organism: Phycisphaeraceae bacterium (assembly GCA_002704825.1). GTDB lineage: Bacteria > Planctomycetota > Phycisphaerae > Phycisphaerales > Phycisphaeraceae > UBA7800. The sequence continues at coordinate 14,686 of PAIY01000258.1, forward strand.
ACGAAGGACACGAAGAAAATGCAGAAGTTAAAAGAATGAATTTGTGATGACAGCTTTTCAATCTACGTTCGACTTAAGGGATGGTCAGCAGAAACAAAAACAAATTCTTCTTGTCTTAACTTCGTGACCTTCGTGCTCTTCGTGTCCTTCGTGGTTAAATCCAGTTAACACCAAGCCAATATTTTAAACAAGCACACAAAACACAAAACCCCAAGGCGTCGCGGCCTGTCAGGAGAAGTGAATCAAAATGAGTAACAGCCTTCAAGACAGATATGTTGAAATCGTCAATCTCGTCAAAGCGTATCCCAATCCCTTTGGCGAAGACATTCGCGTGGTCGATGGTTTTGACCTTCGCATCAAGCAAGGTGAAATGATCGGCATCCTCGGTCACTCCGGCTGTGGCAAGTCCACGGTCTTGACCATGATCGCAGGACTCAACGAAATCTCCGGCGGGAACGTGGTTGTCGCAGGTAAGGAAATCGACGGGGCTGGCCCGGATCGCTCCGTGGTGTTCCAGTCGCCATGCTTGTTCCCATGGATGACCGCACTGGGTAATGTCATGCTCGGCGTGAAACGCGTCTATCCCCATGCATCGAAAAAAGAACGCCGTGAATTGGCGGAGTTTTATCTAAATCAGGTCGGCCTGATTGATGCGATGCACAAGTACCCCCGCGAGATGTCCGGCGGGATGCAGCAGCGCGTGGGTATCGCAAGAGCCATTGCACTCAAACCCAAGATGCTTTTGCTTGACGAACCGTTCGGTCGGTTGGATTCGTTAACACGCATGGAACTCCAGGACGTGATTCTGGATATTCTCAATCAGAACCAGGTGACAACGTTATTGGTCACGCATGACGTGGACGAAGCGATTTACATGTGTGATCGCATCGTCACCATGACCAATGGTCCACATGCACGGGTTGGGCGGATTAATGAGATGCCCTTTGAGCGCCCGCGTATCCGCCAGGAGGTATTGGATCACCCGGAATACTACAATATCCGTGGCAGCTTGATTCAATATCTCCAGGACCTCGAACACGAAAAGGAAAATCGTGGCAAGGTTGCCGAGCCTGCTGAAGATGAACCTGCCACCGAAGACTCGGAAGCGGATCTCGAAGAAGCCCTGGCAACGCAGAAGTCCAAAGGCGAGAAGTCCGAGTTGGTTTTTATGTTGTGAGTGGTGAATGCCACAAAGGTATCTCAAATTGGCTGAAGCATTGAAAATCATGGTGGTCGATGAGGACGCAGCACGCGGTCGCGCGCTGGCCAACGTTCTCAATGACAGCGGTTACAAGGTCGTGGGGTTGGTCCTCACGGGCGAGTATCTGCCTTCGGTGATGGCGGACGCCAAGCCGGATGTGGTGTTGATTGATATCAGTTCACCCAGCCGTGATACGTTGGAAATGGTTTCGTCAATCCATCGGGATCATAAGCGTCCGGTGGTGATGTTTGCCAGTGATGATGATGAACAGACGGTTCAAAATGCCGTGGAAGCAGGGGTCAGCGCGTACGTCGCGGACGGGCTGAGTCTTGCCAAGTTCAAGCCGATTTTTCAGGTTGCCATTGCCCATTTTCAGAAGCACCAATCGTTGGAACGCGAGTTATCGACGGCCAAGAGTTCGCTTGATGAGCGGAAGTTCATTGACCGTGCCAAGGGGTTGCTCATGGAGAAGCGCAACTGTTCTGAAACGGAGGCCTTTTCATTGCTGCGGAAGATGGCAATGGATCGCAAGCAACGCATTGGGCAGGTGGCCCAGGAGTTGGTTGAACTGTTGCAGATCGTGAACTGATCCGGGAAAAACTGCACTGTTTGGAAAGAGAGTCTGGCTCGATGATATGCCCAAGCACGCCGCGACTGAGCACGGGAAAGAAAACGACAATGATGCGAATTGAAAAACCCATATTGCGAATCGGCTTCGTGCCACTGACAGACTGTGCGCCGTTGGTGGTTGCACAGGAGATGGGCTTCTTCACCGAAGAGGGGTTAACCGTTGACCTGGTGCGTGAAGGTTCATGGGCTGGGATTCGAGACAAGGTTGCTTATGGTGTTTTCGATGCAGCCCAGATGCTCGCACCCATGCCGATCGCCACGACGCTGGGCATCGCCGGTGTTCGCAAGCCGACGATCACCGCGCTGAGTCTGGATTTGAACGGCAATGCGATCACGGTTTCCAACACGTTGTATGAGCAGATGGGCGAAGCCTTGCCTCAGATGGTTCAGGATCGCAAGCTCTCTGCCAAGGCATTGAAGAAAGTCATCGATCACCGCAAGGCCCAGGGCAAGGACAAGCTGACGTTTGGCATTGTGTTCCCGACGTCGATGCACAATTACGAACTGCGTTACTGGATGGCCTCGGCTGGGATCGACCCGGATCATGATGTGAACCTGATCGTCGTACCACCCCCGCAGATGGTCAGCTTTCTCAAGGACAAGCAACTTGATGGTTACTGCGTTGGCGAGCCCTGGAATACGGTTGCGACGTTGAGCAAAGTCGGTCGGACGGTGATCACCGGCTATGAGATTTGGAACAACAGTCCGGAGAAGGTGCTGGGGGTGAATAGCGATTGGGCGGACCGGAATCCCAACACGCATTTTGCTTTGATCCGCGCGGTGCTTCGTGCATGCGATTGGATTGAGAAGCAGGAAGACTGCAAGCCGGTGGTGGAGTTGCTTGCCTGCGAGAAGTACGTCGGCGCCTTGCCGGAGATTATTGGTTTGACGATGTGTGGCAAGTATCAATTTGAGTTGGGTAAGCACCCGGAACTGATGCCGGACTTCAATGTATTCGGACGCTTTGCGGCGACATTTCCCTGGCGGTCACATGCGATCTGGTTTGTGACGCAGATGAAACGTTGGGGGCAGGTCCCTGAAGACTGGGACGAACGGATGATCGCTGAGGCGACCTATCGGCCGGAGATTTACCGGGCGGCGGCATCGGAGCTTGGCATCAACTTCCCGACACAGGATTACAAAGCGGAAGGTAAACATGATCAACCCTGGACGCTGTACAGCGACGACCGCGACGCACTGACAATGGGGTCAGATGTGTGGATGGACGGTCAGGTGTTCGATCCTGCCAAGCCTGCTGAATACCTGGCGCGTCTCCGCCAGGGCCGGGGTGGAGTGACTTCAGGCAAACTCTGAGAAAAAATTTCTGGAGTTTGACGTAAGTCAAGGTTACATTTTTGTTAGAAAGCTAAAATAGTGACGCTCATGGTTGTGACAACGTCGTCACATTTCATGAGCCAGAAGCTGTTGCTGCGCTTGCCGTTACAGCAAATTAAACAATCGGGCAGCCCTTTGGACAGGCTTGCTTACAGGAAAGGAAATGAGAAATGGTTGGATCTAAATGGACATGGACCAAGGGATTGGCAATTGCCGGCACGATCGCCGGTTCACTGCTGATGGGGTCGCAGGTCAAGGCTCAGGAAGAAGCACCCGCTTCCGATGGGTTCTGGCTTAACCCGTTTAACCTGCCGGAAAATTTCGGTTGGATGAGCGATCCCAAGACACCGGCAGAGGGCATTGCCGACGCACTTTTCGGCGGTAAGTTCTCCATGAATAACCGTCTTCGCTGGGAGCATGTCTCACAGACTGGTCGTGACGAAACCTCTGCCATCACCAATCGCACGCGCTTTGGATATGCGACCAAGCCTTTGAATGGTGTGAGCGCGTTTGTCGAATTGGAAAACAACACGCCGTTTGACCGCAGCGACTACTCCGTGCCCCAGGCCTCGCAGGGTGCTTCGACCAAAGCTGTTGTGGCAGACCCCGAAGAAGTCGAACTCAACCAGGCATACATCAAGTATGCAGGCAAGCTCGATGACATCAGTCTCAACGCCATCATCGGTCGTCAGCGCATCATCATTGATGACGCGCGATTCATCGGCAATGTCGGTTGGCGTCAGATGGAACAGACCTACGATGCAGCCAACTTCTCCAGTGATCTGGGCATCAAGGGTTTTGACCTGCAGTACATCTACATCTGGAAGGTTAATCGCATCTTCACCGAAGAAGCGACCGTCGCAGGCGCGACACCGTTTGATTCAAGCTCGCATGTCATTCATGCCAGCTACCAGTTTTGCAAGGAGTTCAAGCTCATTGGCTTTGCGTACCTGCTTGATCTGGAAAATGACGGGGGCAACAACAACTCCAGCCAAACCTATGGCGTGACTGGACTCGGTAATATCAAGCTCGATGACACATGGACCTTTGGCTACAAACTCACCTATGCACATCAAAGCGATTACGCAGACAGCACACTGGATTACGAAGCGGACTTCTTTGCAATCGACGTGAAACTGTCGGTCAAGGATCTTGGCTTTGGCGGTGTGGGCTTCCAACTGCTGGGTTCGGATGGTGGCGCAGCGGCCTTCCAATTCCCGCTGGGCACCAATCACGCTTACCAGGGTTGGGCGGACGTCTTCCTGAGTACGCCTGCAAGTGGTGTTGAAGATTTCTACATCTACGCAGGCACCAAGCTGCCCTTCGGCATCAATGCCAAGGTGTTCTACCACGATTACTCTGCCAACAAGGGCAGCGGTGATCTGGGGACGGAATTCGACTTCGTCCTAGCCAAGAAGATCAACAAGAACTGGTCAGTACTCGCCAAGTTCGCCGACTACAACGGCGAAGACTCCGGCAATGCCGACCGCACCAAGTTCTGGCTCGAAACCACGTTCACGTTTTGATCAATATGCAGGCCGTGGCAATTTCCCGTCACTCCCGCGAAGGCGGGAGTCCAGTGGAACTTGCAGGTGTTAACAGAATGCCACTGGATTCCCGCCTACGCGGGAATGACGAAAGCAATGTTGACGCAATCCGGTTTGCCTGAAAATTGAAGTAATCTTTTCTCAGTGACAGTTGACGCGATAGCTGGTCATTGAACACAAAACCGTCCCGGCATTTCGGGGCGGTTTTTTATTGTTCAAGACGAATGCGTGTCGGACTTACAAGGCAGGCTGTCAAGATTGAATGCAACATGCAGGCGAGCCGTGTTGTGTCAACGCGGGATTGAGCAAAGCTCAAAATCGAAATGGGATAGGGCGTATGACATCTCATTTTGACCTGCGGTCATTCTCGCCGCGACACGCGGCGGCTCGCCTGACACGTGGATGTACGTCAGTTTTTACTTGTGAAATGACCCTCTGATCCTGTGGCGATATCCACCCATTATCCCCTGATTTTGAGACTTGGCGGAACCTTTAACCTGCCCGTGCGTCTGATAATAACAATACCGGTTATACTAATGACAACGATTGACCTTGACGGGGGATATAGGGTCAGTTACCGTCCTTGTTTGGAAGCTGAACGTCGATTTTTGACGGTTTTGGAGGCATCAAATGCAATTGGTGAAAAAGAGAGTCCGGGGCATTGATCTGAGCCAGGGGGCGTGGTCCAAACGCTGGGCCATTCTCTGCCTGGTGTTGGGGCTGATTCCCACACTGGTATTGGCTGCAGACGAGGAGCCGGAATATCCGTTCCCCGCCCAGGTCACGCGGGATAAAGCCCTGGTCCGTGCAGGCGTTGGTACGACGTACTACGTGGTCAAGGAACTCAAGAAGGGCGATATCGTCACCGTCGATGAGAAGATTTATCAGTGGTACAAGATCGTCCCGCCTGCCGGTGTCCACAGCTATGTCTCCAAGGCATTTGTCGATGCCAAGGGGGATGGGAAGATCGGCGTGGTCAACAAGACCCCCTGCGAAGTGTTCACCGCATCGGTCAACGGCGTCGCTGACAGCTTCCGTCGCACCGCCAATCTGCTTAAGGGCGACACCGTGCAGATCGTCAGTGAAGATGGCGGTTATTACAAGATCGTCCCACCCAAGGGAACCTACGTTTACCTGCCTGCATCTTCCGTCGAGAAGGTGGACTTCAAGCCTGCAGTTGCTGAGACACCGGTTGCGCCTGAACCTGTTCAACCGGTGGTGACCGCAGTGACACCAACGCCTGCTCCCAAGCCGCAACCAACGCCGACCGCCAAGCCTGATTTCGTGATTGAAAAGTCCGAGCCGATCATCATGCCGGACCCGGAAAAAACGGTCATCACCAGCACGCCCAAGCCGGTGGCGAATGTGGACGTGACACCGGCTCACAAGCCTGAGCCCAAACCCGTGGTGGCCCCCAAGCCGGTTGAGACCGTTGCCGTTGCCCCGGTCGTCGAACCCAAGCCTGAACCTAAACCGGTTGTGACGCCGACTCCCAAGCCGACGCCGACGACGGTGGAGATCACCGAGCCTGCTTTGCGTCCGTTGGTGATCAACAAGCCGCTGCCGGGGGATGCATCCACTTCAACGCCTGCTGCGACATCGACGATGGTGGACACGACCCCGCAACCGGTGGTGAGTCAGCCTCAGCCGCAACCTTCAGTGACATCGACGCCCAAACCTGCAGCACCGACGACGCCATCGACGGTTCGTCGTTCGACGCCACCGATACCAGACACGGAGACCCCGCCGGACTTTGAAGGTTTGCCGATGCATGCTGCCAACCCGAATGTGGTTTCGACACCTCAGCCGGTTGCCGTTGCCACGCCTGCACCCAAGCCTCAGCCTCAGCCGGAGTTCACGCCTTCGCGTCCTTCTGCGGTTGATGTGTCGGTTGCCGATACGTCCTTGCCTTTGAATACCGAGGAATTGGTGGTGGACAAGCCTGCTGTCAATGACGATCGACTGGATCGCACGGTTCCCGCCAAGCCGGAATTGCCTGTGGTAACGGATACCAGCACGCCCGAGCCTGTGGTGGAGATGCCTGCATTCACGACAGCCAATACCCAGCCGGTCAATGATGGGACTTTACCTGTGGTGGATCAACCGGTGACGACCACGCCGACACCGGTTTCAACACCTGTTGCAACGGCTGAAGCTGCACCAGTACCGACGCCAACGCCGACACCGCAACCGCAGCCTGCGATCGCCCCCAAGCCGACGGTGAACCCACTGCTTTCAACCCGTGATTACTTCAAGCCGCAGTCCGAGATGCTTGCCAAGCTTGAGGACAGATTGGTCGAAGCCTACAACGAACCGTTGGATCAGATTCCGTTGGAGAACTATCTGAATGCCTATCAGCAGATCGGCAATCACACCGCGTTATCCATCAACGATCAGCGCATCGTTCAGGCTCGTGAACTGATGATCAAACGCGACATCCAGTTGGCCAAGGCCCTGCGTTCCATCGGTTCCGTTCAGAATTATGCTCAGTCTCAACCTCAGCCTCAGCCCATGCCGGTTGCAACACCCGTGCAGGCACCTCAACCCACTGAGACGACTTACCAAATGACCGGCCAACTGATGGCAAGTGCCCTGTATGACGGGCAAAACCTGCCGCGACTCTACCGCCTGGTGAATCCGGCACAGCCGTCGGTGACGTTGATTTATGTCCGTCCCAACGACAAGCTCAATCCCTCAGCCTATCTCGGTCGGACGGTTGGCATCAACGGTGAGATTCAGGTCGATGATGCTTTGAATCTCCGCCTGATGGATGTTGAGCAAATCGGACTCCAGTAAGTTTCGAAATCAAACTCAAATATGACGCAGGAACGGCCCTTGATCCGTTCCTGCGTTTTTTTGTCGCATCAAAAGCCAAGAGCCGCGCACGCAGTAAGCGGGTGTGTTTAACGCCGATTCAAGGCAACCGCTTCCTGCGTGCGCGGCTCCTTTGTTCTGCTCGAACATCTGTGTTCACCTGTGGTTTCAATTGCCTTGGACACCCGACGTCAGAAGGCCACGTGCATCATGTCCCTGCGCGGGAATGACGATGAGCGGAGATTAAATTGCCTTGACTACAGGTATCGTTTGATTGGCCAAGCAACGATTCACGCAAACCACAACAAACTTCCAGGTTGAACTTCACAGATGCCCGGTAAATTCCGTATACTGTGTTCACCCACCTGTTCCGACTCTACTGTCCACTGAGGATGGCTCCATGCACATCATGCCACGTTTTTCCCGACCGGTCTGTTTGTTCCTTGTCCTTGCTTTGACGGCTGCCCTGTTCACCGGTTGCGCCAGCAAGCAGTCTGCTGATCAGCAGCAGGTTGCCACCAAGGTCCAGCCTCAGAAGAAAAAGGGATTGGAACTCAACCCGCTCAAGTGGACCTGGAATCCGATGGAGTGGAGCTCCTACGAATTTCGTGAGAAGTACAACTTCAAGGTTGGCAACATGTGGGTCATCAAACCCCCACGCGAACTCAATCCGACGCAGATTGTTGTTGTCCGACAGTTGGCAAAGATTCCTGATCCGCCCCAGACTCAGCCGACGATCAACATGCTCTATGACGATTATGTTGGGCAAAAGGAAATCGGCAAAGTGGATGGCGTGAACAGCAGCGCAAACAACGAACCGGCGGTCCAGGGCATGCAGATGCTCGTGATTGATCTGGTCACCTCCGATGCTTTGCTGCGTGATGCCGATGGCAGTGAATATCCCAGCGAAGTTGACCCTGCCCTGACCCGCAAGCTCATCGACCTGACCATGGAACGCGACTTCATCGCTGCCCGCAAGACCAAGCTCAAGGAAGTCAACGAAGATCAATGGGCTTACCGCACCGTGATCCAGGAAGTCGACAGTGATGAAAAACCGCTGCGTCGTAACTGGACCGTTTCCGAGAACACCAATAATCCCGATCTCACCGAAGTGCAGCGTCTATTGACCAACGCCTTTGAGGTGGCCCACCGCGCGGTGCATCCGCTCAGTGAGTCGGTTGATTTGCTCAAGTGATACTCAATCAAGAGCCGCGCACGAAGTAAGCGGTTGGCTCGAATACACATTGCAAGACGCCCGCTTACTTCGTGCGCGGCTCTTTGCGATTACGGTGACACACCGCGGCTCGCCTGAAGGGGGATGGTGTGAGTGGGAAAACTGACAAAACTCATTTATGGCAGCTTAAAAAAGTTTCTTTGTATTCAGCTGCGAGCATGGTCATCATCTCCTATTGCTTGGGGATTCTGGTTTTCATTGAATATCAGAATTCGAACAATTGTCAGGCAGGAATGCTATTAATTTTCTTACCTTCTCTTGGGATTTTTTCTGCATTATCAAGTTGTTTTTTGGCTTTGTGTTTTTATGCATATAATCCGATTTTGATCTCAAAGGAAAGATTTTTCTTCTTGGTCACAATTGTTGTTGGTTTACTAGGTTTACCACTTTCGTTGCTACAGCCGTTCTAAAGCCGCGGCTCGCCTGAAGGGGGATGGTGTGGCAGAGTTACATCCGTCAGTTACTGCTTTTTATCAACAAGCTAAAGCGTATTGTCAGTATATCGATGCCATGAAAGATGGAAGCGATGATCGGCCGTTTACGCACTTGCTGGAATTGTTGACGAATCTTGCTTCGAGCGTGCTGCAATTGCCTGCTGACTATGAAGCAGTTGATGTGCCTGAAATCCCACGTATCAATCAAGATCAATGGTCCGAAATTGCCCGTGCGATTAATTCTGTTGCTGGCAAGGGGATTGCCAAGTTGATGGACTATTACATCGAAGGCAAAGACTTTGACAATATGACACGTGCCGACATGCTCTTTGATGATCTTGCAGACATCTACCGCGATTTGTTTGACGGCATTCAATACTACCAACGCAATGAACAGGATGATATAGGCCAAGCGATTTGGGCATGGCGATGGGGCTATGAGCATCACTGGGGCGAGCACATGTATACTGCGTTGAAAACCGTCCATGAGATTCGTTATTTCATGGAGATGCCATGAATGAATCCGAAAAACAACCTGTCATTGCCAATGCGAAGTTAAGCCGGCGTGCAGCGTACATCTGGTTGGGTTTGCTTGTCTCAGGGATTTTGTTGTGCGACGGTTTATTTTTCTGGGGGCTGATTGATTTGGGTGGGCATTACGACGGTGAACTGACCATCATGCGGGGGCATGAGATATGTGAGATGCACATGGTGCAAGCAATTTTTAACGCGCTGCTCTGGTTGGGTGCTTTTGCTGCGGTGCTTCTTGCAACAAGTGTTGGGGTGATGTGGAAGGGCTTGCGTTGGCGGCAAAGACGACTGTTTCTGCTCATCACATTTGTGGCGATCGGGTTGGTTGTTTTCGTTGGCTGTGATGATTGGTTAACTTCGAGCTTTGATGAAAAGATCCATGAGCAAGGTCATCGTTTGGATTTTGATATGCAGTTGTTGGATGTGAATGATTAAAAATCTCACCCTGGGATTGCCAACTGCTGATGGATCGTTAAGCTAACGTGTTACTCATATCAGCAAGGCACCTCAATTGCCGATTGACGGACTGGTTGTCACGGATCGATTCATGTTGGATCCGCAGGTGACTATTGCTGAAATGGGTTGCGTGATTTTGGAATTTTGAGAACCGTGATTATGACCACAAGGAGCCCCCATGGACTTCCTGACGCCTGAAGACAAGCAACGCCTTGAAGATCAACTTGCCCAACTCATTGCCAATCGCCCGGTGATTACCCAGCGTATTGCTGAGGCCCGCGCGATGGGTGACCTCAAGGAAAATGCCGAGTACCACGCAGCACGTGACGAGCAGGGCTTGCAGGAAGCGGAGATTCGTCGTCTGACCGAGCGGTTGAAAAATGCGCAGGTCACCGGCGATGCTGAGATGCCTGATGATGTGGTGTTCATCGGTTCGATCGTCAAGCTCAAAGACCTCTCGGATGGCAGCGACGATCTGTACAAACTCATGGGTGAAACGACGGGCAATTTCGATGCAGACGAAATCGAAGTGTCGGTCAACAGTCCGATGGGTGAAGCGCTGATGAAAGCTCGCGTGGGTGAGACGGTTCGTGTGGACCTGCCACGTGGCGTCAAGCGTTTTGAAATTCTCGAAATCCTGTAGCCAAATCCCCCATTTCATGCCGATAATAGGAATAGGATCCGCGCAGGATCGGTAGTTTATCCTGCACTGGAGCGTGTTTTGCTATGGATTGGGTGCTAGACCTTGGTCTATCCCTGCCACGGCTATGACATGTATTGTGTAGGTTCGGTCAGAGCAGGTTCTGGCATTGATCTTGCACATTATCGGACAGACAGGCGTTTGTTCGAACCTGCGAGCACTACGACTAAGATTTGAAAGTATATCGGTTTACGCCAAAGGGGCACGAAGATGAACAAGCTGCCACAATTGACTTTGACGCTGACGGCAATGCTGGGATTTTGCGCATTACCGGCTGGGGCGCAGTACCAGTTGGACAACAATCTCGAGCAGTCCTCCGGCGAAATCAACCCGCAGGCCACCAATGTGGACTACGGCTCACGCAACGACATTGTCTATGGCAACATCAATGCTGGCAAGGGGTTCCGTGGTAATCTCAACTACGGTGCACCCGGCGATTTCCGGGGTAACACCGGCTCAGACGAGCTTTACCGATTCCGCGCCAATGCCGCACCGGGGACAACCGGCAAGGATTTGACCTACCCGCAGTCCGTCAAACGTGCCAGCCACTCGGCGGTGCTGGGGAACCTGCAGTCCTATAACCGTGCCAAACCAGGCGTCATCAGTTCATCAGGTGTCCCCGTTGACGCTTATCGGACCGGGCAGGCAACCACCAACGGCCAGATGATTTACACCCCCGAGTTCGGCACATCCCGCGCTGGGACCGTCGGAGTTCAGGGCGATTTGTCCGGTCGATCACTGGGTATTGGTGCGACCTCCGCTCAGAGTCTGGGCGTACCTGCCGACACCCCGGTGGGGGCACAGGATCTGCGTCCAACGGTGGTGGGGGGGGGATACACCAATGACCAGTTAACCCAGAACCCCGCCTTGCTCGGTGCCTTGGCAGCACCCAACGCCAACCGTACTTCCGTTGGTCACGGTATTGCTGGTACGACCGACACGCTCTGGAAAGTCGACCCCAGCAAGAACATGGCTTATCCCGACTCCACTGCACCGGCGTCCGAGGAGATCATCCTCCCGGCTCAGCAGATGCCCGGGAACATGCTCAACGCCCAGCCTGCAACCGAGCCGGGCCTGAGTGTTGAGGAAAAAGCAGCCCGTCTCCAGGCTCAGCAGATGCAGCTTGAATCATCCCTGATGGCCAACCCCGGCGATGATGCCTACATGATTCTCCAACAGAACAAGGAAAATCGTCAGCGTATCTCACAGGGTCTTAAGCCCATCGAACACGGTGTGAATCGCGATAACCAACTCGTCGCGGATCCGGCGCAGGTCAAGCAGTTGCCCACGCATCAATCGCTGTACAACTCCATGACCGGCACGGATATGCAGCAAGTCGACCCGCAGTCAGGCAACAACAGCGGTGGCATCCAGCCCATGAACAACGCGGGCATCCCCGGCATGGGCAACACCGTCAATCCCGACCCCATGTCCAGCTTGCTTAATCCCAATGCTTCGACCAATACCGGCCTGACCACCCCGCAGCAGACGGCTGCCGAGCGTGCCCAGGCCCAGCAGAAACTCCAGGATGCCATGCTCCAATCGCGTGGTGTTGAGGATTCAAACGATGTGCTCGATCAGGTCATCGGTGTCCCCTCACCCTCGACCAAACCCGAGCCGGTGATCCCCGCAGGCAGCAGTGACGCCCGTGGCACCGCCAAGCCGACCGGTGGTTTGTTTGATGCTCCTGAAGCAGACAGCGATCAGAGTATTGCTGCTCAGGACAAGCATCAGGCCGATCAGGTTCTGCTTGGCAACATGGGGACTTCGACAGGCATCACCGTCCCCTCAACGACCCTGCCGCACACCGCCGCTGCGTCTCAGCGTGAATGGCATGCATCACAAACCCTTTCACAGGCGACCTATGCGTTGAAAGCCGGCCGGTATTTCGATGCCGAACGCAAGTTCAAGAGTCTGCTTCTGGGCAATCCTGATTCCTACGAGGCCTCCGCAGGTCTGCTGTGTTCCCAATTGGGGGCAGGCATGGTGCGTGTGACGGCTTTGACGCTGCGTCAACACATGACCAAATTCCCGCAACATCTTGGGGAAAAATTGGATACAAAGCTTCTGCCGTCGGGTAACCGCTTGGCCTGGGTCCGCGAGCAATCAGAAAATCTCATGAAACAATACGGCAATTATGACGCTGCATTGTTAATTGCTTTCATGGGCTATCAAACTTCTGACAAACAACTGCTACAATACGGACTTGAACTGGCCCAGAAACACTTACCCGGGGATCCGCTTGTGGAACAACTGAGTCGTGCCTGGTTGGGTCAGTGAGTTTTGCCAGGAACAGTTCGACCAAGCCTAAGAGGAAGCGTTGACGCGCCCGCCAGACCCGCAAAGGGTTAAACTATTTGAAACAGTACCAACGGCGATGCGCTTAACAGATTGAAGTATGACCAACATACCGACCCAAACCCAGACCAACTCGCTGGTGCAGGCCGTTCAACAACAGGTCCGCCGGCTCGAGTCGGAAAAGCAAGCCTTGGCACAACGGGTGGCAGAAGCCAACGTGCTCTACACGCTCAGCGCCCTGCTCACCGGACGTCACAGCCTCGATGAGCTGCTCAATGGTGCAGCTGCCATGTCCGTGAAGGTGCTTAACGTCAAGGCCGCCTCCGTGCGCCTGCTCTCCGAAGATGGTTCGCACCTGGTGCCCAAGGCCGTGTGCAACCTCACCACGCGCTATCTCAAAAAAGGTCCGATCCCGCTTAACGAAAGCGAATTGGCCCGACGCGTCCTGCGTGGTGAAGTCGTCTACGTCCGGGACCTGCGCACCGACCCGCGAACGCTCTATCCCGATGACGTGAAGGTCGAAGGCATTGTCTCAATGCTCAGCGCGCCTATGATCTACAACGGTCGACCCATCGGCACAATTCGTGTCTATGCAGGTGAAGAACGCCAATTCACCGAGTCCGAACAGGAACTGCTCAAAGCCATCGGGCACATGATGGCTGCGGCCATCGAACACGCACGCCTGGAAGTCGCTGAGAAAAAGCAACAGAAGGTTGACCGCCAACTCAAACTTGCAGCCGATGTCCAGCGGCGCATGATGCCGTCCAAGATGCCCAACATGCCACCGTTTGACATCGCTGCCCGATACCAGGCTTCGCTGGAACTCGGCGGTGACTTCTACGACTTCATCGGCCTGGAAAACAACCTGGGCATCGTCGTCGCAGACGTCGTCGGTAAAGGTGTCGCAGCATCCCTGCTCATGGCATCGGTCCGTTCATCACTCCGCGCTTTCACGCAGGACATTTACGACCTGGACGAAGTCATGGCACGCGTGAATCGGGCCATGGTCCGTGACACACTCGACAACGAATTTGCGACGCTCTTCTACGGTGTCTTTAACCCGCAGATCCCGCGCTTGACCTACTGCAATGCCGGCCATGAACCGCCGATCCTGCTGCGTAACGGTGAGATCATCCCGCTGGATATCGGGGGCATGATCATCGGTGTGGACTCACTGCAGGAATACGAAAAGAGCATCATCGACCTTGAACCCGGTGACTATCTGCTGATGTACACCGACGGTCTGACCGAAGCGTTCAACTATGCCAACAAACAGTTTGGCAGAGAGCGCATCGAAGCTGCCCTGCGCGAGTGTGCAGATGAGAACATGAATGCCGAGACCGCCATCAAGCACATCCTTTGGCAACTGCGCAACTTCACCGGTTTGCGATCACCGATTGATGACACCACCATCGTCATGATCCGTGTCACCGACGAAGCGCCCTTGCCGGTACTCGCCAAGGAAGACGAAGACCTGATTGGTTAATCTGACTCGCAAAAATGTCCCAAAACAAAAACCGCTTGCGGCAGAACACCGTGAGCGGTTATTTTTTACCCATCTTGGTACCAAATATTGCCTTGATTGAACGTCGGGCGTGTTTCACCCCGTCATCACACCCAACTTTGCCACAAGGAAACCTCATGGTCGAACTCTCCGCTTTGACGTACTGGGTCCTCATCATCAGCTTCGCCAAGGGCGATACCGGCGGACTCTATTTAGCCAAGCTTGATGCCCAAGCCCAAACCCTCGCACTCGTCGAACACATCACCGACGGCATTAACCGTCCGATCTTCGCGCGATTTTCAAATGACGGTAAACAACTTTTTGTGGTTGACAACGACGGCGATGATCCCAAGACCAAATTCGGTGCTTTGGCCATTTACAGCTTTGATGCCAAGACCGGTAAACTCACCTTGCAGGGACGCACCAGCACACTCGGGCGTGGCAGCTGCTACGTCGGACTCGCGCCCGCCAACGCGCTCATCGCCAACTATGGCACGGGATCCGTCACCGCCATCCCATTCAATGAGCAAGGCCCCGCCGAAGGTTCCGTCAGTTACCAGCACACCGGTTCAAGCGCACACCCCCGTCGCCAAACCAAACCCCATGCACACAGCTTTGTCCCTAGCCCTGACGGACGCTTTGCACTTGCTGCTGATTTGGGCACCGACCAAGTCACCATCCATCCCATCACCGATGGCAAAGTCCAACCCGTAACCAACACCATCAAGCTCCAACCCGGTGCTGGCCCGCGTCACATTGCCTTCTCACCGGACCCGCGCTTGATGTTCGTCGTCAACGAACTGGATAGCACACTTAACAGCTACCAATGGGATGCCAAGGCTGGTAACGCAAAACCCCTCAACTCCATCAGCACGCTTCCCGCAGATTTCCAAGGCAATAACTCCGCAGCTGATATCTATACCCATCCTTTCATGCCCATCGTCTACACCTCCAACCGCGGCGTGGACAGCATTGCCGTGAGTCAATACGACCAGCAGGGCAAACTCAAACTGATCACCAACATCCCCTCCGGCGGCGGCCACCCGCGCGGCTTTGCCCTAACCCGCGACGGCCGATTCATGCTCGTCGCCAACCGCGACGCCAACAACGTCGTCCTCTTCACCATCCAAGGCAACAACCCCGTCCCCATGAACGTTGGCAAAGAACTGTCGATCCCCATGCCCATGTGCGTGACAACGTTGCCAATCGAGTAAAAAAAGTCACGATCCTTTTTGCTATTTCTGTTAGTTGTTGTCTGTCATTTCACAATCTTGTGAATGTGCTTTTGCTACACTGATGCTTGATGTCTCTGTTGGGATTTAAAATTCACAGTTGTGAATAGGGTTGGAATTGACACTGGGGGCTGCGATGTCAAAGCAAGAGAATCCTGTTAAGCCTCATGCATGTGTGCGATGGTGTGAATGGTTAGCCAACCTTGTGCTTTTGCCGATCTGTTTTTATTTGATCTTCCAGACCGCGCTTTCGTTTTTGCCCGTGGAACTTGATTTGAGTGATCCCTATGAACTGGATGATTATGGCTCAGCCAAGAAAATGACGACGTTTGAGAAATGGGTTTTACATCACTATCTCAAGCAGATGACGCCCGATCAGCGTTTGATTGCCATGGGCGATGCCTTTGAAATCAAGCCGGTTGTCAAATGGAAAAAATTGGCGGATCGGTATTCAGAGCAACCGTTATGCCAACTGCAATTTCTCAGCCAGCTTGTTGCCTATTACGATCAGAACACCAATCCTTCACATCGTGACAAAGTCATCAAGCGTATTGAACGTGTCAAGCATTTGGATCAGGACAATGGTGTTTATGACCTATTTCAAGCGATGGTTCTCATGGGTGATTTTGATGTGATTGACGATGAGTCGATGCAGTTTACTCTACCCGGCATCCGTGAATCAGATGAAGATGCCGTCTATTTTCCAATGGACTTTTCAAAACCCGTTGAGATGACTGAGATACATGCTGTGATGGAGGCGTTGCAACGGGCGGTTAATCATCCATACATTGATACCCATGTTTTTGATTTTCTGGCATATCGCCTTGAACAGTTACCCGATCGGCATTCACTTTATGATTACCTGTTACAGCTTGATGCTGCATTGTTCCCGTTGAATCCAACGTTGGGTCTGAATCGCAAATTGACCCGGTATGTTTGTGCAGCAGCGGTTCAGGTTGCCAGGCAAGGTAAGACAGACACTGCAATCGCATTGCTGGATTGCATCACGTTGTATCACCAGAAACTCGCAGCATCATCGCATGATCGCATCGGATTACTCGTCGCGTATAACTGCAAGGTCATGGCACATGTGACACGGGTTTTCGTGTATCAAATGGCTTCAGATACATCAGCCAGTCAAAAGGCGATGGCAGATTTCAAAGCGTTACGCCAGGACTTTATCAAAAACTATTACCACATCAATGATCGAGATGCATTACTTCAAAAAACCAGAATCCCCGAGCAGCAACATAGTGAATTAATGCATCAGCTTGGTGTCCTCGAAGAATTTGAACCGCTCTTCTATTCCCCCAAGCAAGCAGCCGTCTTTCGAGAAGTTGAATACATTCATCAACAGCGTTGGATTATCTGGGTTTGGATGGTGGTTCTGACGCTTTGGATGACGTTGATATTATTTGTCAGCATGATCAATGCCTGCAAGGAACGAAGGTTGCAAAACGATCTGCTGTTTATCTGGGTAGGTTGGCAAAACTTTCTATTGATCATGCTCTTTGCATGGTGTGTCCCCATTTTCTGCTTTGCTTTGATTCAGCATCTTCCACTGCTGGGATGGGAATATGGCGCGCGTTTTAATCCGTTGTTTGCGATATGGCATGTGCTTCTGTTCTTTGTGATCATGACCTTGTCGTATTACTTGATGTCGCACGCTTTGAAGTCCAAGTGTCGAGCGAAAGACATTGACGTGCCGACAGATCGTTTGGCTAACTGGGTTGGCCAACACAAATGGGTGACGATCATTGGTGTGATCGCTTTACTGGGGATCGTTGGTTTTTTGCTTCAGATGTCACCGTTTATCACGCAAAAACCAATGGCAACGGGGTTGCCGACAGCCGTGCCGATTGCAAGTATGAGTCATCTTGCAATGTTTGGCGGAATCTACGTTTTTCTCATGGCATACGGCTTCAAAAAACAGGCGTTTAATTCGGTTGTTTCACGTAGTGCGACGGTCATTCTGCTTGCAGGGGTTCTGCTTCTGGGGTTGGGGGTTGACCCAGTGCTTCAAACACAAATCAGCCAGCATATCCAAGAGATGCGAAAAGCCGTGCCACTGTTACCCGGCGATCAAACCCTCTCAGAAACACTCAAGCGATTCAGAAATCAGATGGCCAACGGGCAGCCTGCTTCGCCGACAATGCCTCCAGTTTCTACGAGTAAACATTGAGGCTAATCAATGAAATCGATAACTCAATACAACACATAAAAAAACAATCCCATACTTCGGCGATCGAAGCATGGGATTGAAATGATTTTTAGTTGAATGTCGCATCAAACTCAGCGGAGTTCCTGCAGTTTGTTTTGCATGGTGGTTTCGACGAGTTTGTAGAGTTCTTTGAGATCGTTGACGACGGCTTCAACACCATCGAGTTGATCGTTGTAGCCCATTTGTTGAAGCTTCTCGGCGATCTTGGAGAGTTCGATGGCACCGATGTTGCCAGAGGCGCCTTTGAAGGTGTGTGCCAATCGACCGAGCTGTTGCGCATTGCCGGATTCCATGGCCTGAGTCATGCCTTGGATTTTTTCGTGCGCATCTTCGATGTAGGTTTCGAAGAGATCCTGCAGGAATTCTGCATCGCCTACTTCGAGTAGTTCGTTGACGATTTCAGGATCGAGAATTTCATCAGGTGTGTAAGGCATAATCAATCTCCCATCGGAACACACAATCAATCGAGTCTGTCATCATTGATCGAACATTTCTGAGGCAAACTCAAATCGTGGATACTCGGAAGTGACATTTGCATGCACCTGTTGCAAGGGCAAACGACAGGAGCGTTACAACCGGATGTCATGTGAGGGTTATCAGGCGTTACCCAGCAACTTGATGCATGTGTCTATAAAAAATGAGCACCGGGTGTGAAGCCGGTGCCCGTTGTATCGTTGTTGATTGGGGGGCATCGGGTTCACACCCGGTGCTTGGGTTACGAAGCTTGATGTCACGATTGAAGTGTTTTTCTTGATCTTCCTGATTCACCGGTAATCTTGCGTAATATCCGGTGAAACTTACGGGGGCTTCCGGGTGGGGTGGGGGGTTACCAGCCCATGGTCTTGAGCCATTCGTAGGCGATGACGAGGTGGCCACTTGCGTTGGGGTGAACGGGCTCGTTACAGATTTGATCAGGACTGATGTGTTTGAGCAGGTTCTGGTAAGCCTTATGCGTGTGCACGATTTTGGTCTTGTACTTGCGGCTCATGCTATTCACCGTCTTGATATAGCTGGGCAGATGTTCGAGCACCGTACTCCGGAAGGAATCGCTCTTGGCATCCAGTGACATATAGAACGGCTCGACGAGGATGATCCTGGCTTTGGTTTCCTTTTTCACGCGGGCAAGAATCTTGTCATATAGATCAGCAAATTCATCCGGGGTGACAGCCTGGTCTTCAATATTGCGTAACCAGCGATGGATGTCATTAATGCCGATTTTGATCGACAACCAATCGGGTTGATAGGCAATGCAGTCGTCGGTCCAACGGTTAAACAGGTCGCGCACCGTGTTCCCGGAGATACCTGTGTTACGAATATTGAGGTTTAAAGCAGGATATTTCACGGCAATGAGGTCACGAATATGACGCACATAGCCTTCCCCCAGGGGTGCAGCCTGGGCGCGACGGCCACAATCTGTGATCGAATCGCCGATGAAAAGAACGGTTTGTTTGGGTTTGAGCGCAAACGGCATGGTTGAGAACTCCAGTGAATGGGTTGAATATGAACGTAAATGCCCAAGTTATAGACAAGTTGTCCACATCGCAAGCAGAGGGAGCAAAAAAAGTGGGGTCTGATAATTCCTGCTGTAATCGTATGCTAACATGCGATTTCGATTGAAACAGGGGGCTTAGGGGTGAGGGATCAGCAGATATTCTGCTCAAAAAGCAAGCAGCAGAGTTGACAGGGCCTTTTGGATCAGTAAACTGTTCCTTCTACTCACTGCTCAACACAGCGAGTCAAACCCAACCAAGCGGATGCGACTGACGCAAACGCCGCTGAAAAAAAAGTTTGACTCAGTTTGAAAAGTGACTTGACAAGTAAAAATGAGTCAGTAGAATGCTCAACCCGCTAAGAGATCAGTGGCCTTAACAAAGACACCTGATCCCGTAGCGACGGGCGACAAGTTGAGAGCTGGTAAGAAGTTGAAGCTCAAGACGAATTGCTGATCTTTGACAAGTGGATAGTTGGGAAAGTTGTAACAGAATGTCTGGCCCCCAAGACCAGGCATGTTGCAACAACGATGATGATTCTATAGTTCCGAATCATCATTGAGAAGATTATAAGAGACCTGAGGAAGCTTGCCCGGGCCTTTCGAAAGAATGGCTGTCGGGTTGAATGTAACTGTAGCTCATGGTTACATCGGGTGGTACTGATTTCAGAAAGATGAGAATCGATTTGAGGTCGGCACGATCAAGCTATTAAGGGTATGCGGTGGATGTCTTGGCGTCAAGAGGCGATGAAAGACGTGGTAACCTGCGATAAGCCTAGGGGAGCTGGTAAACGAGCTTTGATCCTAGGATTTCTGAATGGGGAAACCCAACACTTCGGTGTTATCCATGCCTGAATGTATAGGGCATGGAAGCGAACCTGGCAAACTGAAACATCTAAGTAGCCAGAGGAAAATAAAGAAACCTCGATTCCGTCAGTAGCGGCGAGCGAAATCGGAATAAGCCCAAACCACTCTTCGGAGTGGGGTTGCGGGCACCAATGTGATATCCACGCGGTTGTTTTGAACAGTCTGGGAAGGCTGACTATAGAAGGTGACAGTCCTGTATGAACGACCAAATGGAGTCTAGGTGTACCAGAGTAGTACGAAGCTCGTGAAACTTCGTGTGAAACCGGGGGGCCCACCCCCCAAGGCTAAATACTCCTTGACGACCGATAGCGTATCAGTAGGGTGATTGAACGATGAAAAGTTCCCCGACAAGGGAAGTTAAAAGTACCTGAAACCGCATACTTACAAACGGTCGGAGCCATTCTTCGGAATGGTGACGGCGTGCCTTTTGCATAATGAGCCGGCGAGTTAATCTTCGTGGCAAGCTTAAGCTGTACACCAGTGTAGGCGTAGGGAAACCAAGTCTTAAAAGGGCGCCAAGTCGCGGGGATTAGACGCGAAACCGAGTGATCTACCCATGGCCAGGTTGAAGGAAAGGTAAAACTTTCTGGAGGACCGAACCCGTTATCGTTGAAAAGATATGGGATGAGCTGTGGGGAGGAGTCAAAGTCTAATCAAACTCGGAGATATCTCGTTCTCCTCGAAATAGCTTTAGGGCTAGCCTCGCGTTACGCATAACAGGGGTAGAGCTACCAAATGGGGCTGGGGGGCAACCTGCCTACCCACCCCAATTGAACTCCGAATACTGTTATGTTTTGTCGCGGGAGTCAGACTGTGGGGGATAATCTCCATGGTCAAAAGGGTAACAACCCGGACCGCCAGCTAAGGTCCCCAATATCATCTAAGTTCTTAAGGAAGTTAGGGTGCAATGACAGCCAGGATGTTGGCTTAGAAGCAGCCACCATTTAAAGAGTGCGTAATAGCTCACTGGTCGAGGATCCTAGCGCCGATAATGATCGGGAATAAGATGATAACCGAAGCTGCGGACTACACCATGTAGTGGTAGAGGAGCGTTCTTGTCAGCGTTGAAGCGAAACGGTAACGTTTCGTGGAGCGTCAAGAAGTGATTATGCCGGCTTGAGTAACGATAAAACAGGTGAAAATCCTGTTCGCCGAAAGACTAAGGTTTCCTGGGGAAGGTAAATCCGCCCAGGGTTAGTCGGCCCCTTAGACGAGGCTGAAAAGCGTAGTCGATGGGAAGCAGGTTAATATTCCTGCACCTCTGTGAAGTGACGGATCTTGAAGGTTGGTCGCACGGCTAGATGAGTGCGTACCGCAAGGTCGAGGGCGTTTGATCCCGAAGCCAGCTGAATAGGTTCCAAGAAATAGCTCACAAATAGAGACCGTACTAAAACTGACACAGGTAGTCGTGGTGAATAACCTCAGGCGCTCGAGAGAACGGTTGTTAAGGAACTAGGCAAATTTACCCCGTACGTTCGCAATAAGGGGGCCCTAACCCACTCGATGGGAAGGGCGCAGAGAAAAGGCTCTGGGGACTGTTTATCAAAAACACAGGACTGTGCTAACTCGCAAGAGGATGTATACAGTCTGACGCCTGCTCGGTGCCGGAATGTCAAGGAAGCAGGTTAGCTTCGGCGAAGCTTGCGACCTAAGCACCGGTAAACGGCGGCCGTAACTATGACGGTCCTAAGGTAGCGAAATTCCTTGTCGGGTAAGTTCCGACGCGCATGAATGGCGTAACCACTGGAGCACTGTCTCCACGACCAACTCGGTGAAATAGTAGTGGCGGTGAAGATGCCGCCTACCCGCAGCAAGACGGAAAGACCCCGTGAACCTTTACTGCAGGCTTCTATTGGTCGTGAGCATAAATTGCGTAGGATAAGTGGGAGACGTTGATCCGGACCTTTTGGGGTTCGGGGAGTCGTTGGTGAAATACCACTCTGTTTACGTTTACGGCCTAACCCCGATTCCCGTGAAACCGGGCGGGGGACCATGGGTGCCGGGCAGTTTGACTGGGGCGGTCTCCTCCTAAAGAGTAACGGAGGAGCACAAAGGTTGGTTCAGCGCGGATGGAAACCGCGCGTCGAGTGTAAGAGCACAAGCCAGCTTTACTGCGAGTCTGACAGGACGAGCAGTTACGAAAGTAGGTTCTAGTGATCCTGCGATCCCGTGTGGAAGGGTCGTAGCTCATCGGATAAAAGGTAC
>PAIY01000259.1 GCA_002704825.1 Phycisphaeraceae bacterium
TGGGGATGAAGGATGGCAACAAAGACATCCGCGTCCTCGCGCCAGCTTTCACGCGGATGCATCCAACCTACACATGGGATCAAGACTACCTGCGCCTGTATCTGGCAAACCATGCAGGACGCTTTTTCGATGTGATGAACATCCATCATTACGGTGCGGTAAAAAATTACAAACTGTTGTATGAAACTGTCCGTCAACAACTCGATGACGTGGGACTCACGGATATCCCTTGCTGGTCCAGTGAATCGGGCACGATGGCGTTTGATGTCGATGAGAAAAGTTACATTGATCAAACGATGCAACGTCAGCAGGCGACGTTCCTTTCTCAGATGTATCCTAGCGGACTTGCTGCAGGTGAAGAGCGTATGTTCTGGTACGTGGCAACGACATGGATCACGCCGTCGGGCAAATGGCATAGCCTGTTGTCCTATCTCCCGGATGCCAAGAATGTGAGAAAGCCCAACAAGCAGGGGCTTGCTTTGCCGGCGTTGTGTGCCTTGTCCAATACCGCGCACATGCTTGCTGATGGACGATACCTGGGACAGATCCAAGGCCTGCACTCGGATGTCAGGGCCGAGCTTTTTGATCGCGGTAACCAGACCGTGTGTCTGGCGATTTGGAATCAAAGTGAAACGGCCTCACCCGTCGAAGTGACCTTGCCTGTCGCTGGCAGTGCCGTCAAGGATTGGCGGGATTATCTGGGATCACCTGTCACGGTCCCTGCGAAGTCGTCACTGGTTTTTCCGGTCGCTGAGCAGACGCAGTACATCGTCCTGCCACGCCAGTTGGCTTTGGATGCGTTGGCATTGACCCCGGCCAAACCCACCACTAAGCCCAGTCAGGCGACGCATGCTCAAAGCCGTCAGGTCGCGCGTCTGGTTTTCCCCGCCAAGTTGATTGACGAAAAAGCCTTGGCCTATCGCATGGACCCGTCGCAAGCCAATGTGGCTGCGCTTGAAGTTTACAATTTGGATGACACACCGTTTACAGGCAAGATCCAATTTCAGTCCAATTCCAATTGGCTCATCGAACCACATCAAGCCGATGTCCAAATCCCAGCCATGTCACGTGCGAGCATTGACGTGACGATACAGGCAAAAAACACCACAAACCGGTTGTCCAATCCCGTTGTATTTGATTTGCTGGATACCCATGGGCAGGTTGCGGATCACGTTGTCTTGAACCTGTGCATCGACATGAGCAAGAAGGAAGCTGAGCAAACGCAAACGATTCCGATCGATGACTTGTCTCGCTGGCAACCCAACACTGCTTCCATCGGTCAGACACAAATCAAACGCACCGAAGCGGGGACCATTGGCTTTGAGATCAAGGCCAACGCCAACAGTGTGAAACATGTGTGGGCTTTCCCAACAATATCGTTTGATAGGCCGATGGATATGAGTGCGTTTAATGCCATTCAGTTTGAAATGAAATCCGATACTCCCAACATTGGGCCGATCCGAGTCCATCTGGTTGAAGAAGACCAAACGATCTACTCAAACACCAAGGGAACATTGGCTCAAACTGATTGGCAGAAGGTGACCGTTTTCTTTGACAAGATGGTTGTTGTCGAACGAAAGACGGATATGGATAACGGTTTTATGGATGTGGATAAGATCGTAGCCATCCGCTTTGGCAGTAGATTCAAACACAAGCAAGTACAGCTTCAAATTCGCAATGTGCAGTTGGTTAACTTGCCAGAGTAAATAGATAAAAAAGTCCTAGGCTGAGTGAAGCGAAGTTTGGGATATCGAATATCAATCGACACACGATTTCAGATTTCACGTTGCTCAGCCTAGAACTTGTTTTGTTTTTGCTCTCGATCAATCCCCGAAACTCGTATGGGATAAGCCTGTGGTCTATATGGTTTCTGAATCATATTTGTATTTTGGCCTCGCCCCGCCAACGTGATTGTCGACGGTTCGAGTCCGTTCACCCGCTCTTTGACAACGGCTGACAGCAAATGTCAGCCGTTGTTTATTTGTGTTGCGTTGATGCAGAATAATCACGTTGTGCCTCTGCTGTGCCACCATCGGCATGGACCAGAAGATTACTATATTCAATTTGATCTGAAATTTCCCAAGCACCTTGATGCTCGATGATCGTTTTGCCATCACGTATCAAACGGAAAGCAGGTGTCCCCAGAGTTAAAGGAATGGTAAAGCTTTGGATACCCGCTGGGACTTGTTTGCGGTGAGTTATGCCATCAATGCTGATTTCCAGGATCCCCGGCTTGGTGAGAAATCCGAGCAGTTCGATTTCGTTGAAGGCTTTGCCAATGACTTTAAAGGGCTTGGCCTGATTGGGGGAGGACGCACTGGCAGTGGTTGGCTGGACGCGATGGAAATAGTAAATCGCATCACGCACGATTTGAGGTTGTTTGCCGGTTTTAAACCAACTGGTGTAATACGCTGTCAAGTCATAGAACGCATGACGGGTTGCGGTGGACGGAGCAATTTCTGAGCCTTCGGAGTAGTCGTTCCATGTCACCAGTTGGACCCACTGAGCGTGATCCATCGCGGTATGCCACATTTCTCGGAGTAAGGCCGAGTTTCTTGACTCTGACCCATGAAAATTCTTGGGGCGAAAATCCTGTGGCCGCACTGGAGCCATGAAAGGCAGACCCTTGCGGTCATGTTCAGCCAAAGCCTTACGTCGCCAACTATGTTGTTCGTTGAAGGTACTCGCGCCCCAATCTGCAAAGCCATCCATGACTGACTCGTAATCATCCATAAACTTCCACCAACCCTGGAACGTCAACCACAGCGATATCTCAATACCTTGTGCTTTGAGTTGCTTACGGACGTTGACCCAATACTCGGGCTTTTGTGCATAGCCATTGTAAGGAGCAATGACGAGTATGCCTTCGTCATTGCGATACACTGACGGATGATTGGCCAGTTGGGTAATCGCAGGCACCAACGCTTCAGGATTACTTTTGTAACCAGCAGTCATATCCGGCATGAGCAAGATTTTAAATCCATTGTCCAAATCCTTGACCACGTCCAACAGCTTTAACAGCTTTGCCCAATGTTTACTGGAGCCAGGAATCGAAAGCATGTCATAACTGAATCCGTCCAGTCCCAACTCAGATGCCATACGGACTTCCTGGCGAAGATCCGATTCAACCCAATTCTGTTCATCACGCGGTAAACGTGTCAAAGGACGCTGACGAATGAAACCGCCATATTTCAAATGCTTATTCTTCTCTCCATTGTCAGTCAGGAAACCGCGTTGATAGTAATCATTCCCAGGTGGTTTGTTGTCGATGGAGATAGGGAACGGTGAAAAGTAATGAGCGAAAACTTTCTTTTCTGTCTTTTGCAGTTCCGATAGGGCAGCTCTGTCAAAAGGCCACTGCGGTGTGCTTTGAGCTATTGACAAAGTATTCATACAAGTCAATAAGACTGAAACGGATAATAGCATTATTTTTTTGATGGTCATATTTTGATTCTTTGATACCAATAAATAGGTTGTCTGGTATGTTAAACCGAAAATTTTGTATCAGCATCATGAGGGAAGCTGCGAAGTGTCAAGGAATGTTCCTGATCTGTATCGCCTTGAACTCGATCAGGGATTTTGCTGAAGCATTCTGAGCTGTCATATAAATTTCAATCTCATCAAGACCTGTAGAATCCGTCGCATCGGCCGTGTATATGACAGTATTGTTGTAAAGAAAGGCCAGTGTGTTGCCCTGCTTGCGAATACGAAAAACAGCTGGGTATTTTACTGCGATATTATTGGTTTCTACCGCAAAGTTGGGTAAGAATGACGAGATATAGGCATTGGTCGGATCACGCAAAACAATGTTGATCTTGTTGCCGTTGCTACCTTTAATACTCAAGAAATTTGCGACCCAACCACCTGCATCATTCATTTCATGTCTGTTAACGTGAAAAAGAACCTCCTGCCCATTGTCCAATTGGATTTGATTACCAAAGTTCATTTTTCCGTTTGATGTCGATGTTGCTGGTCCAATAGTCATGGTCCAGGAACCCAACTGATTATCTGTTAGGTTGGCATAATACGGGGGTTGTGACTGCGGTAGTGCCATCAACGACGGATCGCCCAGGATCACATTGCAATTGGTCGTTTCATATTCATCGATGGCGACAATCAGTTTGCCCATTTCTAGATAAACACGTGGACGTTCATCTGTTCCTCCGTCTGCATGGACCAACAAATTTGAATATTGAATCTGATCCGATATCTCCCAATTGCCAACACGTGACATGACGGTCTGTCCACTACGTTTGAGTTTGAACTGTGGCGTTCCGTTATCTAGTGGAATTGAGAATGATTGTATACCCGCACCTACGCTGCTGCTGTAGGTTTGCCCATTAATGGTGATTTCCAGTATGCCAGGTGCGGTGAGAAATCCCAGTAATTCAATTTGATTTTGAGGCCCGCCCTGAATTGAAAATGGTGCGGTCTGATAGGGTGAGGAAGGAATCGCATTCGTGGGTTGCGTGCGATAAAAATAGTATATGGCATCGCGTACGATGAGTGGTTGTTGCTGAGTCTTAAACCAACTGATGTAATATGATGCCAAGTCGTAAAAGGCATGACGTGTGCAGGTTGATGGTGAAATTTCCGTCGCTTCGGAATAATCATTCCAGGAAATGATCTGCGCCCACAGGGCATCAGCTTCATTCATGGCAGTGTCCCACTGTGTACGAAACAGTGCACTGTTGCCACCCTCAAAGCCAAGCTGATGTTGGGGCCTGAAATCTTGTGGCCTGGCAGGAGCCATGAAGTCCATTCCCCAATGCCACTCATTGGCTAACTTGTCAGCCCGGCCGGCTTGCCATGCTACTGCTGAGACACCCCAATCAGAAAACCCGAAGGAGACCGGGGCATACGTTCCAATGTATTGCCACCATCCTTGGTAAGTTGGCCAGAGAACAAACTCAATATTTCGCGTATCCATTTCATCCTCAAAGTCCTGCCAGAATGATAATGGCCGCGATTGACAGTTATATGGTGCAACAACCAATCTTCCATCATTCAAACGATACACTGCTGGATTGGAAGCAAAAGTTGCAATTTTATCAGCCATGGATGAAGCAGTGATAGTCTTGTAGCCTGCGGTCATGTCGGGCATCAAGAGGATTTTGAACCCAATATTCAACTCGTTGGCAGCCTGGAGGAGATACAACAGTCTTTGCCAGTGAATGCTCGTCGAATCAGTTGACAGCATGTCGTAGCTAAAGCCATCAGCCCCCAATGCAGCAGCGCGTTGGATTTCGGTTTTCATATCTTGTATATGCCAATCCGAATCCGTCAGTTTGATGCGTGGCAACGGTCGCTGGCGTAGATAGCCGCCATAAGAAATATGTTTGTTATTTTCACCTGTTGGATCTAGATAACCGTTTACGTAATAGTCATCCCAACCATCTTTATTATCAATTGATATTGGAAATGGACTGAAATAATGAATAAATACTTTCCGTGACATCTGGCGAAGTGATGATGGTGAAGTCTGATCAAATGGCCATTGTGGTGTCGATTGAGCCAATACCGTGACAGTTAGAAACCCGGTGAGTAACAAGGCCTGTTGTAACAACTTGAACATGTTAAATACTCCTCATATCACGAGAAAAGTAATCTTTACCAAGTTGGATTTGCCGCAACACCAGGTGAAAAGAGACTGCCTGTATCGCCATCGTAGAGTTTATAGGGTTCGGTATTAACTCGAGCAATATCGGCAAAGGTATTAACATGTCCATCGATATAAGCAATGTTATTGTATTTGCGTTGATGGATGCCTGGTTTATAGACACCGCCGTATCCATAGGCACCACCGACATAACTGGATTTGTAAGTCTCCCATGGTGCTGCGTTGAAAAGTAATGACGTGTTATTAAAACCAGCTTCGGTATACATGAGAGTTTTACCATGCATGGGTAATTCGTCGATACGTGTCCAGT
Organism: Phycisphaeraceae bacterium; assembly: GCA_002704825.1. Classification (GTDB taxonomy): domain Bacteria; phylum Planctomycetota; class Phycisphaerae; order Phycisphaerales; family Phycisphaeraceae; genus UBA7800. The sequence continues at coordinate 5,931 of PAIY01000259.1, forward strand.
TGGTTTGAAATGGGTAGGGCCCAGGCCCGAGTCGGAAATTCATGCCGTAGTTAGGCCAGCTTGTCGAGCCAATGATCGCCATGCCTGGATGTGAAGGGCAGACCAATTGCATGTGTCCAGCAAGATCCCCCCATGTTTGCCCTTCCCCATCGTTGGACAGGTACGGGATGATTTTTGCAACCCAAGTAGCATTGGCTCCGGAGAGTTGGACAACACTGAAATAATCCTTATTGTCCTGCACATACATCATTTGCGTCAAGCCGATCTGCCGGAGTTGCGATTGGCATTGTGTGGCTCTGGCTTGTTCTTTTGCTGAGGACAATGCCGGGAGCAGAATTCCGATGAGGATTGAAATGATGGAAATGACAACCAGCAGTTCAATGAGCGTGAAACCTCCAGCATAACGTCTTGCCTGAAATGTAAAATGCATCATAATTCTCCTGATGATGTTAATGATGAGATTGATCTCTTTTCAAAGAAGATGCGTATCACCTTCAATATATGTAGCCTGGATCGCCATACTTGATACAGGCATGTCTGGGTGTTCTATTTGTTGACTGATCAGACGAATGGTTGTGGAAGCATAACTTTCGGGGTCAAACATCATTTTTGACCAGTTATATCCACGAGGTAATGGATAACCTCGGTTTGCTAATGTGATGATGGCGATGTCTTTGCCAGGGATCAGTTTTTCGAGCTTTAATGCTTCAACAACCCCGACGAGAACCATGTCGTTGGTCACGTATATAGCATCAAGCTTTCGATCTGCTTTGGCGAGTAATTCGCGTGTAGCCTGCATACTTGATGCCACCCCCATATCATGTGCATAAGCATGAAAGTCCTGACATAAGTTGGCTCGAAGCATCATCCCACGATGAACATGATGTTCGATATCACATTGTTTGGTTGTATGCAGTGCAATTGTGCCGATTCGTTGGTAATCCAGTTCGATCAAATGCTGTAAGGCACGTTGACAGGCACGTTCGGTGTCGACATAAATAGACGGATGCAGGTCAAAATCACTACTGCCCATGCTGTGAAACAGATAAGGGCAAACAGAGCCAGCCATTTTTCTTGCTTTAAGAAAAGTATCGGCATATTGAGTGCCTACGAGAAAACCATCATCGCTGGCATGTTCGAGTTGTTTGGCCATCTCTTGGACAGGCAATGCTTTTTGTGACGATGTGACCTGTGAGTGGATGGTCATTGTGTGACCTGCAAGCTGGGCATGGCGCATGAACATGGAGAGCACAACGTGTGTTGTGGTATGGGGTGGTGAAAGCTGCCAGTCGGACCATAACCCGATACGAAGACTCTGGACCGCCTTGCCAATAAGTTCATGGTTTAGGTGTTGCGTCTTGGTGTCAGTGGTTTGCAAATCCAGGAATAGATGTTCATGCGTCAATCCAAAGACAGACGATTCAGCAGCATCTGCCGGATGTGAGTGGACGCGACGGACGTAGGTGCCACTGCCTTGTCGTCGGACGAGAACACCTTTGTCTGTGAAGGCTTTGATCGCTTGGCGAACCATGCGACGAGTAATCCCCAATTCATTGGCCAAGTCTTCTTCAGGTCGGATTCGAGCGCCGATGCAAGTTGGTGGCTGTGATAGGATCCAGCTCATCTCATTCACCAGATCCGCAATGACCTGGGATTTAAGCTGGGCTTTAGATCGTCTTTGTCGCGTTTGTAAGTCAATGATTTGTGGCACGTGTCATCTCTATGATTGAAACGTAGGGAGGGGCAAAGCAAATGTCTGTTAACATTACGCATTAATAGTGAACAAATCAACATAAATGTACAAAATTAATTCAATAGCATTTGATATAGTGATCATACAGTAGTGTGTTGGGGAACATCCACGCATTTGTTCATTTGGCAGGAACATCAAGGTACAGATAGGTTTGCCTGCGTTTGTCAGCAACCTTTCGAAGGCAATTTTGACCGAATTAACCAGTTTTAATGCATAAAAATCATTCAAGGTGTTAAGTCATGAATACACGTCTATCAATTCAGGGTGAGCGATTTTTAATCAACGGCATGCCGACCTACTCGGAAATTCCGGATTGTGCTCCTGAATATCACGGTCTACTGATGAACGCTCGATTTGTTCAGGGGATTTTTGATGATCAGGCAAACCCGGAGCGATTTGTTCGATTTGGAGCCAATCGTTGGGATCCGGAAGCAAACACACAAGGATTAATTGAGTCATTACCACTATGGCATCGGTACGGTTTACGGGCGTTTACTGTCGGACTTCAGGGGGGTATGCCGGTATTTACGATTGAGAATGCATCTATCGACAACAACCCCTATGCCGATGATGGCAAAGCAATCGATCTTGCTTATCTTTTACGACTTTCCAACTTGATACGGGGAGCAGATGAAGCTGGCATGGTGGTCATCGTAAGTCTTCTTTACGAGGGGCAGGTGATGCGAATGAAAGACGGCGCCGCCATTCGTAATGCCGTATGCACCGCTGCGACCTGGCTTGGCGAGCAGAACTTCACCAATGTTATCATTGAGATTGCCAATGAATATGACATTGGCAATTTCCGCAAGCGACCGCAGGTGTCCAGCCCGGAATGTATGACTGCCCTGATTGAGATTGCACGACAAGCTGCTGATGGCATCCCGGTTGCCGCCAGCGGTAGCGGTAGTCACGTCGATCGTGAAGTTGCCGAATCGTGCGACCTAATTTTGATTCATGGTAATGGAACATATAAACAACGGTACTACGAACTGATCAAACTCGTCAGATCATGGAACCTGAACAAGCCGATTGTCTGTAATGAAGACTCGCCGTTGATCTCTCAATTGGATGTGGCGTTTGATACTTATACATCATGGGGATATTACAACAATCTCACGAAACAGGAACCGCCGGTTGATTGGGGGTTTGCAGGTGCGGAAGATATGTTCTTTGCCCGCCGTATGGCACGTGGTCTGGGGATTGATATTCCTTGCATTTCATCAGATCAAGCTTATGTACTTGAGGGAGTGCAGGGGCGCTTTATGGATTCTGGCAAACGATGGATTCGCTTGGCCTCTGAAAATCCTGAGACGATTCGTAGAGTTGTCTTTTTGGTTAATGACAGGATGATCGATTTGGCGTACCAGGAACCTTTTTTTGTGGACTATAAAGAAACATGGATTCAAGGAGGGACATTCCTGATGCCCGGTGATGTTGTGAAAGCTGTGGTTCACCTAATGAACGGAAAGATATTGGAACGTGTGGCGATTGCTGACTGATGTAGAACGGCGTAGCAGGTTGTTATGACATTTTGATCGCTTTCGTATGTGTTAAATTCACTGGCTTTAGCATAATGCCATTTAAAAAAAACATAACACACATGTAACAGTATTCGTGTTGGTTCGCTTTGAGCGCGGATATGTCGGTTTAGATCGGGTTCTCGATCTGAAAAGGTTCAATGTGATGTTAATTGCCAGCAGATTGACACCACTGGCGAATCGGTTGAGTTGAACACGAATATAGATCTAAAAATCTCAAAAGGGGTGTTATGATCAACTCGTGAAGTTGGCGAACCACCTTCGGCACCCACATGGCCGTCACCGGCGGCATCCCCGCGTCGCACAAGCTGCTATGCGGCACATGCGCTGCCGGATTTTGCTGCACATGTCTAAAACAATTTTTGGAGTGGCAAGAGTGCAATGATCTTGTTTACAAAATGACAGACTTTTTTGTTTTGAGGTATTTGATTGCTTCTTTGGGTATTTTTCTATCACTGACAATGGTATTGATTTGGTTCAAATCGCAGATGTGAAAAACCGCTTGTCGATTGAATTTGGACGCATCGGCCAACAGGATATTGTTGCTGGATCGACTCAAAAGATGCTTAAGGAAATCAGCATGTGGTTCATGAAATGTATACAGACCATTTTCTGAAACACCCACTGCAGAGACGAATGCTTTGGTGATGGGTAATTGATCCAATGTTTGTTGTGTGATACTGCCAAGGAAGGAGTGTAGTTGTGCGTTGTAGGCACCACCGATACTGATCAGGGTCATGTGTTGGGGGAAGGTGTGGAATTCGTTGGCGACGCTGCATGAGTTGGTGATCACGGTGACGCGCCCAATTTTTGAATTGGCCAGTTCACGTGCCAGATGCAGCACGGTGGTGGAGGAGTCCATGAAAATCACATCGTCTTCTTCGATAAGGCTCAGGGCTTTGTGTGCGATCTCGCGTTTGGCCTGTTTCTGCCGATTGACGCGAACCTGAAAGCTGGCATTGCCTGAGCTTCCATTGTCATGTACGGGCAGATACTGGACCCCACCATGGATTTTCTCCGCTTTACCATTTGAAACCAGTTCATCAATATCGCGATGCACTGTGGGGATGGAAACAGAGAAGCGATCGCATAACTGTGTGATCGTGCAGTGATGTGAATCCTCTAGCAGGTCGAGGATTTCTTTCTGTCGGACTTGGCTGGGTTTGGTCATCGGTGTGATTCCTGAGTTAAATCGGCGATTGATAAATATTACATAAAATAACAAAAATTATCAATAAATAACATTGACAAATTGTCTTGACGGTCTATTATTGCACCAATAAGCCGGAAGGAAAAGGCTTGATTCGGATTTTTCAGGTAAGAGATTGTTTTTTAAGTTCTGAAAAAGAGTCTTGCTTTTACAGGGTGAGTCAGGAGACTTGAACTTAGTCATGTCAATGCAGAAGCACATCATGGGAATTGGCTATTGCAGCATGGACACGCTGTGCGTAGTGCCGCCGATGGCGATGGATCAGAAGGTCCAAGCCGATCAGATGCTCATGCAGGGCGGTGGTCCGGCAGCGACGGCGATTGTGGCTGCTGCACGTCTTGGTTGCCAGGCTTCTTTCATGGGTGTGGTTGGTGATGATGCCATTGGCCGGATGATTCGCGATGCGTTTGAGAAGGAGCAGGTGCAAACCGATTGCCTGGTTCAACGTGAATACGCACAGTCTGCTGCTGCGATCTGCCTGGTTGATCAACAGACTGGCAAACGCAGCATCCCCTGGCATGCGGGTACGGCAAAACCGATTCAACCTGATGAGGTCAATCCCGAATGGGTGCAGCGTGCATCGGCCATTCATTGCGATGGTCACCAAATCGATGCCGCACTAACGGCTGCGAAAATCGCTCGACAACACAACATCCCTGTTTTCCTGGATGCGGGAACTTTGGTGAATCGCATTGACGAGTTGATCGCGATAAGCGATGTCGTCTTTGTCTCTGAAGATTTTGCCCAATGTTACACCGGCAAGAAGAATCCGCAACAAGCCATTGAATACCTGCATCAACAGGGCTCCCAATGGACGGGTGTCACGCTCGGTTCCGGTGGCAGTATGGGGTTTGATGGTCAACAAACACATTACGTGCCATCGGTTCGTGTGAGTGTCGTGGATACCACCGGTGCCGGTGATGTGTATCACGGTGCACTTGCAGCACGCTATTTACAGACCCAGAACGAGCCGCCATTCATGCTCGATTGCATGCGATATGCCAGTGTAGTGGCTGCCATCAAATGCACGGAGTTAGGTGGTCGAACTGCGATCCCAACCCATCAACAAACACTCGAAAAATTGCAGTCCATTGATTGGGTCGACCTGCAACGAAAGGCAAAGGGCAATAGCCATGAATGATCACTTGATTCAATGTCCAGCTAATAACGGATACAACACGATTCTTGAAATCGGCGACAAGGATATGGACCTGACCGGTTTTGGTTTACTCAATCTGACGGCAGATCAAACCTGGGAAACACAAACCCAAAACACCGAAGCAGTCCTCGTAATCCTCGGCGGCAAGTGTGAGATACAGGCAGGTTCACAAAACCTGGGGCAACTCGGCCAACGCGAAGATGTCTTCTCCGGCAAGCCTTACACCGTGTACCTGCCCCCGGATTGTGATTGCAAGATCACGGGGGTTACGGATGTGGAAATTGCCATTGCACTTTCGCCTTGCGATCAAGCGGGTAAACCTGCTGTGGTGACGCCTGATCAATGCAAAGTAATGTCACTGGGGACTGACAACCATCTGCGTGATGCAGTCGTGATGATCGGCGATGACTTCCCTTCGCGACACTTTTTCGTGGGTGAAGCCTGGGTGCCTTCGGGCAATTGGGCAAGCTATCCGCCGCATCGTCACGACTTTGACAATCCACCTGACGAGTTGAACATGCAGGAGATCTACTTCTTCCGATTCAACCCGCAGCACGGTTATGGATTACAGCAGGTATACACCGATGACCGCAGCACTGATGCGCGTTATGTCGTGCAGAACAACGACACCGTTGCCATTCCCGAAGGCTATCATCCCGTGGTCAATGCGCCAGGTTACACAATGTATTACCTGTGGGTGATGACGGGCGATTCCCGCGGTTTTGTACGTTTTCTGGATCCGGTTCATGCAGGCTCTGTGGGATAATTTGTGATGGCTCTACTTGGCATTGACATTGGAACCAGCGGTTGCAAGATCACCGCGATTGATGAGGCAGGCAAGGTCCTCGACGAAGGCTTTGCTGAGTATGTAACCTTGCATCCCCAACCCGGTTTTGCAGAGCAGAATCCAGAAGATTGGTGTGACGTGGTTCGATTGATCCTGTCTCAGATGCGCGATCGAGCTGCGTTTGATTTTCAGGATATCGCAGCTTTAGCTGTTGATGGTTCGACCCACAACGCGGTCTTGCTTGACCAGCATTTCAATGTCATCCGTCCGACGATCATGTGGACGGATCAACGAAGTGTTGAGCAATCAAAATATCTCAATGACCAGTATGGCGACTTGATTTTTAAAACCGCTTATCAAGCGGCTGCACCGACATGGACATTGCCACAGTTTTTGTGGTTAAAGCAGCATGAACCACAAACCTTAATACAAATCCGTTACATCATGTTCGTCAAAGACTATGTCAGGTGGCGGATGACCAGCCAATGGGCAACAGATCGGATCGACGCGCAAGGGACCTTGTTTTTCGATATGGCAAATCAGAGTTGGTCCGATCCGTTGCTTGATCTGGTGGGTTTGAAAACGGATGTCCTGCCACCGTTGCTTGAACCGACGGACATCGCGGGGCGGATTTCTGAGAAGGGCAGTAAAGAGTTTGGCTTGCCTCAAGGCTTGCCAGTAATTTGCGGCAGCAGTGACGCGGCGATTGAAGATTTTGCAGCTGGTGCGATCACGCCCGGCAGTTGTATTCTCAAGTTAGCTACTGCTGGTAACGTCAATGTGATGACTGACAAACCGGTGCCGAATCGTCGGACATTGACGTACTCGCACATCATCCCGGGGATGTGGTTCACAGTTGTGGCAACCAACTCCGCAGCACGCTGTCAACGCTGGTTTCGTGATGTGTTTTTTCAGGATAAGCGACTCCCAGATGCATGTGAAAACATCTATCAATGGATGGATCAGCAAGCAGTCACGAGTTGTCCCGGTGCTCATGGTTTGATGTTTCATCCTTATCTGCAAGGTGAACGCGCCCCGTATTGGGATGCCGATCTGCGAGCCAGCTTTGTCGGGGCAACGATGCAGCATACGCAGGCCGACTTCATCCGCGCGCTGCTTGAAGGTGTTGTCTTCTCATTGCGGGATTGCTTTCGAACCATTGAACAGATGCAGTTGCCGGTCACCGAATTTCGACTCATCGGCGGTGGCGCCAAAAGCGATCTATGGTCGCAGATGATCGCGGACGTCTTTGGCAAACCGGTGCTTCGCCCCCAAGCTTGCGATGCTTCGTTTGGTTCAGCTTTGCTTGCTGGCGTGGGGATCGGCATTTTTAAAGATCAACGTACTGCTGTGAATCAGTGTTTATCACATCGTGATCCTGTTTTGCCCAACGCGCAGAATCACGCAGTGTATGAAAAAGCGATCCAACATTACTACCGCATTCACGACGTCCTGGCGGATGTCTATCACGATTATGCTCAAGATTAAATGGATGCTGCGTGGATAAACATCGCAGCGTGAACCATGACCACTTGAAAGGTTTTACCAACATGCTTTTGCAGACTGACAACTATCACTTTGAAATGATTCACAGCGAATTGAAATGGGCTGTGGGTGAGGACAATGTGCGAACCGACGATGCGGACAAGCTCGGCCATTCGATCGACTATTACTGGGTTCCCGAGCTTTGGCATGATCGCAATTGCCCACCCCAGCCCCCGCAGATCATCGTCACGCCCGAGACTGCGCAGGATGTGGCCAAGGTGATGAAGATTGCAAACAACTACAAAATCCCGGTCACGCCCTGGGGCGGCGGTTCGGGGTCGCAAGGTGGTGCGTTACCGATTTATGGTGGGATCAGCCTTGATACCAAGAAGCTCAATAAAGTGCTTGAGATTGATGAGAAGTCGCTGACCATCACCGCTGAGACCGGTTGCAACATGCAACAACTCGAATGGGCGACGGAAAAAGCAGGCTACTCAACGATGCACTTTCCTGCCTCCATTGCCTGTGCGACTCTCGGCGGATTCCTGGCTCATCGCGGGACTGGTGTGCTTTCAACCAAGTATGGCAAGATTGAAGACATGGTGATGTCCATTGAAATGGTGACACCTGAGGGCGAAGTGATCAACACGCTTCCCGTTCCACGTCACGCATCAGGGCCGGACCTCACGCAGATGTTTCTGGGTAGTGAAGGCACGTTGGGTGTGATGACCAAGGTGACACTCAAGATTCACCCGATCCCCGAATGCCGCAAGTTCCATGCGTTTTTATTCAAGAATATGACCTCTGCCATGGCAGCCGGTTCGGAATTGATGACCAGTCGCCTGCGTCCGGCGGTGATTCGTTTGTACGATACACCCGAGACTGCCAAGCTCATCAAGAAAGTTCTGGGTATTGACCGTGAAGGTTCGTATCTGGTCTTCGGTTTTGATGGCCCTGAAGAGATGGTGGATTTAGAGATGGCCAGGGCCTGCGAAATCTGTCGTAAGCAGAATCCCGAAGACCTCGGCACGGAGATGGGGCAGACCTGGTGGGACAACCGTTACAAGTTTTTCTACCCACCATACATGTTCCACATGCCTCAAGCCTTTGGCACGTTGGACACCGTTGCTACTTTTGCCAACATTGAAAATGTCTATTGGGCGATGAAAAAAGTGGTCACTGAAAACTTCCCGCAAGCCACATTCATTGGCCACTTTTCACACTGGTACGAATGGGGCTGCATGCTCTATGCTCGTTTTATTATCGATGATCCGCCAAGTGATCCAGCCGAAGCGACTGCGTTGTACAACAAGATTTGGGACATGGCCATCCGCGCTGCCATGGACAACGGTGGCGTGATCAACGAACACCACGGCGTAGGACTCAAACTCGGACGCATGATGCCCGAACTCTATGGCAATGCTTTCGACATCCTCAAACGCATCAAAAAAATCATGGACCCCAACAACATCATGAACCCCGGCAAAATGGGCTTTGGCAACTAATCCCTGGAAGTTTCCCGGACGCCCCGGTCGTTTCTCGAATCAATAACAAGCTCAATCAGAGCGAGGTTTTTACCATGCATATTCAAACACACACAGACGTCATCAGTGCTTGCCGATTCTGTTTTATGTGTCGGCATTTGGACACCACCGGCAATGTGACTTTTCGCGAAGCGGATACTCCACGTGGCCGGGCTTTGGTTCTCGATCGCATCCGTATGAATCCCGAGCAGTTGGCCAATCCCGACTTTATCAATGTCATGTATCAAAGCACACTCAGTGCTGCGTGCCGCAAGCATTGTGTCAGTCATTATGACGAAGCGGGTTTGGTTCTTCAGGCAAGACGAGACATTGTCGAGCAGAATCTGGTGCCCGAAGCAGTGTCTCAGTTAGCCCAATCGATCCAGGAGCAATTTGACCCCAAACTCACCGGCGAGGGGCAGGATGTCTTGATTTTGAGCACGCAGAAAGATACTTTCGAGCATCAGCTTGTGCATCTCACAGACAAGACCGTTCAGGTATTGCAAGTCAATGACACTGGTAAAATACCTTCCGTCCTTGGATTGACTGATCAGGCCAAAGAAATGGCAAAACAGATTGCTGCCATGATCAAAAAGTCCGGCTGCTCAACTGTCGTGACTAATTCGCCTGCTGCATTTGATGCTTTGAAAAACGACTATCCCTCATGGGAGATCGATTGGGATGGTATCACCATTGAGCACAGCTCAACCTATCTCACAAAACTGGTCGACGCGAAGAAGGTGACACTTCAGTGCAATGACGAGGTGGTCTATTACATCGACAGTGACTATCTGCGAAACTACAACGACATCACGGTTGAGCCCCGGCAATTACTTGAGCAGGCTGGCTATCAACTCAACCCCTTCGGCACGAATCCCGAAGAGTCCTACGCGTTAGGAGAAGCGGCAATGGTCCTGGATCAATTGCATCCCAAGCTGGTTCAGATGATGGTTGAGCGATTCAAAAGCATGATGGATCAACCGCTTGATCGGATCGTGACCGCCAGCCCATACACGTTGCGGATACTTCGCGGAGCAGGGATAGATGTGATGAGTCTGGAAGAAGCCCTGTTGGCTTGCTCCGCAAAAGCTTAAGTCATAAGAAAGTGAACAAGTTCAATGCCATTGGTTGATTTTAATGGAATCCTGCCACAAGCTCGTGCTGAAGGCCGAGCGGTGTGTGCGTTTAATGTCGTGAATTGTGAAACAGTCACGGCTGTGTTGCAGGCTGCTGAACGCGAAAAGCAACCTGTGATTTGCCAGGTGTTTCGTCGGTTGTTTGATACCGGTAAGGCGCACTATGTCGCAGCACTGGTTCGACATCTGGCAGAGCAGACGGACTTGAACGTCGCTTTACACTTGGATCACGGGCAGACACTCAAGCAGATCAAGCAGGCCATCGACTATGGTTTTACGTCGGTGATGTTTGATGGTTCAACGTTGCCTTACGAGGAAAATATTAAGCAGACATCTGTAGCTGTGAAGTTAGCTCATGATGCAGGTCTGACCATTGAAGGTGAAGTGGGGCATATCCCATATACTGAAAATGACAAGACACCTTTGCCCACAGCCCAAGAGGTCTTGGAGTTTGCCAATGAGACGGGGGTGGATGCTTTGGCAGCAGCGGTGGGGACATCCCATGGTTTTTACAAAACGGCGCCGGTGATTCAGACGGACTTGGCTAAAGAGATCGGTGAACTGGTGAAAATTCCACTGGTCTTACATGGCGGTTCAGATACGCCGGATGATAAAGTCCAGCAGGTCATTACATCCGGTTTTGCAAAGCTCAACATTGCTACCGAATTCATGGCAGAGTTTCTTCATGCGGTTCGTGATGAGATTCAAACGCATGGCGAAAACTTTGTCCCGGTTGATTTATTCATGGACCCCATCGTCAATCGCATTTCGGAGTTAGCTGGGCGTAAAATACGTTTGGCAAGTATGACCCAGCCCGTCCATTGATTTGAAAGTTGAATTCGAGCATGTCACAAAGCACGTTTACCATTGGATACGTCCCATGCGCCAAAAGCAGTTGGGCCGATGCGCGATTAGATGATATCCGTATACATGGATTGGCAATCCTCAAAGAAGCAATGCCCGATACGACCGTTGCAGGGGGTGAAAAACTGATCACCACCGATCAGGAAGCTGCCGATCTTGCCGAGACCTTGGCCCAATCGCAGGTCGATGTATTGGTGGTTCATTTTACGACGTTTGCCCTGGGGACCATTGTCCCGATGCTGGCCAAGCGATTGAAGGTGCCGGTGATATTCTGGTCGATGCCTGAACCGCCGATGCAAGGGGGGCGGCTAAGTGCCAACTCATTCTGTGCGGTGAATATGAATGCGCATACACTTTGGAAGCTTGGGCACGATTACCTGCATGTGCATGCTGACATTGACGAGGTATTGCTCATGTTGCAAGGCCAATTAAAGGTCTGTGCGTGTGTCAAACGACTCTCGCAATTGAAGCTCGGTTTGGTGGGCAATCGCGTGCCGGGTTTCTATACCTCGGATGCTAATGAATTGTTGTTGCGTCGGGAATTGGGTGTGGAGATTGAGCTGATTACGCTGTACGAACTCGTAGAACTATCTCGAAAAATCGACCCAACTCTACAACAGCAAGGCCTGGTGCAACTCACGCAATCGGCATCCAATAACGATGCATCGCAGGATGAGTTGGATAAAAGTGCTGCGCTGTATCAGGCGTTTATGCAGCTCAAAGACAAGTACCAACTCGACAGCTTTGCCATCCGATGTTGGCCGGAGTTTGGTGATCTGTTTGGCGTTGGCGTGTGCGCGGTCTCCAGCATGCTCAACGACATCGGTATCCTCTCCGGCTGCGAGGGTGATGTCTATGGCACGGTCACCATGGCGATCCAACACGCACTGTCAGGCAATTTACCGTTCTTCTGTGACCTGATTTCAATCGATGGTGAAAACAACACCGGCATCACCTGGCATTGCGGGGCAGCCCCACAATCACTTTGCAGCGCCGACACGAAACCACAGCTGCATAAGCACTCCATCATCGACGGCGGAGAAAAGAAGGGTGTCACCGTGGAGTTCCCACTCAAACCCGGCCGCGTAACCATCGCAAGACTCAGTGAAAACCAAACAGGCGACGGATACCGCATGCTCATCACCACGGGTACTGCCATCCAAACTCCACAACTGCTCCGTGGCAATCCATTACAAATTAAATTCGATGTCGATTTACCGACCTTGGCACAGACGCTGGTCTATCAAGGATTCGAACATCATTTCTCCGTGGTGCATGGGGAGATTGGTGATCAACTTGTCGATCTTTGCAGAGTCATGAACATCGAACCGATTGTGCTCAATTAAATGAATTTCAAAGATATTTTTGATAGGAATAAGCCGTCATGGCAAATATTGCAATCATTGGTGCGGGTGGGGTGATTTTTACTCAGAATTTTATCAAGGACATTCTGCGTAACCCCAAACTCAGGGACAGTCGAATCGCTCTGATGGATATTGATCAAAAGCGATTGGATGCTGCGGTTGTCTTTACCCAAAAGATCGGTCAGCAACTGGATGTCAAACCGAACTTCATTGCAACAACCGATCTGAACAAAGCCTTGCAGGATGCCCATTACGTCATTACGATTTTCCGATCCGGCACATTGGCACATCAACGCATCGAACAGGAAATTCCCCGGAGATACGGTGTTGATCAGGTCGTTGCTGACAGCATGGGGCCAGGTGGCATGTTCCGTGGTTTGCGGACGCTTAAGCATTTATTTGAAGTAATCGATGCCATGGAGCAGATTTGCCCGGGTGCTTATTTGCTTAACTATGTCAATCCCATGTCACTGAATACGATTGCTGCGAGCCATCGCGCCAAGACAGTGAAGGTTTATGGGCTATGTCACAGTGTGCAACATACTGTCGCGCAGTTGGCAAAGTATATTGATGTGGATCCCAATCAGGTTAATCATTTTGTTGCAGGGGTAAACCATCAAGCTTTTTTCCTGAAGTTTGAAGTCAATCGTCAGGATGCCTATCCTCAATTGCACAAAGCGATGGGACAACCGAATATATATAAACAGGACCGTGTGCGGTTTGAATTGATGCGACACTTCGGCTATTTTTCCACCGAGTCCAGCGGGCATGGAAGTGAATATATCCCATACTTCCGCAAACGCGCTGATCTCATTGAAAAGTATTGCAGTCTTCCTGAAGGTTTTGATTTAACTTACAGCATGGAGCATGGCACATCCGGCGCTTCATTGCATGTGTGTGATCAAATGCAAATCGACAATGAAAAGAAGATTGCAGATATCGTCGTAGGTAAACAGGAAATCGACTTGTCACCAAGTGATGAATATGGCGTGCAGTTGATTGACGCGATCGAAAATGACCAGATGATGTGCGCTAATCTGAATGTGATGAATTACGGTTTGATCCCGAACTTGCCCAGCGAATGCTCTGTAGAAGTGCCCTGTATGGTGAACGCCAACGGAATCACTCCTTGCCAGGTGACCGATTATCCCGAGCAGTTGGCAGGCTTGAATCGTAACATGATCAACTTCCAGATGATGGGCGCGCAAGCTGCTTTGGAAGGATCACGGAGGAAAGTTTTCCAGGCAATCGCTCTGGATCCGTTGACCGCAGCAGTTTGTTCCTTGGATGAGATTCAGGCGATGACGGATGAGATGTTTGAAGCACTGGCATCGGAAATCAATCATGAATTCAGCAATTGATAAAGAAACAGCATGTACAAAATTCACGTAGGTGGACCAATTAGAAAATAGATTAATGCTGGTTTGATACGTTTTCGTTTTTTGAAATGCCTGATTTTATTTAATTCCGTTCAAAAACACTTTAATGCAGGTGTGGCAGTATTTTGATCTTCATTTATCAATCAGTAAATATGTAGATATGGGTTAGGTTTTACGCTGCAAGACGGTGCATGGTGATTTTGAACGTCCGTAGATTTGTACCGCCGCCGAAACGGTCTTACTTAATATGGATATGGAGATTTGAAATAGTTAAATATATATATTAAAAACCCAGCGTCAAGCTGGGTTATATATGACCTAATTTGTGGCAATAATAACTATTTTATGGTATACATACTTCCTCGCCGTCCCTTAATATTCTTGCGAGAAATCTGACCATTCCTGGTGAGTTTGAACAGAGCCTGATCGGCCTTGCCGTTACGGCCTTCCGTTATCCAGTGTTCGTTGACTTGAGCCGTTGTGCAATCAGGATTGGCTTGAATGAACGACAAGACAAATGCGTCAGCAGTGACTGTAGGTATCTTGCATTTGCCAATTGCCCCATTATTTACAGTGCTTTTGCTGCCGAAAGGACGTCCGCGTCGTGGTTTGACGGTTGTCTTGTGCGCATCAAGTCCCAATTCTTGGAACGTCTGATCAATGGCCTCGATAGCATTAACGTGTTCTGCACGCTCGTTATGAAGCTGTTGCACAAGCCTGCGCAGTTCGATTGCTACATTGGATGTTGTCATGGGGAACTCCTGTTAAAAAATGGGGAACAAATAGACAGGCGGGGTAACAAAATATCAATATAAATATATGTTTTCAAGGGCCATTGGTATTATATAAATATATTCGTTATATATACCCTTTGGGGTAAGCCTGATCAGGCGAAAAAGGGTGTCAATGATGGCGATATGTATGTTTTGATGGTGATGATTCAAGATATATAAAGCGGTCTGCCAGCATGACAGATCGGCATGTCGTATTGTCATTTGTGGCAGTCATTGCAGCATGCCCATTTCAATATATCACTTCATTCAACATATTCTCAAAATCCGTTCCTCGGCGCGCCATTTGCTGTAAGTTTGCCTGCCACAAGATGGCGGGGTGGTCTTATTGACTGGTCTTCTCATGGCCGGGGAAAGGAATCCAAAGTGGTCCAGAACGTGCGATACCCATCAGCTCCATGGCTGATGTGTTGCTGTAATGTTGTCACTCATTCGGAGGTTGTTGGTGCCGAGGATGGTGAGGTTTTGGGAGTGGCTTGAGTCACGTCCCGATCGCACCGCTGCCCTGAGCCAGTGGCAGCAAGTTTTGGGGGGCGGGGAATCGAGATCGGTAGCACAGCGATTCCTTGAGCCCCTTGAAACACCTTCAACCGCATACCCTACTTCCCGCCGCCGTGGTTTTCCGTTGAATAATGCGTGTCAACGGGACGGTGATATTCTTGTCAGAGACGAAACGGATAACCAGGCGGGCTCAAGCCTTCTTGCCGGGGATGTCGTTCGATATCGTTTAAGCCTTTCTGAGCTGCGAAAATCCATCAGCAACGCATTGAACAGGGTATGCGTCTCCAGGACACCAGTGGATCAAGATGCACGCTCGATTCAGATCGGTAACTGGGAGCCGAAGAAGTCCGCGATGTTTCCTGTTCACCTGCTGATCTGTACATCGGCATACGATCTTGAGCACGAAGTGTTCCGGGAGATCGTGCAAAGCGAATGGCCCGGCGCGATTCTGCTTACGCCTACGCGCATGCACTGGAGTGATGAAACCATCAACGATGCGCGATCCCATCGCAGACTGCTGGTTCCGTTATGCGAAGTCGTCGAAGCGGATGGTGACGCCTTGCGCCAAACATCAGATTGGGAAGAGTATCTCCAAGGCTTTGCCCAGATCGTTCGACTGAAGCTGCCGAGCAATTACAACAACACGAAACCATTGCCCATGCGCGGGACCCGGG
>PAIY01000260.1 GCA_002704825.1 Phycisphaeraceae bacterium
ACCACCCAACGCGGCGTCGATTGGCAGATGAAAATCGACGATGCAAGATGCAAACTTAAATCAGTCTATCCCACAATTAAGTTTTGACGGACCACTAGTCGGTTGCAGACGTTTGCAAACGGCTGGAAGTAACGGAGCAAAGTAAATTGCTACTACCATCCTACCTTCCCGCCCAATCCGGCAGCGCATTGACCGCCCCATTGACATCCAGCAAGGCAGGATCGGTGTAAAAGTTGGTGGTGAGTTCGATCCGACTATGCCGCATGGCGGCCTGGGCGACTCGGGGATGGACACCTGCGACGGCCAGGTGAGTGCCAAAGGTTGTGCGGAGTGCGTGAATGTCGACGACTCGGCCCCGCGCATCGTTTTTTGCAATCCCCGCTGCTTGGCAGTCAGCGTCAAAGACACGGATGCCAGGTGGGTTGTCGAAGAGCAGTGCCTTGTAGCCTTGTTTGCTGCGATGTTCGAGGTGCTGTCTGATCTTCTCAACCACATCGGCCCGCAATGGCAACCGGCTTTCCTTGCCGCTCTTGGACTGGTTAGCGTAGAGTTCAAAGTACGGCGCGGGCTTGGCATCCAGGAACAACTGGCCAAGCGTCAGGCTGCGCAGTTCCTTGTGGCGCAGGCCAGTCGAAACGGCCATCAGATAGAACAACGCGCGTTCCCGTCCCAGGCGTTCGAGCTTCTTCACGTGGGGTTGCTTGAGTTTGGATAGACCGCGTTCGTAACAGGCGTCCAGATTCTGCTGCGTGATGGTTTCGTATTGCCAGGTTTGACGGCCTTTGCGTTTGGACTTGGGGATCTCGATCTTGCCTCGGCCCCATTCTGCGATAGGACGCAGCGATGCGGCGCGGAGCAGGTTGCCGACTTCCTCAATGGTTAATGCTCTGCGGATGTGGCGTCGGTCACTGGCGCGATCTGCTTTCTGCACTGTGGTCAGCGGATTGGCGACGATGCGTTGTTCCCTGACAAGCCAGTTGCAGAAGGCATGCATGGAGATCACGTATTCATTGCGCGTGGCAGCGGCCATGTCCTTGTCTTCGGCTTTGCTGAGCCAACGGTTCATGGCGTCGCTGGTAATATCGGCCAGCTTTTTGATCTTCAATTCACGCACCAGAATATTGAGCCGACTCTTAACGTTCTTGCGATAGTTCTCCGAGACTTTGCGCCCACGCACGCGCTTGATCTTCAGGTGCTCAAGGTATTTTTCGATGTGATCGGTGATGGCAGCCTTGCTGTGTTCAGCAACTTCGATTTCCTGCGGCGTGATGAAGCCAGCACGAATCTTTTCCTGTTCGGCCAGGACATCGGAGAGCACACGTTGAGCAGCTTGCTCATCGCGACAGCCGGTGGAGATGCGTTTGTCGTTCCCGGCATGATCGGTGTAGCGAGCATACCAGACTTCCGAGACATACATCATCCGTTTGCCGTCTTCGGCTAAGGGCGCGGTTTTGATCCTGCCGTGTTTGGTTCGCCATTGGACGGTGGGTTTATTGCGTCGAGTCACGATTTCCGCACCGTCGGGCATGGGGATCGGGTAGGTTTTCTTGTACAGGTTGGCCATGGGTGCCTTTCATATAGGTGTCGTTCGTGACACATTCAGGCTCATCTCCGCTCTGATTGCAAGGCCCATTCGGGCATCGTCGGCAAAATATTCCCACATGCCGTCAACATGCAAAAACACCTGAAAAATAAGGCTCAAATGTTCGAATGATGCCTTGATTCATGTCCAGATTCATGGCACATGTGTGTCTGTCACGCCAACGTTGAAGGACACACGCATGAACACCAAAACCACCAAGCGGACGCAGGCATACAAGGACGCGACGGTCAACGAGATCGCCCAACGCATCCTTGGCATCGACACTTTGCAGACACGTAAGAGCGATTCTTTGGACTTCCACGAGGTCGCCGTCTGGAACATCAAAGAGGCGTTGGAAGCCGCCTTTGAGGCTGGGCGCAAGGCCGATCAGTAACCATTCGCAACAGGAGAAACACATGCGAATCACCAGGATTGATTTTGAAGGACGCGAAGGTTACTTCGCCATCGCCAAACGCAAGCGCGATGCCAAGCAGATCGAGGTGGAGATTCTTCAACCCACCATGCAGGGCAGCCATTGGGTGGACGCTGACGACGAAGATGAATTGTTTGCGATGGCTACCTTCCTGCAACAAGTACTCGACGGCTACGAAGGAACGATGGAAGAAGCATCCTGCTACTACAGCGCGCTGCTCTGTATCAGCGACATCGGCATTTGAACCAACACCATTTTCATTTCACGAAAGACAAAATCATCATGCAACAGACAGACGTACAACTCGGCGAAACCTATCTCGTCAAAGTGGCCGGTAATTGGGTGCCCGTGCAGATCACCGAAGATCACCCATCCGGCAAAGGTTGGAACGGCACCACCACGACTGGCAAAACTATTCGCATTGCCAGTGCCCAACGCTTGCAGCAAATATTGAACGACGATGGCGACACGGCAAACCCCAAGGCCAAGCAAACCAAGGCGACAACAGGCACCACCGATATGCCCAAACGCGACACATCCAAACGTGTGGCGACTGACGCCAAGCCCATGAGCCTGATCAATGCGGCAGTCCATATCCTTGCCCAAGGCAATCGCGAGCCCATGCGATGCAAGGACATCGTCGAGCAGGCCATCAGTCAAAACCTCTGGCAACCTGGCAAGGGACTGACGCCTGCCTCCACCCTTTACGCTGCCATCGGTCGCGAGATCAAAACCAAGGGTGACGATAGTCGATTCCGCAAAGCCGAGCGCGGCAAATTCACCGTGTCCACCGAAGCTTGAGCATTCACCTTCACTCCATTCCTTCCGCAGCCCCGGCATCGTCGGGGTTGTCTCAGTCAGCCGAGTCCGCTGGCAACCCCAACCATGTCCCATGTAATTGATGTGCGGAATTCCCGCAGATGAACCTGCTCTATCTTGTGATCGATCACAAGATGCACCCTCATTGATATATGCGTGCCTCCCATGGCCCATCTGCGGTTTAGCTGTGTATGAAAACCCTGCTGCTCCGGTTAGATTCGAGCATTGTTTGTTCGGACTAGCCCATAACCAGGAGCAACAGGATGACGACTAATTCTACCATGTACGTGGGCCTTGACTACCATCAATCGAGCATTCAACTGTGTGTCATGGATGCATCGGGCAAGCAGTTGATCAACCGCAAGTGCGATAACGATCTGTTGGCGTTGACAAGACATCTGCCTGCGGGCGTGACGGTGCAGGCATCGATTGAAGCGATGCCCGGCAGCGCGGATATGGCGGAGGCACTTTGCAAGCAGCCGGGCTGGTCGGTGCATCTGGCGCACGCTCAGCATGTGGCACGGATGAAGCGGACGCGCGAGAAGACTGACCGCAGTGATGCTTACGTGTTGGCGGATTTGACGCGCGTGGGTTACGTGCAAAAGGTGTGGCTGCCGCCCCAATCGGTGCGTGAGTTGCGACGGCTGATCAGTCATCGATTGCAGTTGGTGGATCGTGCCAAGGCGTTGAAGCTGCGCGTCGGATCGTTGCTTCGCGATCACCGGGTGACGCTGGCGGGGACAAGATGGAGCAAGCCATGGCTTGTGGCATTGGATCACACAGTCGCGTCCCTGCCTGCTGACAGTGCGTGGATCATCGGCGAGCAACTTGACGAACTGGCACATCTGACCAAGCGGATCAAGGCAGCCGATGCGCGGCTCAAAGAAGTGACGGCACACGACACGTTAACCCAACACCTGCTGGCTCAAGCGGGTGTGGGCTTGGTCACGGCCACGGCATTGCGTGCAGCAATCGGTCGATTCGATCGGTTCAAAACGGGTAAATCGCTTGCACGTTACTGCGGGTTAAGCCCACGCAACGCCTCGTCGGGCAATCGCCAGAATCAAGGCGGCCTGGTGGACGATGCCAACCGTCGGTTACGCAGCCTGCTCATCGAGTTGGCGTGGCGACTCATACGGTATGTTCCGCGTTGGAAAGTGATGGCCTGTCGACTTCGCGGGCGTGGCAAGGCGTCGTGTCTGATCGCTGCGGCGGTGGCTAATCGCTGGGTGCGTCAGTTGCATCACCAGATGGTTGAAGTGATCGACGATGCCAACGTGACGAGCCAAGTGCCTGCAACGATGTGACGAATTGGAAGTGACGGCAAGGATGTGACAGGCAGTGTGCTGCTCCTTTGGATATCGATCATGGGCTCGACCTGCGGCTGGGCTTGACGCTCGCAAATAGCTGGGGCAGTGATCGAAATCTCGAAACCACCCACATGGGCTAGCCAACGCGATGCTCGGATAGAAGCTTGGGATGCAGCAGACTGTCAGACACAAAATTGCCGCCGGAAGAAAAAAGTAATTGACAGCAGCAGGCTTTTCATAGAAGCCGCAGGTAAATCGCCTGCATCTTGTAAGCGTCTACAAGATGTGCAGCCATCGGCTCATTGGAGAATTTCCCATTGAAAAATCTGCGCCCGTTCTTGAGCTGAGTCTTTTGATCAGATGACTGTTCACGTGCCACATGCCCCGATCTGCCGTATTACGTCCTGCCTGTTAACGTACACCGCAATATGTATTGACATACATACCATAATGCATATTATGGTGTGTATGGCACGACACGAAAACATTATCTGGGATCCGATCAAAGCCCAGAGCAATGTCCAGAAGCACGGGGTGACATTCGAAGATGCCAGGCAGATGCTGCTCGATCCACATGGCGATGAACTGCACCTGGAAATTCCCGATCTGACTCACTCGGAAACCGAGGAGCGTTGGATCACCATCGGGCCGCATCCTTATCAATACGCACGGCTGTTGTACGTCGTGTGGACCGAAGTCATTGACAATACCACCCGGATCATCTCCGCCCGGAGAGCCACTGCACAGGAGATCAAAGCTTATGTCGAATCGTTCGGATAAAACTAAAAAATTTGCACAGACCATGAAGCGTCTGGGCCGTCCCGTCAGCCGCAAGCAAATGCTTGATCAGGAATACGGCGTGCCGGATGACGAAACGCCGGAGTTCACGCCGGAGCAGTTTGCCCGGGCTGTGGCACTGCGCGATCGCCGCCTGAATCAGCCGCCCAAGAAGCGGATCACCATCAACCTGGATGAAGACATCGTCGCGTTTTTCAAAACCGCCGGCGAAGGCTACCAGACGCGCATCAACGAAGCCCTGCTGCGCCACATGATGCGCGTCAAGACGGGCAGCCAACAACATCCTGAGCCACGCGACCTGATTTATCAGATCCAGCACAACCTCGACGAGTTGCTCATGCTGACTGAACGGCGGGCGTGAGGTTGGCCGGGCGGGCCTCAATGGTAAACGTAGAATCATGAAAAAAAATTTCATCGCTGCCATGCTGTCATTTAACTGCGTCATTGGCGTAGCCGAGGATTGCCAAGAACATTCGGCAGGATTCTGCCGGAAGTGGCGACGGGTCATACTGCGGAAATTCCGAAGTATGAAAAATTTGAAGCATGGCACAAAAAATTTCACGGCACTTTGCGCCAGTGACGATGCGGCCAAGCCTTCACGCCCAATTGGCCATCTGCGTCTTAGACGCAGATAAACCCAGTCCCACGGCCCACTGTCGCCAAGCAACCGTGGTGACGTATGCCGGGGGATTGTTGAGGCCATTTGGTGCTCGCGTGTGGGCATAGTGCGCAGTATGGGTGGCCATGGATTGTCTACTGTGATGTTCTGAGCAGTCCGATGGGCATATCGCTGCTGTCATCCCCTGTCACTCACTGACAAAGCTCGGGAATGCCTTTAGCACCCTAAAATCGTTATAAACCATTGTCAAATAACAATCCTGTATTTTGCGGCGCGTTTTTCGGAAACTCTGTCTAACTATGCGTGTTGTTCCCGTGCCATCAAAAAGTTTTACGCCCGGAAGTACCTAAATAATAATGATTTAAAACTTTAACAATTTTCACTTTTGTATCTTTTTCCGTCACGACTTATCCTGTCCACAATCGCTGCAGGATCGCCTGTGAGGCCACTCTGATTGCACGGCGACGTTTGGACGTCCGAACTCACAAACGCCGCACAGGCCAACACGGTGCGATGCTAACAAAACCAAGACACTTATCGTCTGTGACACTCCAGACGCGTGGTGACAGTGGGGCAGATAACCCGACTTATCTGCGATTTTATCGCGGATGGATCGCATCGCCCNTGANCACNAAAGCCANCCAGNTGAGTNNTGNCNNNTGGCGNGGGCAGNGCTTGNGTTCGCNAANCAAAGTCGGNGGNGAACATGCCTGGGANATATCGCAAAAACCGCTTNCTTGTAATCGCCNCAGAATCGGCTCTGAGGGCNTTGNAAANTNCNGGCANNCNTCNGNCTNTCNNANCGNTNCAGAACGCCANACANGCCAACANGNGGCGATACGAACAAAACCAAGACAAACGACACATTNCCCGTCACTCTGGCTCATGCAAAAAAAAGCCAAGACCGCCCTGCCAGGGATGAGAGTGCGTTGGCAGGGACGGCCTTGGCTCAGTTCAAGATGCGCCGTGGTGATGGGTTCAGTCAACAGGGCGGACATGATACACCAATGGCCGCGATTCAGTGGATGGTGCCCACCATCTCGGTTGCCATTGTGGCCAACGCGTGGCCATCGTCAGCTTGCGGCGTGCCATCCGAAGTGGGCTTGTATTGACGAATGTGTTTAACAGCTTCATTGATCTTTGGAGCCAAGCGCGGATATTCCCTGGCAAGCCAGGAAGCCGGTGCGTAGACATGGCCTTCGTGTGGCAACTGCGGCTGGCCGTCGTAACTCAGACACAAGGCCAACTGCAACTCATCGCCGAAGACGCCTGCGGGCATATACACCTCCCCATCATCATCAAGGAAGACGGTGGTTTGCCAGGGCTTGGCTTTGGGATCGGTTGCTGAAATCTGGAGCATGGTTTTTTCCTTTCTGGAAGTTCAATGGCCAATGGGCCGTGGTAAAAAAAATCTGTTGACGTCTGAGATTTGATCCCCCTTTCCCTTCGGGGTTATGGGGGCGGTTTAACACGCCCCATACCCCCGTAGGGGGTGAAATGTGCGCAGTTCCGCGAATAGTTCCGCGATAAAAATTTGTAACATGTTATTTTTAAGGCGTTTGTCGTTTTGCAAGTCGCGGAACAAATCCACCTGGAACAAACAGTGAATTGTTCCGCCATAAGTCCTTATTTTTTGCTGCGGATTTGACGCAGATAGCGCTCGGTAATTCCCAGCTCGGCAGCCGTTTTCGGGATGTCCAGATCGGGATCATGAGCCAGAAGAGCGGCTGCCCAGAGGGCACTGTCACTACTGTGCCCATCGCGACACTTGACGAATTTGCCGGGTGAACCGGCACGGATTTTGGCGACCAACTTGCGTTCGATGGCCAGCCCAAGCAACTCGTTGGCTTTACGCTTGGACAGCTTCAGATGCTCGGTTGCTTCATAAACAATGGCCTGCTTTGTACACGGATCGTTGATGGCAACACACTGATCAACGAATTGCTCAAGGGTGATGTCACTTGGTTTGGCTTTGGGTTTGGCAGAGCCCAACAGCGCGGACGTGTCTACTTCCTCGGTGGGTACAAACAATGGCCACTCCAAATACAGTGCTTTGGGTTGCATGGCAGGCCAACTACGAACCGCAGCTTCCAGCACGACGATGTCATCTTCTGTATGGGGACGAATCACCAAGTGCGTATCAGCAGCACGCGATTGGCTACCTGCGCCTGCACCAACGTCGGTGACAGCCTTACCTGACTGGTTGCCTTTGCTGGTGTGATGGATCATCGCAAAGGCGCATTGCAACTTGGCCGCATAGTGATCGATCAGGTTGTACAGACTGGCAATGGCCCCATTATCGTTTTCATCCGTGTCCTTCGGCAGAGCGCGATAGAACGCATCAATGATGATGAGCTTGTATTGGCCGGGTTCGATCTTGTCGAACATCGAACCCATGGCCACCAGATCCTTGAGTTTGCCACGATGACAGACAATGTCGATGTTGTCGCTGAACAGGTGGTGTGGCAAGTTCATCGCCCGGGTGATCTTCATGTAGCGATCCGTGATGGTGGGTACATGCAGTTCATTGTCGATGTGCAGAACCTTGCCTTGTTCAACGTTCATGCCGAACCAGTCCATGCCGGTTGCAATTGAGATGGCCAGACCGGAGACCAATAGACTCTTGCCCATCTTCGGGCTGGCAATGATGTTCATGGTTTCACCTTCGCGCAGCAGGCCGTGGACGATGGGTTTGTTCAGAGCGGTAAAAGTGTGGATTAAATCCTTGAGCTTGACGATGGGGACTTTGGCATCCGATGGCGACTCAATGGTTTTGCTATTGGCGAGGATGCTGCTGAGATCGACACCATTGTCATTTGAAGGATCGGATACGTCGTCGCTGCCATAACCTTGCACACTCAGCGCCCGCGCAGCCGCGGAGAAATCACCGCCTTGTTCTAACATCGTGTAGACACCAAAAGGCGAATAGGGTTTGAGCGGTTCGAAGGGATGGGCGTTGGTGGAGAAGACATAGAACACGCCGTGCTTGAGCGTCGCAGAATAATCCTTGTCCTTGCCGGGTCGACGCCAACGTTCGTTCTCTCCGGGTTTGTCCAATACCCAACCGTGTTTGCGCAGGATCTCCCGGGGATCGCCACGCCGATTAAAATCGTCGCCGGGCCTGTCAGTGCGTAGTGGGACATGCTTACTACTTGGGGATTTTTCGTAAACGGGTTCATTGCCGCTCTGCTCCACTTCATCCACCGGCTCGGGCCAATGCTCATTGAGTTGCCAGGCCGCGCGCAGCAAGGTGTCACGCTCGGCCTCCGTCAGGATGGGCAGGTTGGTGATATCGCCTTGCTGCAAGACATAACCGTCCGTCGGGGCGCACAACACCAGGCCGCCTTCGCCGCGGGTTTCAATCAGCGTTTGGACTTTGCCATCCATTTTGCTTTGAGCGAGTTTGAGATTGCCGCA
>PAIY01000261.1 GCA_002704825.1 Phycisphaeraceae bacterium
AGCTCTGACTTTGGGAGCGGCCGAAAATCCGAGCCACTCATATCGAAAAAGATCCGAGCACTTTGATCGAGCAAAGCGCTCGGGTCTTGCGCGGGGGCACCACACCAAAACATTTCGCGCGCTCGTGTTCTCAGGTGCTCGCGTCTTCGGCACGCCTCTTGTGCAGCGCCTCGTCGCTGCACGGATTCCCGCAGAAGCGCGAGCCAGCGGGAGCGGCCTCGAGGCAGCGCTTCCACGTGCGCACCTCTAGCTCGTGAGCCGCGACGGAGTTTGTGCGCTCGCGTTCGGCAATGTACCTCCTCGCGAGCGCCTTGGGCATCCTATAAGGGTGCAAGGTCAGGGACGCCGTCATTGCGTTGGTCTTGCTGTCGGCGAGCCGCATCGGCCACTCGTAAAAGTAGACGGGTTCAATGATGCGCCATTGGTTTTGGTCGTCGGGCCATTGCCACCCGAGCATCGATCGAAGCTTGGGTCGATACACCGGATCGCCAATCGTCTTGCACGCGGTCAGCCGCGCGGCCACGGCGACCAGCGACTGGCGCAGCGCCGCCTTGATCTTGGCCCGAAGCTCTTGGGCGGAGGTGCAGGCTTGCACGGGCAGGCAGAAGGCGTCCACC
This sequence comes from Phycisphaeraceae bacterium, assembly GCA_002704825.1. GTDB lineage: Bacteria > Planctomycetota > Phycisphaerae > Phycisphaerales > Phycisphaeraceae > UBA7800. Next base: position 618 of record PAIY01000261.1, read on the forward strand.
ACCGAATCGTCGACGGTGCGGAGCAAGCACAGGTCGTCGGGGTCGTGAAAGGGAATGCCCTTTGCATTGCGCGCTTCGATGCCGGGGNAGACGAGCTCCACGATCCCCATGCAGCACTCCCAGATCCAAGTGCGAAAGGCCTTGGGGTTCTCCACCCAGAGCCCAATCCCCGGCNCNTCAATCCGCCGTTGGACGAGGCCCGACTTTGCAAACGTGTACTCGGGACGCACGAGCGCGGCCTCGTCGACCAGCGCTGCCGTGGCCTCCACGACNCTTTNTTCGANGTCGCNGNNTTGAGTCAGGAACAAGAGNTCCTCGCAAAGCTGCGCCGATCCGAAGGATGGCAACGCGGAATACCCGCGGGCGCAGTAGAACAGCCGAAATGCAAAGGGTGCGCCCCGCTGCCACGCAAAGGGCTCGGTGCGCGGCTTGGACCCCTCGATGGCCTCNTCGACGCTGCTCGCAAACCGGCTCCGCCGCAGCATCGCCTGCACTTGCGCGACCACGATCGGGTTTACGCGCTCCTCGGGGCGCGTCAGCGTTGCGCCGGAGAGCATCGCCATGGGTTGCCTGACTCCCAGCTTGACGGCGTCGCCGTGGGCCTCCGTAAACGCTCTGGGTATGTGGGGCGCGGTGATGTGCTGCTCCAAGCCGACGAGGCCAACCTCGACGCTCGTGTTGGCCGCTCGCACCTCGTCGACGACCGCGTAGCCCCACTCTGGAACAATGGAGGCGATGCTGACGGAATCGCGTCCAATCGTGTTGCCGTACAGTTGACGGGCCCGCTGCATCTCNTCGCGACAGGTGTGGGTCCAGGCGATGATGGCGCTGCTCAGCAGATTGACAAGCGCCCCCGAGGGGTCGGCCAAGTTGAGCACGCACACATGCCAGCGCGCTTCAAAGCACGTGTCTTTGAACCAAGCGGCCGCGTCCGGCTCTTGCAGTCGCAACCCCACGGCCTGCAGCATCACCTTGATCTCTTCCGGCCTCGAGGTCGTGGTGAGCGGCAGCCGCAGCTGCTTTGAGATATTCGCCCTTGCAAGATGAATCACGTCGGGACGCCGCGTGCACTCCACAAACAGCAAGGGGTCGATGGCTTTTCGCCACACGGACGAGTCGAGGCTGATTTTGCCCATGGCCTTCGCTTGGTAGACCAAGTCGATGAGCGCGTTGGTCGGCATGCCATTGGGGCTGCGCTTAAACGACGGCGTCTTCCCGCTGGTGGAAAAGTATTGGAGTCGCGAAAACCACTCGCCCACGCTGCCCCAAGTGGAGAACGGCACGGCGTACCGCCACCCGTTGCAGCGGCTCCAAGCGACGTATGCGGACGCGTTGGTCACGACGTTGCGAATGTCCACAAACGTGACGAGGCGGCCCAGCGTGACGAGGTACTTCCACGCAAACTGGAGCATGCCGACCATCTCTTCCATGGTGCAGTCTGTCACGACCGACAGCTCCTCCGGCAGAAAGGTCTGGACCACAAACACGCACAGCATCTGAACCAATCGGCCGTCGGAGATGGGCTGCTCCCCGAAGACGTCGGCAACCAGAGGAAAGGTCATGGCGTGCCACGCCTCTTCCTCCAGGTGCCTCGCGTGCTCTTCGATTGCCTGGACGTATCGTTCGGGATCTGCGTCGTGAAAGCAAATGCGCGTCCAGTGTGTATAGGGCTTGTTGCACTTGCGGCTGTCTCCCAGCTCCACCCAAGCGTGAGCGACGTGCTTGTATCCATCAAGCAGCCGATCGAACGCGGCACGATGAGGATGATCCTCGTCCATGTACTTGTCATACCAGTAGTCGGTGGCATCAAAGAGTCTCCTGGCTTCGAGGTACAAGTTCCCGTGCTGGCCAGCGCGTATGGACAGGTCGCGCAAGTCGTCCAGCGTTGTGCCTTCCGGCGTCGTCTTCTTCTTCTCGCACAGCTTGTCGAGTTCGTTCTGCGCCTCCTCCGCATTCACCATGCGGAGGCCGTCGTCGGAACACACGATGGTGGGAGCGTTGGGCAGAAAGAGCCCGCGCTCCTCGGCCGCGCAGTCGCCCTCGGAGGGTTCCCTCCGCCTGGGCCCCTTTTTCGCGGACCGCTTCCTCGCGGGAGGCATCCGGACGCCGCTTGTGTGTGTTGTGTGTGTGTGGTGTTGTATTCTNGTACCAACCATGCGCACGCTACCCGCAAGCAACGCACTCACGCTCACGCTCACGCGCCCGCCGACGACGATCCCGCCTCGTCCTCGTAGAGCTCGACGCCCGAGGTGTGGATCTTGAGCAGCCCGTGGTCGCCCGGGCCGAGGCGGTCCTGGTTGCACAGCGGGCACTTGCCGCTCTCGAAGACGTGGTCGCGGTCCTTGCAGTCGTCGCAGAAGATCAGGTGGCCGCACGGCACGCACGCCCAGGAAGCGACCGCGGTCAGGCACACGGCGCAGCCCGACTTTTCGGTCAGCGGCTTGGGCTTGCCGCGCCACTGCTCGTTGGAGGTGCACAGCCGCTGCACCGCGTCGCTGGCCAGGCGCGTCGCCGACACCAGGAGGAGGGCGTCCTTGGCGCGCTCGACGCGCTCCGTCTCGAGGTCCTGCTCGCGTCGCGCGAAGCGCATGCAGGCGGTCTCGCTGTCGGCGACGGCCTCGTCGCGCTCCTGCCGGAGCTCGGCGCACTTGTTGGCCAGCTCCGCGCGGCGGGCGTCGGACTCGCGCAGCTTCTGCCTGAGGTCCTCGAGCTCTTGCACCGCGCGCGAGCTCTGCTCGAGGGCTTCGAAGCCCCGCTTGAAGTGCTTGGCCACGTGCTCGGGCAGCTGGCCAAAGTCGAGCCCAATGCCCAGGTCGTCGGCGCGGCGCTTGCCCGCGGCGTTGCTGCTGCTCGGGCCGGGTCGCCTGGGCGACGTCGCCGTGTAGACGGGCGACGTCGGCGAGTAGGAGGGCGAGAGCCCCGGTATGTGGGAGGGCGACGTCGGCGAGTAGGAGGGCGANCCCGGCGAGTAGGAGGGCGACTGCGGCGAGTTGGGCACGTGCATGGGCGTCCGCGGCCGCTCGCCCTCCTCCTCCTCGACCTCGCCAAAGAGCTCGACCATCATCGCGCGTGGGTCGTTGTCGGGCGCGACAATGTGCCCGCCGCCCGCCGCCGCCTCCAAGCCGTCGTCCGGGGGAGCCGCCTCCGCCTCCGGCTCCGCCTCCGGCTCCGCCTCGTTGTTGTTCTCGTCGAGGTTCATGGCCCCGTCGTCCTCGTCGGATTCCGGCGGATTGTCGTCGGGCATGTCGCGTTGCCGCGCGAGCCTGCGCTCGTGGTGTCTGTCGCGAATGCGCGCGGCCTCGATGCGCGCCGCGCACGCGTAGGGCATGAGGTCGTCGTGGCTCAGCGACGCCAAGTCGGCCCGCTGCCGCTGCGTGACCTCGGCCTTGGTGATCCTGCGCGGCTCTCCTCCCGGGGCGTCGTGCGCCTCTCGGGCCTCGCGCTCGAGCAATCTCTTGGTCCGCGTGTACGTGTCCGCGCGGTAGATGGCAAACGTCTTGCGCGGGCGGGCACCCGCTCTGGCCGGGCGCAGAAATCCCAGGATCCCCTCGGCCCGGGCGACGACGTGATCGTCAAAGCCCGCGGCGACCCGGGCGACCTCGTTCTCGAACATCTGGTTGCGCTGCCCTTCGACCGCAACCAAGCCGCCGCCGGCGTTCTCGTTTTCGCTGTCGCTGCTCTCGCTGTCGTTTGCCCAGCGGACCATCGCGTGGATGGGGGTGGGTTGGGGTGTGTGGTTTGGTGTTGTGGCGCGCGCATGCAGCAAGCGTGCGCAACGCGGAGGCACCGCGCGGGGACGTCCCCCGCGGTCCGAGCGCGCGGAGCGCGCCCTGGGCCGTGGGGCCGCCCCCGTCCGATCCGAAGTGCTCGCTTTTCTGGCGCGGGGACGTCCCCGCGCGCGCGCATCGCTTGCGGAAGCCGCGCCACTGCAAAAACAAAACACACCACAACCCCGCTGCGCACATGCTCGGGCAGCGGGACCTTCCGCGGTATCTTCAGGTGCCTCCCGAGAAGCGCATCAAGAACTGGGAGGCGCCCGCGCCGTCGGAGCGCGGGTCGTTCCAGGACTCTGGATTTGCGCGGTGGGTCATGGAGCGACTCGACGTGCGCTCCGTGCCGGAGCTGGAGGCCCGGCTGAAGACGGCGGCGCGCAGCACCCACATGCTGCTCAACAGCGACGACCCCGTCGCCGTCGGGAGTCTCTGCACCTCGGCCATCAAAGACGGCGACACTCGCATGATCCGGTACGCGTGGCTTTCGCTGCTGCGCATCGCCAAAGGCGACGCGGATCGCGCAGGCGCCTTCATCGACTGGACAACGCTGGGGCTGCGCGGCGGGCGGCCAGCGGGACACGCGCTCTTTGAGATTGTAAAGTTGATCACGTCGTGCGAGCAGCGGCAGTCGACGGTCATGGATGCCGACCTCTACGGACCCACCTCGTCGCTTGGCGACAGAGTGTTTCAAGACTGCGACTCGCTCCTGGGGCAAGCCCTCAAGGACGGTCGCGCCAACTGGGGTCCGCCCGAACTTCGGCAAGCAGTCAAGTTTACGCTGGAGACGATGACGGTTTTGCACCCCTCCCACGTTTCCGAACACGTCATCTTCGGTCGCCTCCTCGACGCGCGCGGCGAAAACGGCGACGGCGCGCTGGCTCGCTCGGCCACTCGAGCGCCCCCGAAGAGCGGCGTCGGGGTTGCTCGCACCCTGTACGATGCGCTCTGCAAGCAGACGGAGACCGAGGGCCGCCTTGCCAACACCGCCGAAGCGAGGATCGGGGTGGTCTCCTTTGGTTCGATGCGAACATTCGAACGCGAGTATTTTATGCCCGCGCTCATCTACCGAGGCCTCGACATTGAACTGCTCGAGGTTGTCGTGTCCAGCGAAATGGAGATGATGCATCCGGCGGTCAAGACGCTCGCCGCGCACGCGCTCGTCTACAATGCCATCTTCCAACCCGAGTCGTGGAATCCGGAACGGCAGCTCGCGCTTGCCGGAAAGCTCGTCGCGTCGATGCTCAATCTCCAAGAGCGGACGGCAAAGCAAATTGTCGACGACGCTCACGTCACGCCCCTGTACAGGCAACTCGATGACAATGGCGAGCAACAGCCAATCCCAGTCTCCGGAACGAGACCATGGAACACGACGTGCGAGTTGGCCTGTCTGCGTGCCACGCGACGGCAGTGGACGGACAAGGCGTGGCGCACCAAGTACGTGCCGATGCTCATCGGGGTGCCGCTGTTGGCCTGCACCCAAGCCCGTCTTCGCTCGTCGCAGCCCATCGAGCTCCTTCGCATCACCGCTCCCGTGCGATCGCAACTGAAGAGCGTCTTGGACAGCTTCGACTGGCCCTCGTGGACGCTGATTGCGGCGCTCGAGGAGGCCTGGAGCAACGACGGCGACGAGGCTTGCGGCATCCTCACGCGCAAGCTGGGCGAACGAATGCCCAGGCGCTTTTCCGATGCGCACGCCGTCGCGACGGGCCAGAGCCTCCCCGACTCATTCGTGGACGTGGACGCGAGGCATCGCCACGTGCTGGGAAGGTCGTTGCTCATCAACTGCACGCACTTTGATCGCCTCTTGGACGACATTTCGTTCTGGACGCCCGACGCCCTCTTCGAAGCGCTTTGCGTTGCCATTGCGGTGAACGACGTCGAGCGCGCTCGCAAACTGCTGATTGCCCACCCGGACCCGCTCCCGCACATTGTGCCCGCGTGGTGCAAGTCCGAGGCCACCGACTCTGTGGAAACCGAGATTGACTGGATGGAGCGCCACCCCCAAGCGGAGCCCCTGCCGGGCCTGAGCTGGCGAGCAAACGGCCCGCTGCCCCACGACTTTCCGCTCGATCGCGACGGCGAGCTCGGGTGGGACGCGGAGGCGGAGATGGAGTATCGCGCGGCCGAGCTGATGTGGGAGTCGATTCGCGAGCGGTTGCTGGGCGTCTACCTCTTGGAAAAGGAGATGCGGGAAGGCTCCGAGTCTCGGCCGCAGCGCCTGAAGAATGCGATTCACGGTCGCGCTCGCAGCACGGTCCCCTTTGATTCGCACCGCAAGCTCGAGTTTAAGGCTGGCCGCCTCGCAAAGCAAGAATGGCTCAAGGTGGACATTGTCACGTCCGAGAAGAATCTCATCCTGCCGTTTGCCGCTCTGAAGGCGCCCGGGATTGTTTGCGACCTCCTCAAGCATTCGGCGTCCTCGTGGACCACGGAGGAACTGCGCTACGCGCTCTTCCACTTGGTCGAGCACGTCTGGATGCCGACCTCCACGGACCCAAGCTGCCGCGCGTACGCGGTGGTGCCGTACGGAAACGCCGAGATCGTCAGCAAGGCCACGGCCACGCTGCTGCTGGCGCCGTACCGCATGACAATGGATCAGCTGCCGGGCTGGGACGCGCAAGGAGCGCGCTTCGAGCGCAATCGCGAGGTCCTCGAGCAGTTCAACGCCAAGCTGTACGCGCCCGGGGGCCTGGGGTTTGCGGAGACGCACGCGCACTTTTCGGAGCGCTGCGAGGCGGAGCGCGCGGCGAGGGACGATGACGACGACGCGGGGCCTTCGTCGTCGGAAGCGGACCGGCAGCAGCACGCCAAGCGGCAGCGCGGGTAGGCGCCGCTGCGCGCAGCGCAGCGCAGCGCGCGCTTGCGGGAGGCGCCGGCGAGAGCACCGCAAAAAGGGGGGAAGGGTACAAGACAGGGCAGTGGGTGGGGTGTGTGTGTTTGTTTGCATGATGACCGACGCCGACCAGGGCTGGACGCCCCTCGACTGCGTCGCCCACCTCCTGCGCCGCTGGGTCGAGGTCATGGACCCCGACGACGAGCAGGGCGACACGCCCGCGCTCGAGGCCGAGCGCGCCAAGCGCGCCTACGAGCTGGTGCGCCACTTGGAGCACACGCCCCGGGAGATGGTGGAGCTGGCGCTGCAGCACAAGCTCGCGCTGGACAAGGACCAGAAGGCGTCGGTGCGCGAGTGGCTCGAGGAGGTGGGCAAGGTCGACGCCAAGGTGATCGCGCGCTTCGCGGAGCGCAAGGCGCAGGTCTGCGCGGGCGCGGCGTGAGGGCGCACATAACTGGCCGGGACGGTGCGTGTGGTAGAGGAGTGGGATGAAGTCGGTCAGTCTAAGCCGGAACAACTACCGTCCCGAGGATAGCCAATCCGATCCAACGCGGTTGTGGTACACGGTGGATCTGGGCGGTCGGTACATTTCACAAACGTGTAACGAGAAGGCGCTCGCTCTAGACCCTATCGAACGGTGGCATCAGTATGGCCGACCACTGGCGAAGGTCGTAGTCCGAGCGCAAAAGGGCTGCGCAAAGAAGATATCGTTTCCGAAGGTCAAGGTCCGCAACAAGGCGTGGGACGGGAAGGCTTGCTACGTCTCATTCACTGCATTTCCTCCCGAGTCCTATGACCCGGCTATGGTCAAAATCTACGAAGACCAGGCCTACGGCCAGGGGCGTCGACATCCGTGGCCCTCAAAGAAGGATACGTGGCTTCCAACGGACGGCTTTTACTGGTTTGATATCAACGGTGCGATCATGGGCATCGTGGATGTCAACTTTGACTCCAATGGCAAGGCAACCGGCGGCGGCGGCGTGAGCGTCTTGGCTAACACAGCGGACAACCTACTCTTCCTGGACGATGCCGACTACTTGCTGAAGCTCTTGGAGAGGGCCAGAGACAGGGCAAGCAAAACTGTGGGATGGGCAGGTCAAGCGTTTCTCGATGTGAAAGCCAGGAGTCCTTGGCGGTGTTGGAAGACGTCCAGCGCGTTTGGGTCCGAGCGCGCGTACCTCGTCGACTGGGCGCTGGCCGAGCGGCGCACGGGGCTCTCGTTTGAGAGCATGGAGGCCTTTGAGGAGTGGGCCGCGCAGCACGGCATGACCGTGCTGGGCGTGGTGGATGCCGCGAGCGCGAGCGCGAGCGAGGACGAGGAGTAGCTCGCGCGCGCGCGCGCACGACGCTTGCGGAGCGTGCGTACTGTGTTTGCAAGTAGAGAAACACAACACAACACATGACGGACGGCATGTCCGAAAACGCCCGCGAGGTCCGCGAGGCCCGGGGCCACGTCGCCGCCGCCACCCCCGCCGACGCCGAGCGCTGGCCGAGTCTCTTCGGCAACGGCGCCAAGCGCGAGCGCGACGCGCTCGGCGTGCCGGAGGACGAGACTGAGCGCGAGAAGGTCCAGCGCCTGTGCACCGAGCACCGGCTGGCGCAGGTGCGCGCCGACCTTTTGCACAAGCTGGCCTCGGTGCAGGTCGAGCACTCCCACACGACCACCCAGCTGAAGCTGCGCTGCACCAATCTCGAGGCCGCAAACGAGGTGCTGAAGAGCGAGCTGGCCATGCTCCGCACCGGCGCGGCGCGCAGCCAGGCCATGGACAAGATCCCGCGCATGGAGCCGGCGCTGCGCGAGCAGGCCGCCGCGCTGCGCAACCTCCGCCCGAGCACCACCACCGACATCCGCACGTCGCCGCCCGCGGCGGCAGCGGCGGCGGCGCCGCCGCCGGAGGACGAGGAGGAGCTCGACCCGGCCGACGAGGA
>PAIY01000001.1 GCA_002704825.1 Phycisphaeraceae bacterium
AGACATCCATTCGTCAAAGCCATTGTCGATGGGCTGTCGCATGAATGTGATGTGTCACCCAATAGTCAATGCCTCATTGCACTGAGCGGTGGTGCGGACTCGGTGGCATTGCTACGGGGCATGCACGTGATTGCACAACGTCGCAAGTGGCAATTACATTTGGTCGTCGGACATGTACAGCATCACCTGCGGACCGATGCCGAAGCCGATGCCCAATTCTGTGAAGCGTTGGCCAACCAACTGGATTTACCCTTCGAACGTCGGGATATTGCGATTGATCCAGCATTGGGGAATGTTGAGGACATGGCTCGCCAGTTGCGCTATGATGCGTTGATCGACATGGCAAAACAGCATCAATGCACCCACATTGTCACCGCGCATCATGGCTTGGATCAATTGGAGACGATGCTCATGCGACTGGTCCGCGGAACCTCGCTGCGTGGTTTGGGTGCCATGTCGTGGACGCGATCGTTGACCGATGACATCACGCTGATTCGCCCGATGCTCAAAACCGATCACGCGATGGCAATGGCATTGCTCCAATCCATCCATCAACCATGGTGCGAGGATCAAACCAATACCGACACAACGCGGCTGCGGGCTGCGATACGTCAGCGCGTGATCCCGGTATTGCTTGATTTGCGTGATGATTTGCCACAGCAGGTGGTTCAGACCGCCGACCAGTTGCGGCTGATTCAGGCAATGCTCGATGAGCAATGCATGGATGCCATGCGGGCCTGCCAGGTCCGTGATGATACGGCTGGCGTGTACGTCCGGTACTGTCGCAAGCAGCTTCGGGAATTGCCACCTGCGATGCTGCAGATGGTGCTTCGTGCGATTCTCACGCAAGTTGGGGTCCGTCCTGACCGCCTTGGCGCCAAACAACTCTCACAATTTGGTAAGATGCTCATTGATCAGGACGGGTCAGAGCGACAATTGATCAGGAGCCGTCATGTCAGCGTGTTGCTCAACCGCGATAACCTGACATGTAAACGGACTTGATTCCCTCCCCTACGCGTCCTCAATAGACTTTAGACCATGGACTGCACAAGGACTTGAGATTGAATACTGCCCAAGGCCCCTTTCGGCTTGCCGAACCTGTACTCGCTGACTCACGTCCCCATTGGGCCTGGATCGGCATGTTGTTTTTGTGTGCCATCCCCCTGCTGGTCTCACTGGGATTGCGCGACACCTGGCATACCATGGAAAATGTCACACTCGCCAGCAGTACCGAAACCTTCCTGGCCCAACATGGTTGGCATGACATCCCCCAGCGCGATGACGCCTGGTACCTCCCGACATGGCGGGGCACGGCCAGACTCAATAAACCCCCACTGGCGGTCTGGCTGAACCTGCTGGCATGGTCGGACCTGACACCTGAACAAACCAACCCCAGGCAACTGATGTACCGCGCCCGACTCGTCAGCGTCGTCGTCGGACTGATCATGCTCGGGGCAGTGTTCTGGCTGGGACTGACCGTAGGCAACGCACACACCGGACTATTGGCAGCCTTTTTCGTCGGCACAACTTTGCTGTTCCAACGACAAGCCAGATTGGCGTCCTACGACATCCATCTGGCAAGCTTTGTCACCTTCTCTGTCGCTGCCGCCTGGTGGGCCATCGGACCACACCGACCACAGCGCGCCTTTGCCCTGTGGCGATACCTGCTGGGATGGATACTCTGTGGCGTGGGACTGGGTGCTGCCATCATGTCCAAGGGACCGCTGTCCTACATCCTGATGCTGCTGCCCTGTATCTGGTGTATCGCGTTTTACCGCAAGGATTGGCTGAAAAACGCCGGCGGGCTGCTCATCGGCCTACTGGTCGGGACCGGCATCGCTTTCCCGTGGTACTACCATATTTTCGTCAAGTTCCCCGGACTCTCCGAAGGGTTGGCAGGCGAGTATGCTGCACGTCGGCCGGAGTTCCAGTCGGTGTTCTACTATGTCGGACTGCTGGGCCTGGTCTGGCCGTGGACGGTGATTTTCTTTGGCGCATTGTTCCAACCGTGGGGTCTGGCCAAGGACAGCCGTCGCCGCCAACTGCTTTACGCATGGGGTTGGATGGCCTTGATTTTCATTTTCTTCTCGATCCCCGAAGCCAAGCAGCAGCGGTATATTCTGCCGATCATGCCGGCGGTGGGTCTGCTTTTTGGTGCCTTCTGGGTGGATCATCAACGCATCTCAGACAGTGGCCATGAAGACAAGGGTCTGAACTGGATTCGCATCCCGCATTGGATCATGCTCGCTGGCGCCCCGCTGGTCGTATTGGGGATCATGCTCGGCCATGATTGGATGCTGGAAAACGGCTATGAGAATATGGTGATTTTTGGCAAGGTCCATCCTGCTTTTGTCGCCCTGTGGTTGGTGCTATGCACCTGCATCACGGCATTGGGTGCGATCAATCACTGGAAAAACAAACACCTCAAAGCCGGCTATCTCAATGCGATGTGGGCGCTGGTGTTCACCTCCATGATCCTGCATGCCTACTCCATCGGCCCGGACCAGGAACACCCTGTCTACTCGCAGGCCATCAAGTTCAACGAGACGGTCGAAGGGGCACCGGTTCGCTTCCTGCACATCAAGGAACGTCACGATGAACTCAACGAGGAATTCGTCTTCTTCTCCATGCGTATCATCCATTCGATCACAGCTGATGGCTTAAAGGACTTCCTGACCGATCCGAACTATCCCAAGGATCAGCCCAAGTACATCATGGTGCTCGACAACGAGGAAGCCAGCAGCGTTCTCCGAAAAGCAGGACTCACCGAGGTGCTGGTGTTCAACCAGGATTACCACGAAGAATCCCCGATGCTCACCCATCTTTGGAAGTACAGCGGCAAGTGATTCAAGCGTGATCATGGCAGTGGTTTTACTGCTATACCAATCGTGAATATTCACCGTCCGTCATTCCCGCCTGCGGACATGATGCACGTCGTTTTGAAAATTGAGCACCGGTGTTAACCAGGTACTCAACACGATAAAGTGCAACTGTAGTACGAATGACAAAATGCTCTATCTGTTTGTATCTGTGACAAAATGGCCTTGAACACAATGGACAACAACAATCACAAAACGCGATTGTTCACCAGTTTGGTTCAGGATTGAAAATCAGTGATTCACCGACGCGGGCGGGCGAATTCGACCTGCGGAGCATCGTCCCACATCATCTCGATGTCGTAATGCTCGCGCGTCGCTGCTTCAAACAGATGGACCACCACGTCCACAAGATCAACCACCAGCCAGGAAGTGTCTTGATCGACATCATCCCCCATGCGAGCAATATCGCGTTCCTTGGCAAGGACCTTGAGTTCACTACCCAGAGATTTGATCTGACGGTCGGACGTGCCGGTGGCAATGATGATGTAATCGGTGACCTGGCAGATGCCCTGGACATCGAAAATGATCACGTCTCCGCAGTGACGGTCTACGAGCAGCTGGGCCGCCTCAATGACAAACTCACGTAACACCTTGGAGAACCCTTCGTCTTCATAGCGACGGGGTAAGGCACGTGATTCGGACGGCTTGTGGCCTAATGCTTTGGTATCTGGGTCCATGGGGAACAGGATACCGATATTCCGCAGAATTGAAAAACCGGCACCTTGTTTTGACGTATCCCAATCCGACCAATGCATGTCATTTTCGCCCCGTTTGCAGGACGTCTCTGGCATCGGACGTCACAATCCTTTAACCTTTGCCCTCTGTTGCAAATTGGTAAATAAATCATCGCTAACGTGGAGTTCACCTGTGACCACCGACCTGACCGTACTGACTGCTGACCAACTGACCGCCGAGTTTGCTTTAGGCCAAACCGTTGCGATTTACCGTATCGATCCCGACTCACAACTGGTCAGTCTGATGCTGATCCCTGCGGCCAAGCGTGATCAGATGGTTGCCAAGCGTGAATTTCTGGATACGCATGAAGTCAAAATGCTCCCTGGTACCTGGAACAAGATGCCTGCCCAGAAGCCCGACTGCCTGGTGCAATTGCAACTGCGTCACCTGCCTGGCCCCGGCGGATTTGCCCAAGGCATGACCATGCGCAACAATCCATCCGTCACCGGCCTGCGTCTGGAATCACAAACCGCAACTCAGGACGGTGACAAGCTGACCGTCACCACCGTGCTTGCCAACACCGACACGCCGATGCCTTATGCGTGTGAACATGTGTTGACTTGGCAGGAAGGTGACCGCTTTGCCAACGTGCAGACCACGTTTATCAATCGCTCTGAAAAACAGGCGACGCTGGACATGCTCAGCAGTTTTTCACTCACGGGCATGACGCCGTTTGCAGTGGACGATGCACCAGGTCGCCTGATGCTTCACCGCCTGCGTTCGATCTGGAGTAATGAAGGCCGCCTGGATTCGCAGGCCTTTGAAGAACTGCACATCGAGCCGACATGGACCGGCCATGCCCCCATCTCCGAACGTTTTGGCACGATTGGTTCCATGCCCGTCCGCCAATTCTTCCCGTGGGTGGGTGTCGAGGATAAACAAGCCAATGTGCTCTGGGGTGCACAACTTGCCATCGCTTCAAGCTGGCAGATCGAAGCCTACCGTCGCGGTGATGAAGTGAATCTTTCAGGCGGGATTGCCGACCGTGAATTTGGTCACTGGTTTAAGCATATCGCGTCCGGCCAATCCTTCGAAGCGCCCAAGGCAACCATCGCCACCGTCGTCGGTGATGTGGATGACCTTGGACATGCGTTGACCCAATCCATGGTCCGCGCGGTGGACGAGCAACCTGCTGTCGAAGCGGACCTGCCGATCGTGTTTAACGAGTGGTGTACCAGTTGGGGTAAACCCACGCACGAAAACATGCTTGCCAACGCAGAGAAACTTGCGGACACCGATACGAAAATCATGGTCATCGACGCCGGCTGGACCAACCGCAAAAACCCCGAAGATGCACAGGAAAATGGGGACTGGAACGTCAACACCAAAAGCTTCCCCCAGGGTCTTGAAGGCATCAGCAAAGACCTGCGCGATCGCGGCATTCTCCCGGGGGTCTGGTTTGAATGGGAGGTGGCGACCATCGGTTCAGATGCATACGAAATGAACGATGCCCAGCTTCACCGTGATGGCATGGTTCTCACCGTCGGCACGCGTCACTTCTGGGACCTGCGAAACCCCAAAGCTCAGGACTACCTTGCAACCAAACTCATCAAGCAACTCAAAGATGCCAACATGGGCTATCTCAAGGTCGACTACAACGACACCATTGGTTTAGGTGTCGATGGTGCTGAATCGCTGGGCGAAGGTCTGCGTCAGCACGTGATCGCAGTGCAGGACTTCTTCCGTCGCATGCGTCGTGAACTGCCCGAATTGATCATCGAAAACTGCTCGTCCGGCGGTCATCGTCTTGAACCCTCCATGATGCAGATTTGTGCACAGGGTTCGTTCTCCGACGCACATGAGACCGTGGAGATTCCGATCGTTGCTGCCAACCTGCATCGCTGTATCCTGCCGCGTCAAAGTCAGATTTGGGCGGTGCTTCATCAGTGTGATGATGCCAAGCGTTTGAACTATTCGCTGACTGCCACGTTCCTTGGGCGCATGTGCCTCTCCGGTGACATCCATGAACTTGAAGATTGGCAACTGGAGATCGTCAAGCAATCCAACATCGCCTACCGCGATGCCCGCCCCATCATCAAGGATGGTATAAGCCGCATCCATCGTGACATGGGCTTAAGCTACCGCCACCCCACCGGGTATCAGACCATCATCCGCCAGTCTGTTGATGGCAATGACCTGTTGATCGTCTCGCATCGCTTTGCAGACAAGCTCAACGCGACCGGCAGCATCACTCTGCCCGACGGCAACTGGAAAGTGAAAACCGACTTCGGCCAACCCGACCTCATGACCGTCACCGGCAACCAGCTAAGCATCAACCCCGCGCCGGAGTTCTGCGGGCAGGTATTGGTGCTGAGTAAGGCGTGAATTAATTTCGGGATTTTGGATTTCGGATTTCGGATTTTGCCCAAACCTGCAAATGATCGCGAACAATTGCTTGCATCAATTCGAAATCCGAAATCCCGAAATCCGAAATTCCTCTACAATACCCCCATGGCCACGCAACGCATTATCACCGGCAGTGCACTCAATGACGCGGAAGAGAAGTTCAACTCCTCGCTGCGACCCACTTCGCTTAAGGAGTATGTCGGCCAGCCGCGACTTGCTCAGAAGTTGGAGATCACGCTGGCTGCGGTGCGTCAGCGTGGTGAACCCATGGAACATGTGCTGCTGCATGGCCCGCCCGGTTTGGGTAAGACCACGCTGTCTCACATCATTGCCAACGAGCTTGGGACGCATCTGACGGTCACCTCCGGCCCGGCGATGACCAAGCCCGGTGACCTCGTCGGTGTGTTAACCAAACTCCAGGCGCGTGATGTGCTTTTCATTGACGAAATTCACCGACTGTCTCCGGTGATTGAAGAGTATCTTTACTCGGCGATGGAGGATTTTAAGATTGATGTCCCCATCGACTCGGGGATGCATGCCAAGGTGATCACGCTGCCACTTAAGCCGTTCACGCTCATCGGTGCGACCACGCGTGCAGGTTTACTCTCCGGGCCGATGCGATCGCGCTTTGGCATCACGCATAACCTGGAGTTCTATTCCACCGACGATCTTTGCAGCATCATCGGTCGGTCCGCCAACCTCCTTGGACTTTCTGCTCCCAGTGAAGACGCCCTGCTTTCCATCGGCTCGCGCAGTCGGGGTACACCGCGTATCGCCAACCGCCTGCTGCGTCGCGTGCGTGACTATGCCCAGATCAAAACCAACAATCTCATCTCGCCTGCGGTGGTCGATGAAGCGTTGGCATTGGAAGGCATCGACGAACTGGGACTCGACGAACTGGACCGCAAATACATGACCATCATCGGCAAGGTTTACTCGGGCGGCCCCGTCGGACTTGAAGCCATTGCTGCAACACTCGGTGAAGACTCGGGCACGCTCGAAGACATGGTCGAACCGTACCTGTTGCAACTGGGCTTTCTCGCCCGAACACGCAAGGGCCGACAACTGACGCTGCGTGGCGCCCAACACATCAAGATCACCCTCCCCAACACCGCGGATCAAAACACGGATGAGGGTGAGTTGTTTTAATTCCACCAAGAGCCGCACACGAAGTAAGCGGTTGTCTTGGGCGCCACCGGTGTACGTTCTGGCTTGCGTTGAGTTGAATTAAAAACAAAATTGAAGACAACCGCTTACTTCGTGCGCGGCTCTTTGAGACGACGACGACACTTAACCCATCTGCGCCTTAACCAATTCACCAAGCGTCTTGATCGCCGCTTCGATCTTCTCTGACCAGACCAGGCCACAGTTGATGCGCATGCAGTTTTTGTATCGGCCTATGGCAGAGAAAATCTCGCCAGGCGCGATGCTGATGTCATGCTTGATCGCATCATGATGCAGCTTCATGGTGTCGACTTTGACCGACATCTGCACCCAGATGATGTAGCCGCCCTTGGGTCGGGTGATGCGTGTGCCTGCGGGGAAATACCGGGCGATGGCCTGGCGGAATTGGTCGACCTGTTTTTGATACCGCTTACGGAGTTTACGCAGGTGGTGGTCATAGCCGTGCTGTTCGAGATAGGTTGCAACGAGCAATTGGGGCAAGGTCGCGCTGGCATGATCCGTGGTGAGTTTCAGGTCCATCACCTGCGCTTTGTACTTGCCCGGCACACACCACCCCACACGCAATCCCGGCGAAATCGTCTTGGAAAAGGAACCCAGCGTGATCACCGTCTGCCCGTCATCAAACGCGCGAAGTGAAACCGGACGCGTGCCGTCGAATGACAGGTCTCCGTAGATTTCGTCTTCGATAATCGTCACGTTGTACCTGCGTGCCAACTCAACCAGACGTTGCTTATTCTCCGATGGCATCAGTGTCCCAAGCGGATTGGGGAAGTTCGATGCCAAGAGGATCACGCGGATTTGTTTTTGCTGCATCGCGTTTTCCAACGCATCAAGGTCCATGCCGGTGTCGGGGTGCGTCGCTATTTCCTGCACCTTAAGTTTCATGCAACGGATCATGTCCAGGAAAAAGAAAAACGTCGGCGACTCGATGGCAACCACATCCCCCGGCTCGGTCACCGCGCGAAGTGACAGCGAGATGGCCTCCGTCGCGCCCGTGGTCACGAGAATATCATCCGGATTCACCGAGCAACCCGAATCAATCAACCGCTTGGCAATCTGACGACGCAACTCCAATCGACCGGGGGGAACAGCATAGTCATGTGCCTGTGGACCATACGTACGCGTGACTTGGCCAAAGAGCTTGTTGATCTTATCAATCGGCAGAACCTGACTGTCTGGCAATGCTGCTCCCAACTGCAACATCCCCGGCTGCGTCATGTCCTCTGCAATGCGCGCAGACAAACTGATTGCATCCAGTTCTTTGGGATACGGCGCATTGTCCGACGCGGTGGGAAGCTGTATCGACATCCTGGATTGGCGGACGTAATAACCCGACTGAGGCACAGCACGGATCACCTGTTGATCCTCAAGCTTCCGATACGCCTGCATCACCGTCGACACACTCACCGACAATTGTTTGCACAACTGCCTCACGGATGGCAGACGTTCACCGGGTTGCAACGCACCGGATGTGATCATCTCCGAGACATGCGTTGCGACCTGTTCGTAAAGCAAACCTTGATCTGTTTGTTGACCGTTACGTTGCATGGACAGATTGTAACCTTCAAAACACACCCCAAGCGAAACAGTTGTGACTGCAATGGACCGAAACAGTGCAAAAAATCTCGCTGTTGCGCTGCAATAAACCGGCAACTGTGTCTGTTGGGTAAAGCAGTGATGACGATGATTGGGGCAATGAACAAGAAGGAGACAACGATGACACAGATCCATTGCCACACATCGCGTGCCTTGGACAAGCCCTCTCGAATCAGCCGATGCTTTGCTGCGATCAGACGATTTTTAACGGACTTTGCTCAGGGATTACACAGCTATCGCCGCCCACCGCATCTGTGATTACCCCGTAATCAACAGGATCATGACCGTTTTTCTCGGATTCGGATATGGCAAAGCTGCGCTAAATCCGTCATGATGTCAGACTCAATTGTTTTGTGAGTATGACGATGATCAAGCAAGAATTTGGTGATGGACGTGACTGGTTTCTGGAACACCGCTTTGGACTGTTTGTCCATTGGGGTCCCTACGCGATGCCCGGCTGGCATGAACAGATTCAGCAGCGCATGGGCATCAAGCGTGATGACTACGCACGCCAGATCGCCAGATTCGATCCGGTCGACTTTGATCCTGAACCCTGGCTGGACCTGATGCAGCAGGCCGGGATGACCTACATCGTCATCACCACCAAGCATCACGACGGATTCTGCATGTGGGATTCCAAACGCACCGACTTTAAAGTCACGCGCAACGGCGGCCCGGATGCCCTGAAAACGCTGGCGGATGCCTGTCACGCACGCGGGATCAAACTCGGGCTTTACTACTCGGTTGTGGATTGGAAACATCCAGCGTATCCCAACCAAGGCCGACATCATGAACTGCCTTTGCAGGACGGTGACACGCCTGATGAGAACGTTTATCTGTCCTATCTCAAGGAGCAGATTCGCGAGTTGTGCACTGGCTATGGTGATGTGAGTTACATCTGGTGGGACATGAATGTGCCGCAATGGGAAGACGAATCGATTCATGCGATGATCCGTGAGTTGCAGCCCGGATGCGTGATCAACGACCGTGGGTTTCATGACCGTGATGCAGTGGATCATTGGCAACAAGGCATCATTGCCACGCGCGAACGGGATTACAATCCGGCATTGGGTGAGACGGATGATGTCATCAAGTTACCAACGGAAAGTTGCGACTCGCTGGATGCGTTGAGTTGGGGTTACAAGACCGATGCCGACTACTACTCGCTTGCTTATCTCAAACGCAACATTGCAGAAAACATGGTCCGTGGGAACAATTACCTGCTCAACGTCGGCCCCGATGCCAAGGGCATCATCCCACCACAACAGGTGGACATGCTCAGGCAGATCGGTGATTGGTATGAGAAGATCAAAGCCTGTTTCACGAATACGACACCTGTCACTGGGATGATCGAAAAACCGGGCGTGTCCCTGATGCAAGCCAACGAGCCGACTGCTGATGGTGAATATGAATACTACGTCATCGTCACAGAGCCACTGAATTGTCGCGGCCTGCAGCTTCGGCCGATTGATGCTTCACCGCTATGGGTCAAGCTGCTTAACACCAGTGAGTACATGCAATGGGCGCGCGACATTGTCCCCAACGATGTGACGCACCCGTACCTGCGCATCCGCGAGATTCCCGTTGATGAGATGGCCGGTGATGTGCTGGTGTTCAAGATGCTGTTTGCCAAACCGCTGGAAGTTTCAACGCAGATGAATACGGTTGAGAAGATTTGATGTAATGGAAATCGAGGCAACCCGTGCCGCGGGAGCGACACGGCTTTTTGCGAGGCATCACCATCACGCGGTGAGTTCGGCGTAACGCTGCAGAAACAACTGCTCGGCTTTCTTTGGGGACAGCGGCTTGATCTTCATATCATCAAACGGCATGACCGGGATTTTCCAATCCATCGGCGGGACTTCCATCAAATCCCTGGCTTCGGTCATGAGCATTTGCTCGTCAGCCAAGCGTACTTCATCGGGCATCGGCATACTCAATTGATGCTGAGCCATGATCAACCCCAACAGGCGATCTTCCAAGTCCCTGAACTGGGGCATGTGACTTTTCACCGGGCGCGGCAGGTCCGTCAGATACGCTTCGGCAGCATCATGAAGCAAGCCCCACAATGCAAAAGCATCTGGCACCACTTCCGAGACATGCACGCTGTGCTGAGCGACGGAATAAAAGTCACTGCAATGACCATTGAACCGGCACTGCAGACTCAGGGCATGCGCGATGTCGCGGATGTCGATGATGCCCGGTTCTTCGCGTAATGGATAAAAGGCCTTGCCGGTGTAGGTTTGAATCCAGCTCATCCGATGCATCTCCTTGTCCAGCGTATCAAGCGTGGGTCGGACCCCCTGCGGTCAACACAAATTGCAAAACGACATAAGTCACATACAGGATCAACAGCGGGTATCCCATCCAGCGACTGAAGCTACCCTTGCGAATGGCCGTGAAAATGAAGAACAGGAACATCGAAGTCATCAGCAACATCGTCGGCAGATGCAGGTACAGGAAAATCTCAGGAATCCTTGCTGTGGGATCAATGATCGGCAATGACTTGGCCACTGCCGAAGCACCAATGACAAACAGCACGTTGAGAATGTCCGCACCAATCACATTGCCCACCAGCAACTCGCGATGTCCCTTGACGATCGAGGCAATGCCCACCGTTAACTCCGGCAGTGAGGTGCCCAGTGCAACAAGCGTTGCAGCGATGACCACATCCGGAACCCCCCAACGCGCTGCCATCACCGTTGCTGAACCCACCAGGAACCGGCTGGAGCAAATCACGATGGTGAGTCCCACCACCAACATTAACACCAACAACCAGGCGGATCGCGACGCTGAGACTTCATGCTCATCAGCAGGCTTGTCCTTCAATTCCGCCATCTGGCAGGTCGGCAATGGGTGATCCGTCTGCGGGCTTAATGCGACATGCTGCTTGGCCCACTTGATGCTGATGAACATGTAGACCGCCAGCATGACCAACAACACGGCACCAAAGGGTCGCGTGATCTGTGCTTGATCACCGTGAAACACCCAGGCAAAGTAACACAGGGATGCCAGAAGAAAATCACAACCGATCTTCACCCAGCCCTGACGCTTGAGAACGAACTTGTCAGCGGGTAGCACGACCATGGCGCACCCGAGCCCGAAAATCAGGCCGGTGTCAGCAATGATGGAGCCCACCGCATTGCCCAGCGCCAAGCCGGCGTTACCGCCCCATGCCGCCATCACCGACACGGCAGTCTCCGGGCTGGTGGTCCCCAGTGAAACAATGGTCGCCCCCACGATCACCTTGGGAATGCCCACGCGGTACGCCAAACCGGCAGCACCATCCACGAGCCAATCGGCCCCGCGGATGAGTACCCAGACGCTGCCCATGGCAACGAGGATCAACATGAACAACGGCATGGCCTGGAAGGCGCTATCGGGAATCAAATGTTCCATGAAGTGGGATATCTCAACTAAAACAATGAAAAACAAACACGATCAAGGCAGATAAACGGCAGTGCAACCGTCAGCTTCACCGACCGACACGCTGACCAGTGTAACGTGTTGGGGCAACCGTGATGCAATCTCGCAACCAAACCACCAGGCAACACGCTCAGCAGTCGGATTCACCGCCAACTTGCCCTGCTCGCCGGCAAAGGGTTTGACCTCATTGAGATGTCGGTTGTGGACTTTGCTGATCAGCTCATCGACCCAACCTTCAAGCACGTGGAAATCCATCACCGTCTGGATCTCATCAAGCTCCTGAGACTGCACCGTCACCACCACCGGCCAGTTGTGACCATGCAGCGGTTCAAGCGAACCATCAGGTAATGCAATGGCATGACTTGCTGAAAAATTCTTTTCAATCTGTATCTGATACATCAACCAACCCCAATCGTTATCAAACATCCCATTATCCAATGAGATGCAGTATGGATCAAACTCATTTCAATGTCGGAATCAGACACAAAACCACTAGCATAATCGCAACGCCTCACAACCGTCTCTTGCAATCATCCAACCAACTGCAATACTGGAAAACAACTTTGTCCGATTGCTTTGAGGGAGTCCTTCGATCATGTCCGATACAACAGCCAAACGCCCCAACATTCTCTGGATCATGTCCGATCAACATAACGCATCCTGCATCGGTGCAGCAGGTCACCCCGATGTCAAAACGCCCAACCTCGATGCGCTGGCGGCAGACGGCGTGATGGCAACGCGGGCTTACTGCAACAATCCGATCTGTGGTCCATCACGCTGCTCCATGATCACCGGACTCTACCCGCATACCATCGGCATCACCGGCAACAACCTTTCAGACTGCCCCATCCCCAACCCCTTAACCCTGCCAACCCATCTACGAAATCTTGGCTACCAGACCGCCATGATTGGCAAGGGACATGAAGTGCTCAGCTGGGATCAGCAAGCCTACGAACACATCAGATACTGTGATTTAACCGATGCGGACCCCAGTGACCCACGCTCCGTGCATTATTTCCAGTACCTCGTCGACCAGGGACTCGCCGATGACTTTGATCTTGGCTCCCTGCCCCCCAATCACCCCGGTTCCGGTATGAGAGGTTTTGTCAGTCAGATTCCTGCTGAGCATTGCGTTGAAACATGGACGGGTAACGAGTCGCTGGCATTTCTTGAAAACAAGGATGATGACAAACCCTTTTTCCTGAAAATGAGTTTCCAGCGCCCGCATGATCCGTATGCGCCTTCGCAAGAGCAGATGGGCCAGTATGATCCGGACAAGTTGAACCTGCCTGAGAATATCTGCGATTACCTTGAGAGACGTTTTGCAGGCAAGCCCCAGTTCCAGCAGGACTATGTCAATGCCGGTCAACGCGGCTATCCCTACCGCCCGTTGGATGAAGCGGATTTGAAACTGCAACTGTCCTATCACCTGACCCTGATCACGGAAATCGATAAACAGATCGGCCGGGTCATTGATCACCTCAAGCAGACCGGCGAGTATGAGAACACCATTATTGTCTATCTGGCAGACCATGGTGACTTTGCAGGTGAACACGGCCTGATGCTCAAAAACCTCGGGATTTACGAGTCGATTCACCGTGTCCCGATGATCTTCCATTACCCGGGTGGCCCGAAAAATCAGAAGGTCAACGGCTTGATGCAACTGGTGGATGTCTACCCGACGCTCTGCGACATGGCAGGCGTGCCAATCCCTGAACATTTGGATGGTGACAGCCGCGTCACCATGCTTAATGGCAAGGAGCCGGGGATGGATCACGTCGTCTGCGAATGGGACTTTGGCGGCAATGATCAGAGTACCGTCTTTGCAGTTCGCACCGAGCGCTATCGACTGGTTTATTATCTGGATCACCCGGATGATGGTGAATTTTACGATCACAACGAAGACCCCGGCGAGATCAACAACCTTTGGGCAACTGAAGATGTCTCCATTCAGATGACGCGTATGCAATTGATCCAGTTGATTCTCAACCATGTCGGCCGATTCAAACGTGCCTGGTCCATTGCTGATGACCGCGCTGCCTTTGCCAAGTATCCCGACGCGCCGTCGTATCACATTCACAAATGGAAAATGAAGTGGAGCGAGGCCGTCGAAAAGGGTTTGGTTTAGGCGTAATCAATATCACAAAGCCGTGACTCTCCTGAGTCACGAATCGCAACACCGGTCACAACCCAAGGCAACCCGTGCCACGGGAGTGACACGGCTTTCTCAGGTGTCGAACGTCTCATGGTGAATGGGGTATGATGATTGGCTGTCCTGCAACCATTCAATTTTGACCCAAGCATTCGTTGAAAGACGCAACATCATGCCCACATCAAGTAAAGCACGCATCC
Source organism: Phycisphaeraceae bacterium (assembly GCA_002704825.1). Taxonomy (GTDB): domain Bacteria; phylum Planctomycetota; class Phycisphaerae; order Phycisphaerales; family Phycisphaeraceae; genus UBA7800. The sequence continues at coordinate 14,520 of PAIY01000001.1, forward strand.
TGCTCATCGGTGACAGTATCAGTGTCCAGTACACGCCCTACCTGCATTCGGCCTTGAAATCTCAGGTGACGTGGGTGGGTTTCAGTGAAGAAGAGCGTCTCAATGCCCTGACGGATCTGGATGTGCCACAGAATCTCAACTGCGGCGATTCATCACGTTCGCTGGGCATCATCACGGACATGCTTGAAAAAACCAATGGGCAGATTGATCTGATCCTGGCCAACTGCGGTCTGCACGACATCAAGACCAACCCCCAAACCGGCGAAAAACAAATCCCGCTTCAAGACTACCAAGCCAATCTCAAACAGATTGTTGCAGTGGCAAAGTCACACAACGTCCCCATCGCATGGATGCGAACAACATTGGTCAATGCTGCCATTCACAATAGCAAATGCTCGGACTTTCATCGCTATGAAAACGATCTGGATGCCTACAATGCTGCTGCCGATGCGATCATGACCCAAGCCGGATTCCAGGTCATTGATCTGTGGCAATTCACCCGCCAACTCGGCGAAGACGAGCAGCTTTTCTGTGATCATGTGCATTATCAGGATTGGGTCCGCCAATGCCAGGGCGCTTTTCTGGCAGGCTACGTGCAGGCTTACTTGGCCAACGCTTCCAAAGCCTGATGGATCACTTCATCCAATGGCAACGTGGCATCGACGGTGATGATCGGCATTTGATCCGTAGATTGTGGTTCTTCCCACGTGGCCAGCTGACTGTCCAACAGTGAAACGGGCATGAAATGTTCACGCTGCTGCATGCGCTTGATGAGCGTGTCACGATCGGCCTTGAGATAGACGAGCTTCACATCATCCACGCCATTACAAAGCACCTGCCGATAGGACTGCTTCAGTGCCGAACAAGCCAGCACACAACCGCGTGTTTGTTTGAGATGCGTATTGAGTATTTCAAGCCACGGCCAACGGTCGGCATCTTCCAAGGCCTTGCCGGACTTCATTTTTTCGACATTGCACATGGGATGAAAATCATCCGCATCATCAAAGCGCAGACTCAGCGCCGTGGCAATGCCCTTACCAACCGCCGTTTTTCCGACACCTGAAACACCCATCACGATGATATGCATGGGGACAGTATAACATAACTGACCAATTGTTCAGGATTAATTGGGGTCCCAAATCGCCATGTCGTTACCCGCCCAGGTGACCGTACCATCAGCACCATCAAGCAGGACTTCACGTGCAGGACGCTGGATGTGCCCATCGACATAAAGAATATTCAGACTCTGCCCCAGGTGATCATTCCCCACGCCCCGCCACGGCCAACTGCTATAGGTCACCGGCATCAGACACGGCGGGTAAGGCGCGCCGACTTTGCCTTCACCGATCATCAATTGCTTGTTGGGTTGGAGAATCTGCTCGATGCGTGCCGGACCGATGGCCGTACTCGGTGAGGAATCATTGGCTTTGCCAAACCAACCGTTGAAGGTGTATGGCGTCTTGTCCGTGTTGTAATCACCATGCGTCGTCGGGCATCGCAACAGACTCAATTGTGATGCCATGTGGTACCGAAAGCCCTGCGCGCCGGAGATATAACCCAGTCGAGGTAACAACACCCACCAGCGATCGTCATTGATATTCCCCGTCCCCACGCTCGCCTTGATCATCGGCAAGGTATCATGGTTGTCCGCAGCATAAGACATGCATGCGATACCAATCTGTCTGAGATTACTGGCACAACTGATCGCCTGCGCACTCTTGCGCGCAGCCCCCAACGCTGGCAGGAGAATCGCAATGAGCAGGCTGATGATACTGATCACCACCAGCAACTCAATGAGCGTAAAACCATCACGAGAATATCGGTCTTGCATGTTCAACCTTTCTCAAGGTAACAGTCGAATCTGATCAATGGCCACCACACCCGATGTCGCACCGAGGATCAAACTCAAAATCTGACTTGATGACCCAGTCGGTAGCGGCACGCGGATTTCAACCCAGCGGCCGGGAGTCGGACGGTCTGTGAGCCTGGTGATGTGTACGGTTTGGGATGACGCACCGGCCAATCGCGCACCGGTGTCCGGATCGATGGAGAGAACCTGTTTGGGAAGTTCAATCACATCACGATCAAAACCAAACCCACTGCCCCGGTATTGCCCGACCTGCGTCTGGATGGCAAGGAACATCTGCGAAGGTGTCTGCTGCGGGTCCAGCCAAACCAACGCACTGAGTATGCGATAGCCGGAGGTTGAAACAGGCGATCCGCAGTCAAGTCCGGTTAATCGCAGCGTATCCTTCTCAGCAATCAACTTCGCACACAACGCACCGCTGGCAGGTTTGGGATTCACAGCTTCCCACAGCCAGAACCGTCGCGGGTCTGATGCATGATTCGAGCAATCCATCGACATCAACCCGGCTGGCAATGCATCATCAATCAACACACCATCTTGCTGGGGAGCAATCGTCACTGGCGAAGTTTGGCCGCGTTGATTGACCGACTCATAAGCGCCAAGATCCCATCGACGTTGACGGTTGATCCCTGCCAGATCAATCGACGCATCGAACATGGGCGGTGCCCACGCTTGCCCGAAACCGACACTGGCATCACGGGCAGGACTGTCCGAACCGATCTGATAATTCTCAACGGATGCATCAATGAAACGCGGGTCAGCATGCACGCTGTGCGTATCAAGCCCGGTCTGATCCTGCCATGTTTTCAACTCATCAAACGCTGGCAGGAATCCGGTGTACGTCCCACCCATGTGCATCTGCACCGGACCTCCAAATCGGTAATAGCAGTTGTAATCACTGTTGAGTTTGAAGGTGACTTTGTCCGTGCGACCAACCACAGGGAATTGCAAGGACACGTCATAGGCCGTGAGATTGTTGTAGAAAATATTGTTGATGACGTTGATGTTATCCAGCGTCCGACCACCCCCCAGTTTCTTGGCACCGCGCGGGACACCGCCTGCCTGCACCGCAGCAAAACCCTTGTTACCGACGAAGGTGTTATTGAAAATTTCGACCGCAGAGGATGCCATGACGATGATGCCGTTACCGTCATTACCAGCGATGAGATTGTTGTAAATGAGAACATTGCGGCTGGTTTCGATTTTGATGCCTGCCACATCCAGATGACGAATCTTGCCCTGGACCATTTGCGTTGCACGGTTATTGAGAATGCGGTTATTGCGGATGACGATCTGCCCGCCGGTATCCGACCAATCGAACCAGACACCTGGCCCCCAGTTGTCACTGATCAGACATTTCTCGATCGTGCCATACGCATCGGGAATGAGTTTAAGACCACCACAATGCCAACCCAGATATTGGCGGTGCCCGTTGTTGGTGATGGTGCAGCCGGAGACAAGCCACGGAGATCGCGGGCTGGCATCGACACCGGTGTTGCCCATGTTGGCAATGGTGGAGTTAATGAGTTTGGTGTTACGTCCCATCATCACGCCACGGAAATCGCCCCACTGGATATCACAGTTTTCAATCAACCCGTCATTGCCGACGGTGACCATGGTGTAGTTGTAGGGTTTTTCAATCTCGGGCGTGGAGGAGTTGGCATGACGGAAGGTCAGATTTTTCACTGCGACATAACGCACGGTCGCGCGGTGTGCAGGACGGATGATGTAATCACGCACGCCTGCTTCGATCACGTGGTCATTGGGATCACTGGAATCGGTTAACCAGACAGACATGGTCTGCTGGGTTGTGTCATAGTAGAACGAACCTGCAAACAGATCCGAAACATCCCTGCCGATGACAACGCGACGCGCCATACCGTCTTCGACATCACCGATGACCTGTTGGCTGCCGACCTGTTTGAGCACTTTGCCATCGACGTAGACCTGCTGTGATGCGGTGGGCCAGTTGTCATGCTGCCAGACATTGGCGTTGACTTTTTTCCAGCCGGTAAGGACGTTTGAGCCTTTAAGGACAGGCTTTTCGTCACCATAGGCGGTGATGGTGGTCATCTGATCCGGCGTGCCTGAGTGTTTGGGCAACAGTGTGATGCGTTGGCGATAAACCCCTTCACGCAGGTAAACCGTACCCCCCGACCCGGCCATGTCCAATGCCTGATTGATGTCAGCAACAGGATCAATGAGACTGCCAGACGCTTGTTTTTTCCCATCGGGTGAAACGTAGACCTCTGCAGCCGATGCGACGATGCTCATGACCAATGTCAGCGATAACACCAACATGATGTGTTGTTTCAAACGCATGGAATGTCTTTCTTTGGCTGTCGAACAAACTGTCTTACTTAACCAACCTGCCACAACTGCGGCCTTGATACATCGTCATGGGGACGATGACCGAGGGCATAGGCTTGCGACATGAAGGTGGTGTATTGATTTTTTCCAGCAGCATGTCCGCCGCCGCTTTGGCGACGCCCTGGTGATCATGCTGCATATGCGTGAGTAACATGCCGTGATAGCTCTCAGGCGAATTGCAACTCAGTAGTGCCAGCGAAAGGTCTTTGGCAACTTCAAGTCCCAACCGTTCAGCCGCCTGGATGAATGCCACCGCCGAACCATCACCGTAATGCACGATGGCTGTAGGACGATCCGGCGTGTCAAGGACCTGAAGCGCGGTTTGGAGCAAGGTATCACCGGGGATTTTCTGACCGGTCAGACAACGTGGATTCAAACCGGCCTGACGCATGGCATGTTCATAGCCCTGCTGCCGGAGTTCACCGCTGTAGTGCGTATCCGATGCATCGTAGCTGGCATTGATGTGCAGAATCCGGCGGTGTCCCAGCCAGAGCAAATGCTCGGTCAAGGTCACCGCTGCTGCAAAGTCATCATGACGCACACAGTCTTCTTCCTGCATCACGTTCAGCCACACCGCGGGCAACTTCGAACGCTTGAGAAGCTCGGAGAGTGACTGTGGAATCTGCTTGGCAATGTTGACCAGCAAGCCATCGGAATGCGACTCACTGAGCATCTTGGGCAGGTTGGCAGGATCGGCCAATTGCTCATCGGTCGCACGGCAGAAAGTCAGGTTCTGCTTGCGGTCTTCCAGTGCCTCATAAATCGCATCAAGCATCGGGACTGGCAGGTAACTGCGTTTGGCGTGGGCACTGTGCAGAAGACCGATACTCCCGAAGCGCCCCTGCCGCATGATGCGTGCTGAAGCGTTGGGACGGTAACCATATTTTTCCGCAGCTTTGAGGATCTGACTGCGCGTTTTTTCGTTGAGTCGATTATGCCCGGACTTGAATGCCAATGACACGGACACCTGACTGACACCGATTTTCTGAGCCAATTGGGCCTGTGTAATGGGCATGAAAACTCCCTGAAAACAGCTACGTTTTACGTATAACTTACACATCATTAAAGACCGCCATTCTGAAAAAGTCAATAGCGCACGTTAAAAATGATCAAAATAGGCCCGTAGCGTTTTCGATCCTTGACGTTGCGATCCTAAAAGTTACAGTCAATGGCTTGAAAGTCACGCGCCCAAAGGAGCCACGATGTCCACCACCAGCAAGCAGCCCAACTTCCTGTTTCTGTTCCCCGATCAATGGCGTTGGGATTGGTTAGCCTGTGCCGGGTATGACATCCCGGTCAAGACGCCCAACATCGACAAGCTTGCTGCCCGCGGGATGCGCTTTACGCAATGCCGCACCAACTCACCGGTGTGTGCGCCGGCGCGTGCAGCGTTGGCAACGGGGATGCGGTATCAGAACTGTGGCGTACCAGGAAATGGTTTTAATCTCGACACCACCCGCGACACCTTCTTCAAACACCTGCGTAACAGCGGTTATCGTGTCGCGGCATCAGGCAAGACCGACCTGCAGAAACATGGCAAATGGAAGGGACTTGACGGCTGGACCACCGCCATGGGACAACTGGGTTTTACGCAGGCCGTGAATCAAGCAGGCAAACACGATGCGGTGAACGCCGGCACGCAAAGTCCGGTTGACCCCTACATGAACCACCTGCACCAACATGGCTTGGCACAGGTGCATGCTGATGACTATCACCGTCGGGGCAAAATTCTGCGCGAAGGTGCGATCGGCCCGGATCTGAAAATTGATGCTACGCCTTCACCCTTTGACAGTGATCATCACACGGATGATTTCTGCGGACGTGCTGCCCGGAAATTCCTGCAGGACTGGGCGGTCAGTGAGCCTTGGCATCTGTGGGTCAACTTCCCCGGCCCGCATGAACCCTACGATCCGACGGTGGCGCAGTTGGCGGTCTATGACGGCGTGGACTTCCCGTTACCCGTCCAACCCGGTCCGGTCGACAACGACCATCAAGCCATCCGACGGGCCTATGCTGCGATGATCACCGGCATTGATGATTGGGTGGGCAAGCTCGTTGCAGAAATCGAACGTCGTGGCGAAATGGAGAACACCTACATCATCTTCACCTCCGATCATGGCGAGATGCTTGGCGATCATGGTCGCTGGAACAAGGCTATTGCCAACGAGCCGTCGGTGCACGTGCCGTTGGTTGTTGCGGGGCCGGGTATTGAAGCGGGGACACAATGCGATGCATTGGTCGAACTCATCGATCTTGCAGCAACGATCACCGAATTGGCCCAGCTTCAGGTCCCCGAAGAATGGGAAGCCCGGTCCATCCGCAAGCAACTGCTCGAAGATCCCAAGGCAACACATCGTGATATTCAAATCAGTGCGCTTAAGGATTGGAAGCTCATCTTCGACGGACAGTACAAACTGGTGGTCACCCAAGAGCAACCGGATCAACTTTACGATTTGATTGCTGACGAAAATGAATGCACCAATCTGGCGGAGCAGTTGCCTGATGTGGTGGCCAAGCTCAAAGCGCGTCTGGAAAAAGAATACGCATAAAAAAAGACAGCGACGGATACATCGCTGCCTTGATGTGTTTGATGGATGGCCTGGTTTAATAGGCAGAGGCACGGTTACACAGATCAACCAGGGCATCGACCTGTTTACGGATCTCCTCGAGTTGTGCTTCCTGATGCAGCAAAGCTTCAACCTGCGCAGCCTGCTCGGTGATGGGGCCGAACCCGTAACCCCCTGCTGAGCCTTTGACCTGGTGCGCCAGTGTGCGAAGGACATCCAGTTGTTCTGAGGCACAGGCGCTGGAGATCGCTGCAGCGCGCTGAGGTAGATTCATCACATAGTCTTCAACCAGTTCCGCCATATCCGGATCACCTGCAAAGTCACTGACCAGGGGTGATTTGGAAGCGAGGTCGGGTTTCTGGGGTGCGTCTGCAGCATTGGCGACTGGCGATTCGGTGGCATGCTTGACGATGATCTGCACAAGCTTCTCACGGTTGATGGGCTTACAGGTGTAATCATCACAGCCGGCATCAAGACAGCGTTTGCGATCCGATTCCATGGCATTGGCGGTGAGACTGATGATCTTGCCGGTGTACCCGGATTGCCGGAGTTTTTGAGTTGCTGCCAAACCATCAAGAACCGGCATCTGCATGTCCATGAGAATGACGTGATAGGGATTGCCTTGCTGCAGCGCATCGGTTGCCTTGTCAAAAGCAATCTGGCCGTTCTCAGCAATGTCCACTTTCATCGAAGCCATTTTCAAGACCAGCGAGATGAGATTCTGATTGTCCGGTCCGTCTTCAGCAAGCAGGACACGAATGGTGCCTACGGATGACTGGGGTGTTGACATGGTTTGGGTTCCTTCCATCTGCTTGGATGCAGGCGTATTCTCAGAATTGGATACGGGTTTGGGTTGGGCAGGAATATGATTGGGGATGGTTAAGGTGAAGGTTGATCCTTTACCCGGACGACTGGTTGCAGCCAGGTCTCCGCCGAGTCGTTTGGCCAATTGCTTACTGATGGTCAATCCCAGGCCGGTGCCACCAAAACGCCGCGTGGTTGAGATATCAGCTTGCGTAAAGGGCGCAAAGATTTTTTCCAGTTGATCTTCAGCCATTCCGATGCCCGTGTCGATCACATCGATCTTCAACCAATCCGGTTTATTGGGTTTGGTCACCATTCCCATCTTGATATGAATGTGACCTGACTCGGTGAATTTGACGGCATTGCCCAGCAGGTTGGTGAGAATCTGTCTGACGCGTGTCGGATCAGAGTAAACCACGCTGGGCATCTCCGTGAGATACTGCACATCCAGACACAAATCCTTTTCCTGCGCACTGGGCTTAAGCACCGCAATCATCTCATCAACCATCTCAACGGGACTCAGTGGCATGCGTTCGATCTGTAACTTGCCTGATTCGATCTTGGACAAATCCAGAATGTCATTGACGATGGCAAGCAAATGCTGGGAATTCCGCTGAATGACCGAAACCCAGTTACTGACTTCCGGGCTGAGCTGGGTATCCATCACCAATTCCGAATAACCAATGATGGCAGTTAACGGCGTTCGGATTTCATGACTCATGTTGGCCAGAAACAGACTCTTGGTCTGGTTGGCCTGCTCTGCATAAAGCAGCGCATCCTTGAGATCTTTGGAGCGCTCGGTCACCAGTTTTTCAAGACGTTCATTCTGCCTGGCACCTTCGGCCAGTGAGTCAATGAGTACCTGGTGATACGTTGACTGCAAGGTCAATCGTTCTGACTGCAGTTGCCGGACACGCCGCTGAGAGACATCGGCACGCTTACTGAGCATGATGTGCTTGAGCACAAAATCCGCAGCAGGAATCAAATCGGTATAACAAGGTTTGTTGATCAAATCGCCATCGACTTTGCGATCCAGCAAAGCAAACAGGTCTCCCTGGTCATTGGTTACCAGTTGAAATACGGTGTAATCCACATCGCGTAAACGCACCAGGCTCATTTGATCCTCGACATGCGTTTGTTCAAAAGGCTTGCTCAAATGCATCAGGTCATGCTTGGTGAAGCGCTGGGTTGCAAAACAACTGGCGGTGATTGTTTTCCCGGAATCCAATGTCCAAAGCGCCGTCGGGGCGAGCCATTGCGCCTGTTGCATCAACCATAACAGCGCACCGGACTGATCCACCGGCGTGGTATTGCCGTTAAACAGCATATCCAATGTCTGGTTGATCTTATTCATGGCTGCTTGGCATTCCTGATCGGATCAGTTCGCGATTAAGTTTGATTTCTGCAGACAAATCGTCGTTGATCACCTGCAGATCCGTGGTACTCAGATTCAGTTGCTCCATGGACCATTGATTCGCGGTGACGAGTTGGTGTCCAATGGAAGACCAGCCACGCAGCGTGCAAACCAGGTTTGCCAAATCGACACATGCCAGAACCCGCGTGTGTTGCCCGTTGTAACGATCCACCTGATGGTGATAACGAATCGCATCATGCAACGGCTCGGCCAACTCCCATTCATCGGCGATGCGGGCACCGAGCATGGTATGGTCATAGCCCAGACGTCCCTGTTCGACGAGCGCCAGATTCACACCTGCATGTTCGGGGAAATGATTCATCATCTGGGTGAACGTGTTGTGTTCATACTGGTCAATGAGAATAATGCCGATGTCGTGAAGCAGCCCCGCCAGATAGACCCCTTCAAACTCAGGCAATTCACAGCGTGCTGCGATCATGCGTGAGCAGATGGCCACCGCCACCATATGTCGCCAGAGTTTAGCGCGGACATATTTACCACAACTGTGATTGTGCTTAAAGACACTTGCAACGGATGCCGTCATCGCCAGATCACGCAACTGGGCATAACCGAGCATGCACACCGCACGATGAAGATTGGTCACCGGGTGCGTCAAGCCATAAGCCGATGAGTTCACACAGCGCATCACACGCGAGGTCATCACCGGGTCGGTCGCAAGCACATTGCACAACTGCTGCGGTTGTGCATTGGGATCCTGGGAAAGTCGAATGAGCTTCAACGCGATGTGCGGCAGCGTGGAGACTTCCTTGATATGACAGACCATGCGCTCCAGCGCGGTATTCACAGGCTTCGTGGCATCCGCTTTGGAAACGCTGTTCTGTCCGGGTTGTCTTCTGGCAGTATGCATAACAATTCAAGCCCCCGCCTTACTCCATTAAGGTGTTCACGATTCACTGATCCCAAGGCTTTCCTGCATGGTCAAGTGATCGATAATCAGAGAGGCAAGAGCCTGTCCGGATTCGACCATGATTTTCTGATGAAATGCCTGTTGTGATTCCCACGACCCCAGATCCACTTCGAAGATTTTGCCGATCTGCCGCAACTCACTGCGCAGGACACCCAGATCGTTTTCGACATGCTTCTGATCAATCCCCAGACGCGGCAAGCCATCCGCAAGCCACGCACTGGCATCCGATGCATCAAGTCCGGCAATGCGAGCGCCCAATACTTCGACACAGCGGTAACGCAAATATGTTTCATCACGACCGCCAGCCAGTAAGGCACGCAAGCCTTCACCCATCACATCTGGACAACCCATCGCTTCGAGTGTCCATAATGACACCTGTGTATGGATGACATTTAAATCCATCATTTCACGGCGATTCAATGACATCGGTCGAAGGCGGGCACCCAGAACCCGGTGATAAGCCTGTCCCAAACCGGCCCAAAGCACGATCGCGCCCAGACCAAGAATAAGACCACCGACCAGGTGATCGGGATTGTCATCCGTCTGCTGACCCAGTTGGCTGGCGATGTAGTTGTTGGCAACGCCGCAGGCAATCACCCAACGCCACAAATCCTTGCGACGCGGCAGTTGACCTTCAGCACTGAGTAACGGGCCGGTGAGCATCACGCTGAGCATCAGGTTACTGACCTGACGAAGCCCCAGAACCTGCACAGCACGTTGAATGGATTGGATGGCAACCCCGTCACGACGACGGACCATGTTGGCTATCCCAACAACGCGCGTCGCCACATACGGATCACCCTTGAGCATTTCAGCAATCACCTGGAAGTCGGCGTTGGGGGACTTGAGCGCATCAAGCACCTTGTTGCAGACACCGGTATTGAGCACACGTGAGAGATTGCGCTCCAGCTGCTGCGCCGTCCAGGCTTGGTCAATGGTTGGCAGGCCGTGTTGAATCATCGGATACCTCCAGCAGTGTTGACCGGGAAATCAAGATCGAGCGTATCAAGCAACGCAACCGAATCCATGCGACGCTTGGCATCACGAACGCGTGAAGCGCTGGCTACGGTCTGTAAAAGTTCGTCATCAGGGATCGACAGAAAGACCTCCGCCAATTCCGGATCAAACTGCGTGCCGGCACAACGGTGGATTTCTTCACGCGCCACATTCATGTCCAAACCGCGACGATAAGGTCGGTCGGATGTCATGGCATCATAGGTATCGGCAATGGCTGCAACGCGCGAAAGTAACGGAATGTCATCGCCACCCAAACCGTCGGGATAACCTTTGCCATCAATGCGTTCATGATGCCAGCGGACAATCGGTGCAGCTTTGGCCAACTGAGGGATATGCGCGATGATCTGATGTCCGACCACAGGATGTGGCTTCATCTGATCGAACTCATCTTTGGTCAACGGCAGCGGCTTGCGCAGAATCGCATCGGGGACCGCAATTTTGCCAATGTCATGAAGCAAACCACCAATACGCAGCGTTGCCAGATCACTGCGATCAAGACCGGCATGACGGGCAAGCATCATCGAGTACGCCGTCACGCGTTCGACATGACCACCGGTATAGGGATCACGCGATTCAATCGCCAATGCCATCGCCACCACCACGTCGACGATCATGTTGCTTAACGTCTCAAGCAGGCGCACATTCTCACAGGCCAATGTCGTGTGATGAAGCAGTGATTGCACCAGGCGAATCTGCTGACTGTCCACCGCATTGGTGTTCTCAGGCAGACAGTAACAAAGCACGCCCATGACATAGTGATCAGAACACATACTCATGGCAACGAAATGTTCATCACCCTTGGTCGGATCGTAATGCGGCATGACCAACGGTTGATCCGGATTCACTTCCAACACACGCTGGGCAAGGTCCTGGACTTCCAATGGCAGAGATTCGTAGGCAGGCTGCGATTCATCCAGAGAATAGATATCGCGGATTTCACTTTTTGAGTTGGGTTCGATAAGCCAGATGCGTTTGGCATGCGTCAGTGTTTTGACTTCTTCAAGCAAGTCCCCCATCACCTGTTTGTAGCTACGGTGCTGGGTAAGCATGTCGGCAACGCGATTGAGTTGAGCCAGTTCACGCAGGTAATTGATATTGGCGCGGACGACATCATCTCGCTGTGTTTCAAGGGAGTTGACCTGTTTGACGAGTGCCTCGACCTGCTGATCAAGCGATTCGTTCTGCGCACTGCAAACAAGGTTATCGGCTGTCGGTTCCGGGCGATCCAATACAAACCTGCTTTCAAAATAAAGAGACGCTAGCCCGACATTTTCAATCGGATGTTCTTTACGGTGTCTTTATGCACGTTTGGGTACATCTGTAGAGAAAGGCAAAACTCTCAAACCTATCGGACAGTAACAGGGGATATAAAAGGTGAAAATGTCACTCGACATTAAGTTCCTTACGACAAAAGTCGATTTTAGATTTGTATCCAAATCAATCATCGCGAAGTAATTTGCAACAGCTGAGACATAATCATGCCACAAACTCAATGCATCCTTCTGGCAGATGACGAACCGCATATTCTCCTGGCATTGGAGTACATGTCGCGGACACTCGACCATGTCACTGTGATGACGGCCAGCGATGGTCCGACTGCCGTGAAGCTTGCCATTGAAAACAAACCCTCACTGGTGCTCATGGATGTGATGATGCCCGGCATTGATGGCTACACCGCCTGTGCAACCATCCGTAAGGCATGGGCTGAAAACGACCACCAGGGCAACATCTGGTTTATCACCGCGCGTTCATCGAACATGGATAACGAACATGCCCACAGCGTCGGTGCCGACCGTATCGTCCACAAGCCGTTTGACCCGGACAAACTTCTGAAAATGATGCAGGAACATCTCGCATCGTTTCAAACCACAGCATCCATCCACCGGCGGGAGTCAGCACGTTGAATCAGGCAGATGCCAAAACTTCAAACAGCACCACCGAGAGTCAAGCGCTGGGCCATATTCTCATGGCGGATGATGATCAGCAGACCTGTACGGCGTTGTCGTATGTCCTCAAGCACCTGGGTTTTGAAGTCACCTCGGTCAACAATGGACGTGATCTGATTCAGCATGCCATGGAATCGACCTACGATCTTGCCATCATTGACGTGCGCATGCCGATCCTTGATGGCATGACCACTTTGGCAGCACTCAAACGCAACCCGATGACCCAAAAGCTGCCTGTCATCCTCATGAGCAAATACACCTCTGCGGAGGTCTCAAGTAAAAGTAAAGCCTTGGGCGCAGCGGACATTCTCACCAAGGGTGATCTGAAACTGGATGATCTGAAAGCCAAGATCGTCAGCGCCCTTGGCTATGAATCCCGCGACATCAAAGCCCCTGAAAAGAATCTGCCAGAAAGTCACGACGAAGCCGTGAGTGAATCACCCGCTGCCCAAATGGGTCAAACCGATCCATGGACACAGGCAGCCTCCTCCATCGCAGCCTGTACATCCACTGAGACGCGTGCTGCGGTTGAGATATCCCACTTGTATCTGATTTTTGAGCAGATCAAACAGGAGGTTCGCAAGCTAGGCCAAGACCAGGTCCGCCAGTGCATTCGACTCATTGAAATGGACCCCGGGGCGATGTGCTGCGTGCTGCAGTATGTCAATGCAGGCGTGGAAGATCCGGACCAAATCATCATCAGTGTCCGCAAGGCCGTGGAAAACCTTGGTGTGGAAACGGTGCGCAAGATCATTCTGAACATGCCCACGCGCCCGGATGATCCGGTGACCCACCCGTGGATGATTCACTGGTGGCGTCATGCCATTGCCACCGCCCATTTGGCTGCCGTGATTGGCCCAAGTGTGGGGATTGACGCGGATGAAGCGCGCGTCATGGGTCTGCTTCACGACATCGGCCGACTGCAATTAATCAACAGTGAAATCGGTCACAGTGTGATTCGTACGTATGACGTGGCACGCAATGTGGTTCTGCCGATCACGGCCTGTGAACAGATCATGCTCGGTGTTGATCATCTTGAACTTGGTGCTGAGTTCTGCCAAACGCATGGCCTGCCTGAGTCCGTGAGTATGGCCTGTATTACGCATGAATTGACCAACGCGTTGCGTGATCGACTCTCCGAGGAAGATGCGCTGCGCAGTGCTATGCTCTGTGCCTGTGATCAGATCGCCAACGCGTCGGGGTTCTACGCGCTGCCGGGGATTGACCTGCGTCCGCTTCCCGCTGAGGCAAGCACTTTCCTGGCACCGGTTCAGGCACAGGTTGAAAATGCTTTGGCGCAAGCTCAGGCCGACATGCACTGGTGGCTGGGCAAGAACGCCCCCGCGATGTTTCATGCCAAGGTTGATATCACCGGCATTAATGTCGCGTTGATCACCTCGTTTAACAATCACTGGAATCCCTACCGCCGCGCCATGACACTGGCGGGTGGCAATGTCCTGAGTTTCCCGCATCTGCAGAATGTTTCGGATCACATGACACGACCGGATATCGTTGTGATTGATCAGACGGCAACCAGCGTGCATTCGGACGTGGAACATCTGCAGTTGATCACACAGCGTTTTGAATCCATTCCGATCCTGCTGCTGGCTCAACGTTCAGACGAAGCGGACATGCTCATTGAGCAGAAGCATTGGTCAATGCATCTGTACGACAGTCCGATCCGTGCCAACTCGTTGCTGCAGGCCATTCGCAAACTCACTGCAAATCCCAATGGAGGGCAGGAATCATGAACATGCTCTCTCAAATTCAGGCCCCCGCAATCGACAATCAACCACCACAGATTTGGCAGGATCACGCGCACCTGGCGTACTGCTTTGCCCGTCATGCCCGACATGATCTGGCCAACGTGCATTGTGCTTTAGGGATGCTTGAGATGGTCGAACAGATTCAGGCCGACCATCCCGATATGCCGCTGCCTGAGGAGTTGAATCTCGATACCATCCGCACCAAAGCACGGCAGGATGTCAAGAAAGTCATCAGCATCTCCAATGATCTGATCCTGCTCAGCCAGGCTGCTTCGACCTACGCCTATCAGCCTGTGCAAAGTATCTCCCTTGGTTCACTGATTAATCAAAACATTGTAGAACGGCTAGACAGCCAGCAACCGCGTCCTGATCAACTCATCACAGACACCATCAACACACAGGTCGTTGCAATGGGAGACATGCTCGGTGTCGCGCTGTGTGCGTTTTACTGTCAGTGGACGCCCTGGTCACAGGACCATCACAACGCTGCCAAGTCGGTGGTCAAACAGGACGGTCATGAATTGACGATGCATATTCCTGCAGACAACATCGATGTTCTCATGCAGTTTGCCTTCCAACTGGCTAACGCTCAACAGGATGCCCCGTTGGACACGCCACTCAACCAACACCTCACCACTTCCACAGGCACGATGGCTTTATGGCTCGCACGCCACATTCTTATTATCCATGGTGGTGCAGTGAGTATCGACGAGAACGCACCGGAAAACGGTGTGACCATCTGCCTGCCGACTGTTGCTTAATGGGTCTCAATACCAATCCTGTTCTTAACGCGTGCTTGAATGAGCACCGGATGTGAATCTGGTGCCCGTTGTGTCAACGTTGCTCCATGGGGCACCCGGTGCTCAATGAATTCAAACGCACGAGTGGTAAATGGGATTGGTATAACAGAGAGCTCAAAGCTGCCAGCGATAACCGGCATTCTCATATTCACCCACGGCATCCGGGCCGAATCCCAACGCGGCACAACGTTGACGCAGTGATGTTAACACGGCTGCATACTCGGGCTTGTTGATCAGATTCACACACTCGGTCGGATCGACTGCCAGATCAAAGAGCACTTCGGTCATCTCATCAGCAGACATGTTCTCGTAATACTGATACTTCAAGCTGCCTTGCTTGATCATCAACTCACCGCCACGGAATTGGCTGATCGATTCATCATCCCAATCCGAAACCCAACCGTCGGACTGCATCAGTGGGAATAAACTCCGCGAGTCCAGGCCACGCCCAAACACCGTGTCTTCCTGCTGGGGTAACGGCACATCGGCCATCTGGCAGATCGTGGTAAACAGGTCACAGGTGTTGACGTTCTGATTAACAAAACGCGTCTTACCCGGCTGCATCCCCCACTGATCTCTGACGGACCTGGGAGGCCGGATCATCAGCGGGACACGCGCGGAATGCTCGTAGAATTTACTCTTGGACCACGTGCCGTGTTGCCCGAGCATCGAACCGTGATCGGCAGTGAAGATGATCCACCAATCGTCGATATCCTGGCCGACGTGTTTGAGGTCCGCGATCACCTTGCCGTAGTCTTCGTCGATCTCCTCAACCATCCCGTAGTATGCTGCGGTGGCTTTACGGACATCGCGTTCGGTGATGCCATCTTTGCCGACGACTGCACTGCCACGGTTGAGTGCCTGATGTTCAAAATCGTTATCTTCAACATAAATCGGCACACGGTTGAGATAGTAGTTGATCTTCTCTTCGGTGGTGAGGTAAGGCAGATGCGGTCGGTTAAAGCTGACCTTCAAAAGCAGCGGTTGATTGGCGCAGGGCTTGTCGGCATAGACGTCGTTGTAGTGATGTTCGATAAACGGCTTGACGCCTGCCAGCGCGTGTGCGTCACGGTCATGCGTGTAACGACCATGCCCCACGCCGCTGCGGACCACCTCGCCTGCTTCATCGCGACTGCGATAACTGGAGGGATGACGAAATGCTTTGAAGCTCTCATCATCTCGGCCCGGGATGTATTTGGGTTCGACATTCATGTCCGAACCAATGCGCGTCGTCCATCCCTGCATCTGATCCGGCCCATCGTGATGCAACTTACCAGCACAGACCGCTGCGTAACCAAACTGCGACAACCGCTTGGCGAAGGTCATGGAAAACGGTGGCAGGTCGTCACCATATTTCTCAGCTTTACAGGTTCGAGGTAACTGCCCTGCTGCAATGCATTGACGTGATGGAATGCAGATCGGGCTGGGGGTGTAGGCGTTGTTAAACACCACCGCGTCCCTGGCAAGGTCATCGAGAACCGGTGTCCGAACCACGTCATTGCCTGTGAAACCCAGGACATCAGGCCGGTGTTCGTCACTCATCAAAAACAATATATTGGGGTGCTTGGACATGACTTTGAATGTACCTGCGTAAAAACAAACCGCAAGGTATTTGTGAGCCAAACACCTTGCGGTTTTATCGTTTTCTTCTCAATACTTACGCTTATTGGTCATCACCATTGCGCGAGTTGCTGAATCCGTCGAAACTTTTTTTCGGTTCCAATCTTGATTTTGATTTCAATATCGCAAGCGTGATGCAAAACGCGCTAAACCGCAAGCGGTTTGAAGGCGTATCAGCGATCGAACTGGCCGTCGAAGGCGATGTCCGATGGTTTGAAGTCCACGCTGCGGACAAAGTCGGCGGCTTCGGTGGCACCGTGTTCGCGGTCCATGCGGCTGTCTTCCCATTCGACACTCAACGGGCCCTGGTACCCCATGTCGTTGAGCGCGACGATGATTTCCTCGAAGTTCACATCGCCATGACCAAGGCTGCGAAAGTCCCAGAAACGACGTGCATCAGCAAAGTCGGTATGACCGCCGAAAACGCCGACGTCACCATTTCCGTGTCCCCACCAGACGTCCTTCATGTGACAGTGGTAAATGCGATCACCGAAGGTGCGGATAAACTTGACGTAGTCGACGCCCTGGTAGGCAAGGTGTGACGGATCGTAGTTGAAGCCAAACCGTTTGTGACCCTTGACTGCCTTGATGGCGCGTTCCGCTGAGGCAATGTCAAAAGCGATTTCAGTGGGATGAACTTCCAAAGCGAAGTTCACGTTGAGCTTGTCGAAGGCATTGAGAATCGGGGTAAAACGCTTGGCAAAATCGACGAAGCCCTTTTCCCAGTATGCCTGGTCGGTTGGCGGGAAGGCATAGATGCTGTGCCAGATGCTCGAACCAGTGAAGCCGTTGACCACAGCAGGCTTGCGCCCCCATGTGGTCCCGTCCTTGGGCTTGGCGTCCATGAACTTACGGGCGGCCTTGGCGGTGGTGATCATTTCCTTGGCAGCACGCTTGCGCACGCCTTCGGGTTCACCGTCCCCCCAGACATATTCCGGCAGGATGCATTTGTGACGTTCATCGATGTTGTCACAGATCGCCTGGCCGACAAGGTGAGCGCTGATGGCATAGCTCGTCAGGCCGTTGTCCATGAGGACTTCCCATTTCTGCTGACAATACTTTTTGCTTTTGGCAGCTTGCTGGACGTCAAAGTGATCGCCCCAGCAGGCCAGTTCCAGGCCGTCATAGCCGAATTCGGCGGCTTTAGCGCAGAGTGTTTCAAAGGGCAAGTCCGCCCATTGACCGGTAAAAAGGGTGACTGGTCGTGCCATATCCTGTATCTCCTGAGATGCAATACAATCGTTTGTTTACGGAACAAGACGATAGTTTGGTCTTTTAGCGATGACTTTGCAAGGCCATGTGCTCAGGATTTGGAAATGTTTGGGTGGTTGGGGATGCTCAGGCTGCATTCCAGGCCGTTTTCGGTGAACGAAAAATCGACGGTGCCGTTCATTTCGTATTCGACCAGGCCCTTGATGAGCTTCATGCCGGTCCCGGGTTGATGCGATCCATCACAGCAGCCACACTCGCGCGGGCAGTCCTCGCGCCAGAAAAGCTTGACCACCTGTCCCTCGGGCATGGCCTGAACTTCCCAAGTGACACGAACCGAGCCGTCAGGGTTTTTCAAAGCGCCGTACTTCATGGCATTGGTCAGTAACTCATGCAGCGTCATGCTCAATGGCGATGACAAACGCGGCAGCAACTTCACCGGCGGACCTGCGACGCGAATATGTTCGTGATTCACCTCACACCCAAGAATCAATTCCACCAATTGATGAATGCTGGTCCCTGCCCATTTCTCCTTGGCCAACACTTCATGCGCCCGAGCCAGGGCATGAAGTCGGCCGGTGTAGACCTTCTGGAAAGTCTTGATGTCATCGGTTGAGCGCACGGTTTGGGAGCAGAGTGCCAACACGGTCGCCAAAACATTCTTAACGCGGTGGTCCAATTCATTGACAAGCAGTTGCTGTCGCTCATTGGCATTGACACGTTCGGTCACATCGGTCTGGATACTGATAAAGTGAGTGATCTGACCGCCTTGATCATGCATCGGTGCAACGATCATTTCGACCCAGAACTGCGAACCGTCTTTGCGATAGTTGCGCACAAGCACTTCGGACTGAGTTTGATGTTTGATGGCTTGACGCAGCTTGTTGATACCGGGCTGATTGCTGTCATCCCGATGCATGAATCGCATATTCTTACCAATGATTTCAGATGATTTGTAACCACTGATTTTCTCGAAAGCGGGATTGACATACACCGCGGGATTGTCCGGCTGCTTGGGATCGGTAATGGCAATACCATAAGGGGCAGACTCAATGGCTTTATTGAGCAGCTTCAAATTCTGCAGTGTCTTGGCAAGATCGGTGATGTCACGCCCTGTTGCCTGAATCAAAGTCAGCGTCCCCTCATCGTCATAAAATGCGCGGGATTTCCAACTGATCAAACACACGCCCAGGGATGGGTGAATGATGGCGATATCGTCCTGGGACACATTGTTCTCAGGGGTGAAACGATCGACGATTTTTCGCAGATGATCCAATTCACGGAACATGAAAAATCGATGCAAACCTTCACCAATAAGCTGTTCGCGTGACACTCCCAGAAATTTGCAGAATGCCTGATTGACGAATGTGATTTCAATGCTGGGGGTGAAACGAATAATCAGTTCCGTCTGATCTTCGACAATCTGCTGATAGAACTCTTTACTTGCATGCACCTCTTGAAGCATGGATTCACGTTGATTGATTTCCCGGTGCAGATTGGAACACAATTCATCGATACGCTGGGCAATAATATCCAGCTCATCCGGATGCGTTGGATGTCGGGCAAGGCGCTGCCATCCCATGGGCAGATTCAGGTTGTTGATATTGATCTGCTTGAGATGATGTGCCATGTAAGACAGATAACGCGTCACACTCAAACGAAAGATCGAAAAATACAGCCCCGACAAAAGCAACATGAACAACAGCGAGAAGCCGAGAAAATAAACCGATTCCTCATGCATGGCCTTGCGTATCGCATCATAGGTCACATGAACGGTCAACGTGCCTGCAGGCTCTTCGGACATGTATCCTTTGGGCCAAGGCAAGGTATATCTCCGAACGTCGTCATAGGCACTGGATGCATCGCCGATCTCAATCACACGTTCATTACCCGGGATTTTCGAATCGACCTTCACATACGAAATGCTGGAAAACTCCGACACCACGCGCAGAAACAGGTACAACTCAAGGTGATTATCATCCCTGGCTTCGGTGGCAACGGCCTGCAAAAAACCATTCTCAATCAACTGCAACTGGTCTGCCACGGTCCTGAAAAAAAGATTGCGTACATGAAAGTAATGAATCACAAAACTCACACCGGCCAATGCAATGCTGCATAACACGACGTACAACAGAACCCGTCGGGAGAGTCCGGCATACTTTGGTGATGAATTATCCAGTGTTGTCTGATTCATATGCAGCCGGGGCCAGCCGATGCTCAGCGTCTCTTGCGCCCTGCTAACCCACTGGACATACTTTACTCAGGCAGCGTTCCCATGTCACCATCGATCTGTCATGTGCCTCAGGCAACCCCATTGGCTGAACATCAAACGAACCTTGATCAACAATGAAAATCGGACTGTAAGGCTCAAAAAACGCTTTAAAACCAGATCTGTCAAGGCGACAGCGGGTCGACAAAATGAGATATGCGAAGCTCACGGATCAACCCCTGATAGTACATGGCAGCATCCGGTCCCCAGCCACCAAGTGTGAAGTCCGTTAACGGCCACCAGCCCGTCCGGTTCAACGGCGCACTCACCGGCGCCGCATCACCCACCTGCAATGACAGATTTTCGAAATCGTAACTGAGCTTGATCGTCGTCCATTGATCCAACGGCACGGTGCCCTTGGCTGTCACCGACCTGTCTGTGAAATAAGGTGCTTCGTCGTAGGTCATCTGGGAACGATAGGTCGCGGTGACGCCCTGCTCCTCCAACACCAGATCCACCGTGCCGGGATAAGCATTGTGACTGTGGATCAGGTATTGCTTTTTCTGTGTGGTCGGCTTGATCTGTAACTGGATGGTGAACGCCCCTTGTGATGGGATGCTCTCGGTTGGGAAGTGACAGTATGTCGTCCTGCCATCAAAAAACAGGTAGTCCACGCCATCGTCTTTGACCCACTGCGGTGAAGCATTGACGCTCTGCTGGGGCAATCGTGTTCGCTGCAAGGCACCGCCATAGGACCAGCCCCCCGCCAACGTCCCCTGCCAACGCTTGCCTGCTTGCGTATTGAGTACCCCCGAATGCGCCGGATCAAACGCATAGTCCAACACCGGGCAACGCGACGCCAACACCTGTACGGGGATCATCTGCTGCTGCGTCTGTGAATAGACCTGCAACGTCCGCTTCTGCGAACCACCACGTAGCGGCATCACCACCGGATCACTGCTGGCGATGTTGCCGCTGCGCGTGATCAACCGAACCTGGTAAACCGAACCTTCATTGCGTGGTGTGAACCGTTTGGTAAATCCCAACACCGGCTTGTCATTGGGCAATGGGATATCCAAAGCGCGATCCGCCAACTCAACAACCATTTTCAAATTGCCATCGTAGTTTTTCACGAACTGCCGCTGCTGGATCAAATCCGATATCCGAATGGACTCATTGAATTTGTTGGATCGCACATGCAACACCGCGCGGTCTTTGTGATCAATATTGATCACCGCACCACGTCGGTTGAAATTACTCTTCCAATTCATCTTGATCGGTGGCGTGGTTTCCCATCGTGATTCACGGGCACTGCGAATCCGCAGCCGGTCTTCAAAGTAGGTGATGTTGCCATGCTCGACATCCACTTCCAATGCCAATGGCTTGATCTCATCCTTGGAACCATAGGACAAATGCACCAACACCTCATCGTCATTCGTCTCAAGCTCCCCGGTCACATCATGGGCATAAACCACGATGTCATCCTCGAGCACTTCCAGGTAACGAATCGGATCATCCTTGCTCGCTGCCCAGACATCCAACGATAGCGCCTTGCCATCATCAAGTAATGTCGGCGTGACTTTCAGTGCATAATCACGGGGCATATCCCGCAGGCATCGCTTGATACACAGTCGATTCCGATTCCACGTGGTGTTCAATCGCGTCACCGGCAAGCCGGTTTTGATTTCCAATATCTGCCCGCCCTGTGTCATGCGCAACTCCGGCTTGAGGGTCCGGCAATCAGCTAACAACTCCGAGGGAATCTCGATGCGATGCTCCGTTAATGTTGCTGCATCAAATTCAAACGCAGCTTGCTCATGCACCACCTTGCCCGATTCGTCTTTGATCACACAACGCACCGTGTATGGGTGATGCGTTGTTGTATCAGGCACGTTGAGTAACTCCACGTAATACGTCTGACCAAGCATGATCTGAGCACGAGCCGAAACAATGAGATTGGGGATCGCGGTATCATCACCTTCCATTGGTTCAAAGCGACCGGGGTGTTTGAGCTGCTGCATGGTGTAGCGCATGATCCGTTGCGTGGATTGGCTGCGATTGACCGTCGGTTCCAGGCAGGTGTTTTCGTTGTACTCGTTCCACTCAGGCATCACGACAAAGTCCGTGCCACTGTTTAGCGCGATGTCCAGGCTTTGGCGCAGCGCACGTGTGCCGTTCTCCAACTGCGTGCCACCGGCAATGTGATTGACATACCCCAGCGAGGCACTGAGTCCAAGCAATTTACCTTGGGCGTTGGGTTCATTGAGCAATCCCATGTACAACGGCACGATGAAGTTGCGGTAAAAGTCCACATCCAACTGGTTCTCCAGATTGTCGATGTGATTGGCATTGTTCATGAGAATGCCATCGCAGACATCCAGATAGCTTCGGATGTGCGCCTGCACGGCTTTGAGTTCATCTACTGGAACCTTGCCTGCATTTTTGTGATACTCATAAATGAAGCGTGGCCAGTTGTTGAGTTGGATGCCTTTGGGTTGGCCGATGGAGGCAACAAACAAAAACCGGTCCCCAACACGCTTGCGCAGAATCTCCAGGAAGGTGGCAACGTCTTGCGGTGAGACATAATCCGTGCTGTAGGATGCCAGTAAAACCTTGTCTCCAACCCGTGCAGCCGACTTGGAAGTGATGTACCGATTGAGTACCGGTTCGAAGATATCCGCTGCTTTTTCCGGGCCTTTTTGCAGGACGTTGCCGATGACACTTAGCAGCAACCTGCCACCGGTCTTCTCGAAATTCAGGTCTGCCACATCAATCATGTTCCGGAAGTTTTCTTCGTGAATGCTCCCGTGATAAAGCATCGAAAAACCATCCACATCATAGCTGGCAGCGATCTCCATCTGACGTTTGTTATTCTGGATGATCATGTTGATCGTGTCCGCTGTATCTAGCGAGCGATCGTAAAACAGCGGGCGATCGATCCATTCGTACTCGGCGAAGTTCTGGAAAAAATTGCGATACAGGTTGTAGATATTGCGAATGCGCGGGAAGACCAACGGGCGTTCCAACACCGCTTTGCGTTGCACATGGGGCAAGGACACTGGCGTCTGATCATCTGCTGCCAAAGCAGGCGTGGTCAACAAAAGGGATAGGCATAACAGTCGCTTGAACATATCAACTTCCTGTTTTTAGAGAATTCATTGAATCGTGTTTTTATGGAATATCTTTACATCTCGTCCCGCCTGCGCGGGAATGACGATTCTCTTCAGCGTACATATCGAATAACAATTGGCTTCATGACTCAAAAGACAGGGAAATGAAGCAGATCACTGGGTCAGGTTCATTTCGTCTGCGGTGATGTTCTGGCGTCCGCCGCAGTGTCCGTCGACGTAGAGCATGTTGGCATTCTGGTTGGGGTGAATGTATCCGACACGGTCGGCGATGGTTGAGGCATTCGTGCCGTAAAAAAACGAGCCGACTTCCGGACCACTGGACATGTCCATGATCCACATGGCAACGGAAGGTTTAACGACCGAAGCGACTTTCTTGGGATGGGTACTTGGGTAGTTGTAGGACAGGAAATAGTTCGTGCCATAACTCCAATGGCGCCAGGTTCGGGTGGAGCCTTGAATCTGATCGGAGTGATCGGGGCAGCCGTTGATGGTGCTCCCGGCACGTGTCCACTTTGCCAGATCAATGCCTGAGAAGTAGATGGAACGGACATAGTTGGTATGCCAGTTCCAGGGTCGACTGTCGGTACCTGATTCGTAGGTTGTATTGCCATGTGGCCAGAAATAATCATGAGCATCGCTGGCATAAGCTGCGGTGACAATGCCCCATTGATGCAGGTTACTCAGACACTGCGAATTGCGGGCTGCTTTGCGCGCTGAGCCCAATGCCGGGAGCAGGATGGAAATCAACAGGGAGATGATCGAGATGACCACCAACAGTTCGATGAGGGTGAAGGCTTTAACGTGTTGAGTTGGAGACGTGCGTGCCACGGGGAAAGCTCCTGTTGCAAACATGGTTAATCATCAACGACTGAATCAGACAGCGCCTCGTTCAGGTGGTTTGGCCCTGCTCGATGGCTGCGGTAAAGCGAACCTGCTGCTGGTCATCCAGACCGAGCATCAAGCTGTAAAGCAAATCAAAAGCGCCCTGACAGATTTCGTCCATATCAAATTGGGCTTTGGTGAAATCCAACGGGAAGTCGAGATGGACCCCACGCGTTGCATGGGTGACGACTTTGAGTTGGGCGGGTGATTGAATCTGCAATTCGCGCATGGCTTTGCCGACGCCCAGCGTGGTCTGGTCATTACTGATGATCAAACCATCGAACGCATTGTCGCGTTGCCAAAGCTGCATCATCGCCTGGTATCCGTCCTGCGGGGTCAGGCAATCCGGGAGCACCAGCTCGGTGTCAATCAGCGGCATCGCTTGGAGCAGATCCGCTTTGAAACAGAGCTGACCTTTGGCGTTGGGCAAAAATGTCCGGCCTTCGATAACCGAGGAGTTGGCCATCAACGCGATCCGCTGACAGCCCCTGGCAACGAGGTGTTCATATGCCTGGCTCACCACCGTGTTCATATCCAGATACGCCGGATGCAGGTAGCGGTCCGAGTCGATCGTGCTGAAGCTGACCACCGGAACGCCACGCGATTTGAGTTCCTGCTGAAAGTCATCCAGACCTGCCATGGCAAGGACACCCGCAGCGTGATGCCAGATGGTGGACTGTGGTTCGAGGCTGCTGATAAATGCATCACCCCGCTGGCCATGTCCCAGCAAATGAATCGGGCGCATGTTCTTGGCCTTGACCGTCTTCATCAGCGACTCAAGCAACGTGTGGTAATACGCAGCCAACTCCGGGTTGGCAAAGTGCATCGTGTCGAACACCACCATCACCTGCCCGCGACAGACATCACGGTGAATGTACGTCCCACGCGAGGTCTGGCGATCCAACAGCATCTCCGATTCAAGCACCGCCATGGCCTTGTTGATCGTCGATAAATTGACGCCAAATGTCGTCGCCAACTCACGCTCGGGCGGCAGGCGGTCTCCTGCAACCAATTGCCCACGGCGGATTTGCGTACGAAAATGCTCGCGGATCTGACTGATCTTCGACGCGGCATCGGCTTGACGATGAATGGTTTGACTCATGGTTAAACTTGATCCAATCAAATTGATCCAATCAAATCATAGCGCGCTCTGACACCAAGTCAACGCTCAATCGTCAGAGAGAATAAAAAATCCCACCCGAGCCTGTTGAAGCCAAGGTGGGAGGGTGGGTTGTTGGTTTGAGAATATCTCGTGGGCGTGGTTTGGAAACGTTCAATCACCCACGCGAAAATCTCATCGCAGGTCCCTGGGGTTAAAACCCCAGGGCTTTAATGTGCATGCGGGGATGTGTTTTGAAACGTGTGACGCTCAAACGCGCATCACTTCCATAGCGGCAGCATCTGGACGCGCTGATAGCTTTCCTGAACTTGCTTTGCGGTCAAGGCACCGCTGACCACGTGCATGCGCAGCATGTTGCCAACAAATCCCCCTGAGACGTCGATGTCGTCAATCTCTTTGCTGACACTGTCGACGATGTTCCCGCCGATGTTACAACGTTCGGTACTTCGCGTGCCTTGACAGGGTCGTTGACTTTGGAGTTGGCCATTGAGATACATCGACAGCTTCGCACCGTCATACGTCACCACCGCGTGATACACCTGCCCTGCCTGGAGTTTGCTTTGAGATGTGATTTTGACATGCGGGTTGGGGTGACTTCGCTGGGCTGGCAGGCGTCGGGCTTCGAGCAAGCCATCGGGTCGAATGATCACACTCAACTGGGCTCCACGCTGGTAGCAGATCACGCTGGTCTGATCCACGGCATGGGGCTTGATGACCACATCCACACTCATCGGCCCGTTGGGCGCGTAGGCCAGTGGTGCGCTGAGGACCTGCTTGCCATCGAGTTTAAGCCAGCGGAGATTGTTCTCACCTGCATCAAATGTCAGCTTGCCTTTGCCCATCAACTTGGCGGGTGCTTCATGGCCGGACCAGTCTTCGAACGCGGTCTGGTTCTTGCCTTGCGGCACGAAGGACCAGAGCACACTGGTGTCATCATAAGGCGTTGACGGTGTCGACCAGACCGTCGGCGCGTAAGCCCATTTGCCATCTGCAAACTGGACCACTGCTGCGTAATAGTCTTCCCCATCGCGCGACATGGGCTTACGCCAATCACAGTACGCAGTCGGCGCTTTGGGATCACGCTTGCGCAGCACGATGGGCCGATCCCCCTGCCCCGGACTCACGGCTTCTGCACCGCTCATATCCAACGGTGCAAGAAAGCGCAGCAGGTGTCCGTTGCGCATGGATGAGACTTCCGCCTTGTCCGCATCATCACCGGTGACCTTGTAATCAACCATGCGAATGCCTTCGTGCAAGGTCAATTCACCTGCCGCACCATCCACTCCGTTGACCAGCATGCGTAGCGACCGTGAAGCGTCTGCCAACCGATGTAACGGTACGTTGTAATACAACTGGTCGGTATAACTCACCCCGCGCACCACCGCGATGTCCGGGAGGTTGGCATATTCAAGCTGCTTCCCATCAGCAAGCTCCAACGATGCACGCACACGAATCACGCGCGAACGCTGGCGATCAACACCGTCTTCAAAAGTCCACAACCAGGGCTTTAACTCGGTGAGTTCCAGCCAATCGCTTTGCTTTTGAGCAATGCGTTTGTTGGCACCATCAAGTAATGTCACCGTCACTTTTGCCTTGCCCGAAACATTGCTTGCAGGTAACGGCAAGAACTCCACGCGAACAGGCTCCGCGCCACTGAGTGTCTTGCGGTACGACAACACCGATTGGGGCAAACCGTCATCCGAAGCAGGTATCGCCCGGTCGTAATACCGCGCAAGGTATCGCTGGCTGATCTCCATGCGGGATGTGAGTTGACTGTAGGTGCAACTCAGCGAGGTGGATTCGTGATAGTCATTCCATGTACTCCACTGCAAAAAGTCCGGCTTCTGTTCCAACGTTTTTTCCCAGACGCTGCGTAGAAACCCGGTATGACGCGGTGAAATGAAATTGCGATTGTTGGGGCGATCACTCAGATAACCAGGCCAGATCGTACCCCCGACATAGCGCCCTGTTTTTTGTGTTGGGTAAGCCTTGCGCAGCGAAGTGACCATACCTGTTGCGGCTTCAAGGCCTGATGCGCCGAAGTTGTAAGCACCGTCAAAAAGTTCGCCGTAACCTTCGGTTTCCTGAGGTTTGAATCGACCATACAACGCGGGCAAAAGTCCGCCGTGTTCATAGATCCAAAACGGCTTGAATCCTGCTGCATGCACCTGGTCGATGACCATTTTCCAATCCGCTGCACTGCGGGCATTGGCACCGTAGAACATCAAGACCGGCCGCCCCTCGATTTTCAAATGACGGGGGTGATCGCCCACTTCTTTGAGATATTCAATCAGACCGGAGGCCAAAAACGCAGGGTCTTTGCGGGACTTACCACCCTTGGTTTCGAAGAAGGGCGCGATCCTGAAATGGGCAGGCAGGTTAAAGTGATCCGCCGCTTTGAGCATGCTGCGTGTGATCCCGATCTGACGCTTGAAATGCGATTCCTCGAAAAACAGGAAGTCGGCGAGCATGCAATCCCAACCGTGATCTGCGAGCAGTTTGAGTTCGTTGCCATAAGCGACAACGTTACGCATATCCTGATTGGGATACGAGCCATCGCGATCAAGCAGACTCATCACGGGGAAGTCCGTCGGATGTCCGATGCCTGAGGAGTTGTATGTCGTTGGCAGCCATCCCATGTAAGAGACCATCGACACCTTAGGCAGTTGCGCCTTGTCCTGTGCATGCGTATTGCCGACTGCAAGACAGACAGACATCAGAACCGCGAGACAAATTGAGAGACGTTGAATGAACATATGAAACCTTGTTTGTTTTGTTGAATTGCAGTTGGATTGATCACGAACGTAAGCAAGGCATCAGAACTGATTCCAGATGACACCAGTTGACGGCAACGCTTCCTTCCGGGCAGCGGCATGTCCATCGACATAGAAAATATTGGTCGCCCCCAGATGTCGGAAGGCCTGATTGGCAGTCCCGGTCGATCCGGTTTCGGTGTAGTTACTGCCAGTGGTATAGCCTGTGGCAGACAGGTCATTGGTTGAGTTGTTGACCACGTCCACAAAAAACAGCGTTTTGCCATGGAAGCGAATATCGCCAAGCCGTTTTGATTTTTTACCAAACAGATCGAATCGGCAGATCATGTAACTCATGCCGTAGTTACCTTGTTTGAAAAAGTAACGTTCGTCCGTCGCGGTGCAATCCAGATGTTCATAGCCAACGATGTAAGCTTCAAGCCAGGATTGCTCATTGCCGGACATCCCTGCTGGTTCGACAAACCAGATCGGCTTATCAATCCCGGGGACATACTCACGAAAATCGTTGGCATACATGGGTAATGCCAGGCCCAACTGTTTCAGTGACGTCAGGCATTGCACCGCACGCGCACTCTTGCGAGCCGATGCCAATGCGGGCAAAAGGATGGAGATGAGCATGGCAATGATCGAGATGACCACCAACAACTCAATGAGTGTAAAGCCGTGAAGACTGGTTTGTGTTGACGTTTGTTTGCGAAGGATCATGATGATCTCCAGTGCAGAAGGATCAAGGTTGAACGAGCAAACGCTCAATGGACCATGTGGCTTGCGGGCCGTGGATGTTGCTTTGGTCGATGTGCAGCAGGTGTTGGCCGACGAGGTTGGCAGGCTCAGCGAGTGTGCCTTGCGAGCTGTTGGACTTATCTGCTGCACGCATGAGTTTGTGGTCGGACGGGTCATCAGTGCAGAGGACCTTCCAATCCTTGCCGTCGATGGCAAAGCCGATGTAGCTTCCGACGGGGAACAAGCGATCGCGGTCGAAGGGATAGGAGTCCCAGACTTTCTTGCCGTCAATGAAGAAGCGGACGACTTCCTTGTTGACGGATCGGTTGATACTGAGGGTGGCGACCTTGTCCCCGAGACTGAATTTGTAGGCATTAAACAGGTCTTTTTTCGTTGCCTTGCCATGATCGTAAGGACCGACCTGCATCAGAAACACCACACGATTGGCTGAGAGATTGACCGGTGAGATGGATTGCATTTTGACGCCGGGTCGGAAGCGCATGTCGTAGTTGTGTGCGAGAACCAGCTTACCGCCTTCGACTTTGGCGGTCGCGTCTTTGGGTGCCTGCGCCTGCCAACGTTGAGCCAAGTCCGACGGGGAGTCGAACTCTTCAGTCATGGGTTGGGCGTCAAGCGAACTCACGCCAAGCAGGCATATGACAACTGATGCAACAAGTCGATGCATAAGTCTTCCTTCCAGATGTAAAAACAAAACAAGTTAAAAAGTCTATGTCGTACTGCCTTGTTTGATGGCAGCTTTGATCATCAATCGATCCGCATCACGCTCACCGATCATCAACCGGTAAAGCAAACCAAAAGCGCCGCGACAGATCCGATTCAGATCGTATTGGCAGCGCGTAAAGTTGATCGGGAAGTCACGGTCTACGCCTTGAGTGGCATGGGTCACGAGTTTGAGTTGGTCCGGTGTTGCGATCATCAAATCACGCACCGCCTTGCCGACGCCCATCGCCGTGTTGTCGTCAGAGACAATCACGCCATCGGGTCGATCCTCACCATGCCACAAATCGCACATCGCTTCATAGCCCTGTTCGGCAGTCCGACAACAGGCTTTGACGAGCTTGGGATTCACAGGCAAACCGAGTTTGGAAAGCTCATCATAAAACTGAGGCTGATACGAAGACCGCCCCAGGAAGTCGGCCTCGAAGGTTTGGCTATCGGTGGCGATGTTGAAGATCAAAGCGATATTGCGACAGCCGCGATCCATCAGGTGCTTGTAGGACTTGACCATCAGGCCATGCATATCCATGACCACCGGATGATGCCCCTGAGTCCTGTAGGTGGTCAACGTGACCGCAGGGACACCTTTGTCTTTGAGGGTATCTTCGAACGTCTCAAGCCCTGCCATGGCAAGGATGCCTGCCGCCTGATTCCAGATTGTGGAGTTGGGTTCGAGACTGTCAATGAAATCATCACCGGGCTCACCGTATCCCAGGATGTGCGTTGGGCGCATATTGTGCGATTTAACCTCGGTGGTCAAAGATTGGAGTAATTGATGGTAAAAACGTGCCAATTCTGGTACCGCAAAGTGACAGGTGTCAAAAACGACCAGAATCTGGCCGCGTGAAGCGTCGGGATGAATGTATGTCCCGCGCGATGCCTGGCGATCCAGCAGCATCTCCGACTCGAGTCCGGCCATGGCCTTGTTGACGGTGAGTAAACTCACCCCGAACTGGTCGGCAAGCTGGCGTTCGGGCGGGAGTCGGTCCCCTGCCACGAGTTTGCCTTTGCGGATCTGCGTCCGGAAGTGTGCCTGGATCAGGTCGATCTTGGAGGCCGTTTCGGGTTGTCGGGTGAGTGTTCGCGTCATGACCATCTTGATTTAATCAAATTTGATTTAATCAAATATTAGGCGCCGGATCGGGCGGGTCAAGTGGGCTCAAGAAAATTCGTGAGATTGACGATTTGGGGCGTGGCCGGGGTGTCTGCATACAGTGGATTTATGCCCGCGTACCGCCACCTGTGAGATGGACTTTCAGTCCCTGCGCAACAAAAACCCCACAGACCAGCTCCGGTGATCTGTGGGGTAGCATCTTGTCAGACATTTTTTATGTTAACTGTTTTTCAACAGTGATTTAGCCGCCACCCATCGCTTTGACGATATCGGTTGCCGAACCGACATTCGTCACGGAGAAGCCAAAATTTTCGCCGACTTTCACCGCGACCCCCGTGCCGATTTTGATGTTGTTGATCAACAGATCAAGCTCTTCTTCAGCACTCTTGTTGAGCTCCAGTATCGCACCGGGACACAGCGTCAGCACATCGTCCATGGCCACTTTCTGCTGGCCAACCTGCACGATCACGGGCACGGTGAGATTCAAAATGGTTTTGACATCCGTCGGCATATACCCAACCTATCGGCGATTGAGGGGGATGGAGATTAAGTGTTTGGCGAAAACCTGATTTTGTGCGTAAACCACTTAAAAATCAGCATTAATATTTCAACCACAGAGACACAGAGGCACAGAGCCCGAAAAAGAGTTTTTGTCTGTCTTGATCACTGTATATCAGTGACTCGGTGGTAAAACCATGTGTTAACTGATGTTGACTCACCGGCCAAAGGCTTCAGAGGCGATCTTCACGGCTTTGGCCATCGCGGCAGCTTTGTTGACGGTTTCCTGGTGTTCGGCATCGGGATCGGAGTCCGCAACAATGCCTGCTCCGACCTGGATGTAGACATTCCACTGGCCGTCCTCGCGGGGCATGACCACCATCGTCCGCAGCGCCAGCGCCATGTCCATATTGCCTGCAAAGTCCGCGTACCCCACGGCACCGGCGTAGGGTCCGCGGCGGGTGGGCTCCATGTCGTCAATGATCTGCATCGCACGCACCTTGGGGGCGCCGCTGACGGTTCCAACCGGTAACGCCATCTGCAAAGCATCCCAGCAGGTGCAGTCATCGCGCAGCTTGCCGGTGACGGTGGAACTGATGTGCATGACATGGCTGTAGCGTTCGACATTCATGATGCGTGGCAACTCAATCGTCCCGGGCTCTGCCACACGTCCAACGTCGTTACGCCCCAGGTCCACGAGCATGATGTGTTCGGATTGGTCCTTGGGATCAGCGAGGAGTTCTTCTTCCAACGCCTTGTCTTGTTCTTCGGTTTTGCCGCGGTGACGCGTCCCTGCCAGCGGTCGGTTGGTGACCACGCCATCCTGTACTCTGCATAAAATCTCCGGCGAAGCACCCACGAGGATGCAGCCTTGGATCTGCATGTAAAACATGTACGGCGAAGGATTGACCACGCGCAAGGCACGGTAGATATCAAACGGGTCCGCATCACAGACCAGATCAAATCGCTGAGAGGGGACGAACTGGAAAATGTCGCCTGCCATGATGAACTCTTTGCCATCGACGACACATTTTTGATAACCACCTTCGCCCATGTTGCTCGCAGGCATCGGGGGTGGCGGGGATTCCAGATCGATATCTCCAGCAGGCAATTCCTGGCCTGCAAAAGTCACCGCTGGTGTTTCCATGCGTTCGACGAGATCTTCAAGTCGATCGTTGGCTTCCTGGTAACCATCATCCAACGAGTCATACATCGCAGGTTCGACATGCGTCACGACCAACACGCATTTCTGCACGTTGTCGAAGATCACCATGTCCTTGTAAAGCTGCATGTGAATGTCGGGAATGTTGCGGTCATCCTCAGGCGGATTGGGCAGTTTCTCACCTTCGAGATACCGCACCGCATCATAGGTCACGCACCCCACCCAGCCGCCAGTGAAATCAGGCAAACCGGGGACGCGAATGGTCTTGTACGATTCGGAATAGTTGGCTAAATCACGCAGCGGGTCCGGGCATTCATAGCTTCGCGAGTTGGCGGGATTTTCGTGATCCAGATACTTCACGGTGTTGCGACGGGCAATGACCTGTGCAGCAGGATTGGTGCCAAGGAAGCTGTAGCGTCCCTGTCGATCACCGCCGATGACGGACTCGAGCAGGAAGCTCGGGGCCATGCGTTCATCGGGTCGGACCAGGCGTCGGTAAGCCAGCACAGGCGTGAGTTGGTCGCTCATCAGGCGACGGAAAACCGGGATCACCTGCCCGGGCGCGGTGGCCTGCCTGGCAAGGTCAGTAAACGTTTTGAAGTCGGGGATGTTCTTGGGCATGGTATGGCTCTATATCAATTTTTTAAACCACAGAGGCACAGAGTCACAGAGCCCGAATTAAGACAAGAGCCAATCGCCTTGATTGTTTTTCTCTGTGTCTCTGTGTCTCTGTGGTTCATCATGCCTTGATTGGATTCAAAAAAAGTTCACTCGTCATCCAGCGAATCGGGGAGCATCTCCGCCTTTTCGCCTTTGGCTGTTTTCTCAGCGTGTTTCTTGACCCATGTTTCCCAGCTCTTGCCTGCAGCTGCATCCTTGCCGGTGAAATGGATCCTGGCAATCTGACTGTAGGGCACCACGAATTGATCATCGGTGCCCTTGGGCCACATCCGCGCGATCGGCGGGTTGTCCGTCGGACGGCGGTCATAGAGATAGCCTTCGACCTGCGAGCCATCGAGCAATTCCAGGATCACGTCCCCGCGATAGTCCACCGCCTGGGCAATGATCGCATCGACATTCTCTGCCTGGCTGCAGTCCAGCGTCTTGCCTTGCAGAGAAGGCGCTTCGTCGGTCACATCGGATGTCTGAGGCATGTCATTCATGGTCATAGTGTAATTGAGGTCATGATCCTAAGCGAACCGGAAAGATCTGGTGTTGATGGTCGACATGGAAGACTCATCCAAAGCCGTGTCCCTCCCGAGGCACGGGTGTATGACGCGCGTTGTGAGACGTGACAACCGGTATCAAGGCAACCCGTACCTCAGGAGAGGTACGGCTTTTGGGGAACCAGAAGGTGATGATCAATATCACAAGCTACATAACGGTTACACCCCAAGAAATCTCACCAACGCCCCTTGACTGTTCCCGAATCGCGCCTAGGATTAAATTAAACGTTACATTAAACTTCATTAAACGATACATTTCAAACATGCCAACCACGCTCAAACAAGTCGCCCAGGCCGCCCGGTGTTCCGTCGCTGTGGCTTCGAAAGTGCTCAACAATGCCAAGGGCAATGTCGTCGTGAGCAATGAAACCTCCGACCGCGTCCGCAAGATCGCTCAGCAGATGGGTTACCGCCCCAACCATGTCGCCCGGTCACTGGTCAGCCGGACCACCAAAACCATTGGTCTGTTCATCTGGCAGGAAGGCCCCTTCTCGGGGATCAGCCAGGACTACGAAGCGAACATGATTGCTGGTATCGACGAGGTCACCCGTCAGCGTGGCTATGACACGATGCTGCTCAATGCTTCGGGGGATGATCCCTTGGGCAACTGCATCGACAAGTGTCGCCAGGGTCGCTTTGACGGGTTGATTCTGCTTCGGACACCTGAGGATGAGAAGTGGCTGAATCAGTTGGCCAAGCACATGCCCCATGTCGTTGCCATCAACACGCTTTGTGAAGCGCCGCAGACCGATGTTGCCATCTTCGATCATCACATGGCATGCAAACTCGCGCTGGAACATCTCATGTCACTGGGCCATCGCAAGATCGGTTTCATCGGCAACACGCGCCCGATCCATTCAGGCTCAGCGCGACGTGACATCGGTCTGGAGCAACGCCAACTCGGATTCATCAAGGCAGCCAAGGTGCTTGGACTTCAAATCGACGAACGCTGGATTTTCGACACCCAATGGAAGCAGTATGTCCCCAAACCCGGCGAGGATTTCATCTGCCAGGAAGGACACATGGCGGTCCAATGGTTTGAATCACTGGACAACAAACCGACAGCCTATATCGGCGGTGTATTCCGTTCTGCCATCGGTGCGATCCAACGGTGCCAACAAATGGGCTTAAGCGTCCCTGATCAACGCAGCATCGTGGGCATTGGTGATCGGGAATGGTGCAAGTTCATCACCCCGCCATTGACCACGATCAGCAACTCACTGACGCCCATTGGTCACTGGGCTGCAACACGTTTGATTGATCGGATCGAACACAAAGCTCATGCCACCCAAGGTGTCCGCCAGGTCTTTGCACCGCAGTTGATTCTCCGTCAATCGACCGGCCCGTGCGACGCCTGATTTGAATTTGATTGTTACTGACAAAGGATTGAACATGCGCAACCTCAACCGTCCAACGCCTGTTACCAACAGTCGGTGCATCTCCGGCTTTACGCTCATTGAGTTGCTGGTGGTGATCTCGATCATTGCCTTGCTTATTGCGATTCTCCTGCCGTCACTTGCTGCAGCGCGTGAGTCGGCGCGGTCGATCAAGTGTGGTGCCAACCAACGCCAGATCGGCGTGGCCATCATGGCTTATGTCGGTGACTTTGCAGACTACCTGCCGCCGGTGCGCGACACGGCGGTGGACCTGACCACGTGGGACTGGGCCATCCGTTCGTACCTGAACATCAACGATACCAACGACCCGGGCACCATCATTTTTTACTGTGAATCCGAAGACATCTCAGCGGATAATCCTGACAGCAGTCGCCCCACCCGATCCTATGGCTATAACCATGCCATCGGCCAGGACGGGACCAACGGCAAAGTCCCGCGGACACTCACCGACTTCACCACCGGTTATGCCAACCCTAACCGCTCACTGCTCATTGCTGACATGGGCATCAGCACCATGAATAACCATGCCATCGGTCGCCGCTATGGTGGGAATCTCACCCCCTTCAAGACCGACGAAATCTTCATGTACAGCAACGGCAATGATGTCGTCGAACCCAATGAAAACCGACTGCGTCACGGCCAAGGCAGAGATGCACTCAACGCACTCTACATCGACGGACATGTCGAACGACGCAACGATCCGACATTCATGGCAAACGGCAGCGGCCCCCAACTGGCCAATCTCGAAGACCTGAACATCTGGTACTGGAACTGGCCCCAATAAATCCCACGTCCCCCGAAAGTTTCCTTCGAGCATTGCTCTGACATAAACCTTAAAGCCACGTCATAACAATACATCACCACCTAAAGCCCGGGGGTTTTAACCCCCGGGGTGACTTGATGAAGAACACAAAAAATCCCGCATCACGAAAGCCCCCATATGTTCAAACGCACACTGATCTGTTTACTCATCCTGACCCTCCCCACAGTCACCCTGGCTGACGCCATCATCCCCGAGCATGGCAAGTACTCCACAGCCTATCAGTCCGACTGGAGCAAGCTGCCCACCGGTGATATCACCGGCAAGCGAGATCTATCCAACATCCAATTCAAGGAAGTCATCGGCGAAGAATCACGCATCAAGTTTGCCAACCAGGACACCGTCCATCTCAAGGACATTCACTATAAACTCCGTTGGCAAAATCCCACCGACAAGTACAACAACACGTTGATCTACATTGCCAACGTCAAAAAGGTGATTCTCGAAAACATCGACGTGATCAATCTCGACCCGGATTACAAGGCCTATCACAGCATTCTCATCGAAGGGGCAGACGAAGTGATCGTGCGCAACTGCTACTTCGCAGGCACCGTCCAAAGCTATCACCTGCGCATGGAAGGCTGTGGCGATATCCTCATCGAGAACGTCGAAATCGCGGGCGTGCAATATGACAATCGCCCGACGCATCGCTTAGGTGGTGGCATCTTCATCAACAACGGCGCATCAGGTCGAGGTGGCATCAACAACACCGGCCTGCGTGCTGAACATCCGCGCCTTCCCGGTTGGCAGGTGATTCAGAACTGTTACATCCATGACAACTCGCAGGACGATGATCACCGCCGCAATCAGGACGGCATTCTCATACACGCACCATCGCATGGCCTGCTGTTTAACACCGTCGTTGAAAACTGGCTGCGCCCCAGCGGTGACTCTGCGTTTGACCTGGGATTCAGACGCGTCGAACCCGAGTATCAGGACCGGACATTCCGCGTGGAGCGTAACGTGATCCGCAACTGCACCTTCCTCAAAACACCGGGGCACGGCACGGGTCCCAACACGTTGCTCCTGGCAAACAACATCCTCATCAACTGCACCATCGGAGACTACCACGGCGGTGGCGGGGACAATCGCTATGTCCACAACACGTTTATTTACGACTTGAATCAAGCCCCCGAAGCACTGCGTGGTTTGGCTCAACGTGGTTCGCAGGGATTCAGCTGTCTATGGAGCTTTGCAGGTAGAACCTTTTATCACAACAATCTGGTCTATCGACCTGAGAGCAAAAACTTTTTCATGTTCTACATGAACGCTCAGGGTGATCAACGCAAGTATCGTCAGGTGTATGCGGACAACAATGTCTATGCCATCGCGCCGTTGGAAAGTGCCTACCTGCGGAGTGCCAATGACGGTTTGAAACTTCAGACCTTTGCTGATTGGCAGAAGGACACGGCACAGGATGGTGCGAGTCAACTCGTCGAACCCGCTGCGGTCCCGTTCGTCAGTTATACCAGCGGTGACTTTGACCTGACGCACAATCCCTGGCCCGGCGTCGCACCGCTGCATGACAAGAAAGTCGAAGGCGTGCTGCTGGACGTGTATCAGGATTTCAATGGCACCCCCCGTGATAAAAAGCATCCGACTGTCGGGGCGTTTGAAGCACCGGTTAAGCGTTGAAGTGTCTTCTAACAGTTTGGCTCATCGAACCACCTGTCTTTACCACAAGACACGAAGAGTACGAAGGACATAAAGCAAGGCAAAAGCCAATTCATTTGGATTAAAAAAACAGAGAACACATTGACCTCGTCTCGTGAGATCGGTGTGTTCTCTGTCTTTATATTCTGTTTGTCTTGTCTTCGTGAACTTCGTGCTCTTCGTGTCCTTCGTGGTTAAAACCAATCGCACGATAAACCGGCACCTCAACACACGCCAAAGTCGTCGGCTTCCTTGTCCTTTTCAATAAAGGCATAGGCATTGTGGTTGTGGATGGACTCGAAGTTTTCGCTGGTGATCTGGTACCACTTGATGCGGTTTTCAGCATCGAGCATCACAGCCAAATCGCGGACGATGTCTTCGACGAACTTGGGATTGTCGTAGGCTTTCTCGGTGACCCATTTTTCATCGGGGCGTTTGAGTACGGAGAAGACGGGTGAGCTTGCTGCCTTTTCAACGATCTCGAAAACTTCTTCGATCCACATTTTCTTGCCAGCCGCAAAGCGCACACGGGCTTCAATGTGGCAGCGTTGGTTGTGTGCGCCGTATTCGGAGATTTCCTTGGAGCAGGGGCACAATGATTTACCGGGCACCTTCACGCCCATGATGAAATCGCTCTTGGCACCGGCGACGGCTTCGAAGGTCACTTCCAGGTCCAGCAGGCTCGGCGAACCGGTCACAGGGGCCTTCTTGTGGATGAAGTACGGGAAGGTCAGAAACAGGTGAGCTTCCTCCGCTTCGAGGCGTTCCTTGATGTCACGGGCGACGTTCATGATCTGGTCGGACCGCATGCACTCGTTGTGCTTGTTAAGCACTTCCAGGAAGCGGGACATGTGCGTGCCCTTCTGGTAGTGCGGCAGGCCGACATACATATTGACCTTGGCGACCGTGTTCTGAACATTGCCGGTCGCTGGGCAATGGAGACTGATGGGATAGGTGATGTCCTTGACGCCGACCTTGTCGATGGCAACGCGGCGGGAATCGGAAGAGCCTTGCACATCAGGCATGGCAGCAGAGTTGTTGGCGGTCATGACGTATCCTTCAAAATCAGGGATTAGTGATTTGGGATTAGGGATTAGAAAGAAAGGCAATCATCCAGCCAATGACTGGCTTTGCCTTTGTCCCTAATCCCTAATCCCAAATCCCTAATCA
Source organism: Phycisphaeraceae bacterium (assembly GCA_002704825.1). Taxonomy (GTDB): domain Bacteria; phylum Planctomycetota; class Phycisphaerae; order Phycisphaerales; family Phycisphaeraceae; genus UBA7800. The sequence goes on from PAIY01000001.1 coordinate 53,445, forward strand.
CTCACCATAAAAAATCCCCAAGAGAAACACTTTAACGCATCTTGACGGTTCAAACCACCCACTTGCAGGAGATATTCCCGGTATTGCGAACTAGAGAATGCCGGTTTAATGGGTTATAACAGATGGCAAACCATGCCAACCCCCAACGCTTACGCGGCCTGCCCGTTGGATTGCTGTTGGGAACTGGAGAAGGATATGAACAGCGAAACGGATACACAAACCACGCCATCCATGGAGCTTAACGCACCAGACGATCCCACCGGCAAGAGCAACTGCAGCCAGGGCCCCGGCGGGAGTTGGAAGTGGCGCAGCGGGGATTTCAATCCCAATGACAGTTGGGCGCCCACCGTCAATGTTTACCAGATGTCCCGTCGCGTGGAAGTCTGCATTGATATTTCGGGCATGGACATGAGCAAGATCGACTTACAGATTCAAAGTCAGACCCTGATGATCCGTGGTGTGCGTCAGGCACCTGACCCCCGTCGAACGACTGACGAGACATGCAAGATTCTGTGTATGGAAATCGATCACGGGCCGTTTTGCAAAGAAGTCCCGCTGCCGGATCCGATCGACACCTACCGGATCATGACACGGTACACCGACGGGTATTTGTGGGTGACCTTGCCGTTGCGATCGCAGGGGTGAGTTTGCTCGCAGCAACTTAGGGCATTGAGAAATAAAACAAGAACCTTCCGGGCTGGAATAAAACGTGAACCAAGATAGAACGCCAATCGTGAATTTTGTGGATGAAGAAGGCAATATGCACTCAGAAGTGATCGACGTGCCACTGGACCCTGATTCAGTGGATGATCAAGGTAATTTCAAGATTCCCAGCAAGCTGCCGGTTTTGCCGATCCGTGGCGTGGTGATGTTCCCCGGCACGGTGATGCCTTTGGGGATCGGTCGGCCCAAGAGTCGGAAGATGCTTGAAGAATGCCTGCCGCACTCCAAGATCATCGCGCTGGTGACCCAGCACGAAGAGGAACAGGAAGACCCCGGCATTGATGATCTCTACACCGTGGGGACGGCTGCCATCGTCGTGAAAATGATGAATGAGCCGGACGACACCATCTCGCTGTTGGTGCATGGTCTGGGGCGCATCAAGATCAAGAAGTTCGAGCAGTCTGAGCCCTACTTCGTCTGTCGTCACGAACCGATCAACGAACAGCCGGGCACAGGCAAGAAATTCTTCGCAGGTGTCGAACAACTCCGCGAACAGGCCCGCCAACTCATCGAGCTTGCGCCCAACGCGCCGGATCAGGCAGTCAACGTCCTGTTGAACATCGACAACCCAAGCAATCTGGCGGACTTCCTGGGTGCGAACCTGAATCTGGATGTGCAACAGAAGCAGGACCTTTTGGAAGAACGTGATGTTGCCAAGCGCATCCGCCTGGTGCATCAGCATGTGTCCGCCCAACTGGAAATCCTCAAGCTTCAGCAGAAGATTCAGGAAGATGTCCATTCGAGTATCGGTGAGACCCAACGCAAGATTTTCCTGCGTGAACAACTCAAAGCCATCCAGAACGAACTGGGTGAAGGTGCCGACGGCTACTCCGACACCACGCTCATCGAGTTGCGTAACCGCATTGAAGAAGCCAACCCGCCGGAGAAGGCAATGGCTGATGCGATCAAGGAACTGGATCGTTTGGAATCGATCCCACCTGCATCGCCTGAGTATTCGATGATTCTCTCGTATCTGGAACTGGTTGCGGACCTGCCTTGGCAAAAGGCAAGCAAGGACAACCTGGATCTGGAGCGCGCTCAGAAAGTCCTCGACCGTGATCACTATGGTTTGGACAAGGTCAAGCGTCGCCTGATTGAATATCTTGCTGTGCGTAAACTCAACCCCACCGGTCGCGGGCCGATCCTCTGCCTCGTCGGACCTCCGGGCGTGGGCAAGACATCACTTGGACATTCCGTTGCCGATGCACTTGGCCGTGAGTTTGTGCGCATGAGTTTTGGTGGCATTCGTGATGAAGCGGAAATCCGCGGACACCGTCGAACCTACATCGGCGCGATGCCCGGGCGTATCGTGCAGGAACTCAAACGCGCGGGGACCAACAATCCCGTGATGATGCTTGATGAAATCGACAAGCTCGGCGCGGACTTCCGTGGTGACCCGGCATCGGCATTACTTGAAGTCCTCGACCCAAGACAGAACAACGCGTTTGTGGATCGGTATCTTGATTTGCCGTTTGATTTGTCGCAGGTGATTTTCATCTGTACCGCCAACTACCTGGAGAACATCCCGCCTGCGTTGCGTGACCGTATGGAGATCATTGATATCCCCGGCTACACCGACAATGACAAACTCCAGATTGCCAGGAAGTATCTCGTCCCAAGACAGCTTGAAGAAAACGGCTTGCAGAAGTCCAAGTGTAAATGGAATATCAAAGCCATCCGCAAGACGATTGAAGACTACACCCGTGAAGCAGGCGTGCGTGATCTGGAACGTCAGATTGGTTCGGTGTGTCGCAGCATTGCAGCCACCGTTGCCAAGGTAAAAAGGAAGTCCACCAAGGTGATCTCCGTCGATGAGGCAGCGGTGCGTGAACATTTGGGACCGGAAAAACACTTCCGTGAAATGGATGACCGGACCAAGATCCCCGGCGTGGTCGTCGGCCTGGCCTACACTGCTGTAGGTGGTGAGATTCTCTTCATCGAAACCACCAGTTACCCCGGTAGTGGCAAGATCACCATCACCGGCCAACTCGGTGATGTCATGAAGGAATCGGCCTCCGCAGCATTGAGTCTGCTTAAGAGTCGGACATCGCAGCTTGGTATTGATATCAAGAAGCTCGACGAACTTGATCTGCATATTCACGTCCCTGCAGGAGCAGTCCCCAAGGATGGCCCGTCTGCTGGCGTGTCGATGTTCACGTCATTGGTGTCGTTGCTGTTGAACTTGCCGGTGAAGCAGCACCTTGCCATGACCGGTGAGATCACGCTTCGTGGCCTGGTGTTACCCATTGGGGGTGTCAAAGAAAAATCGTTGGCCGCATCACGCGTCGGCGTCAAGACCATCATCATGCCCAAGCACAACGAACGTGACCTTGAAGAGGTTGACCCGCAGGTCAAGAAGAAGTGTGAGTTCGTTTTCGTTGAGAATGTGGATGAACTGCTGAATGTCGCTTTCGGCGAAGCTGCACTTAAGCGTGCGATTGCTGCAAAGCATAAGTCGTAAGACTCAATAACACATGGCGTATACATGCGCAGCATTTAGCCGCATCACTTGTGATGCGCTTCGCGGCGTGCGCGATGATACGATCGCGCATCACAAGTAATGCGGCTAAATACTAAAGCAAGATCGATCTGGGTGTATCTCACTTACCCAGACGATCAAATGCCGCAGCATATTTGCGGATGACAATCTGGTAGTGCGTATTCTCAGCGACGGCACGAAGCAGTCCCTGGATGAGAGTGAGTTGTTTTTCGAAAGGACCGTCCGCTGCATTTTCCGACATTTTTTCGGTCATGTTCAGCAGGTTGCCGATGCGTCCTTCGTCGGTGCCACCGGATTGCATGTGGTCACGCAGTTCAGCCAGCTCTTCGCGGAGCATGGTCATGTGAGATTCAGTGATCATTCCATCGCTCATGTTCAAGGCCTTCCATGTCAGTTGCCGTGCTTCTGGACCTAAGCAAAACTTCCTGACCAAAGCTAACCCGTGTTTGGATGCGAGCCAGCGAATTCCGAATAACCCTTTCAACAAAACGGACGTTGGTTGGGTTTGTAGCGGTTAGGCAATCCGGCGATTGTGAATTATGTTCATTCTACTCAAATAACGTTAAAGTCCACCGGAAAATTGCATTGAAAGTTGAACAATGTTCAGTTTTTACGGGCTATTTTCTTATCGGACGTCTGGCCCCAAAGTCCAAGGCACAGCACAGCGAAGCCTTGGCTATCAACCCCGGCCATTCTCCCCATCGATCTCGCTCTTCGCTGCGCTCAGCCCCGGGCTTGAGCAGTTTACAACACGGTGCACATTTATCGCTTCAATGGTTAAAAATGTCTTGTTATCAGGTGTTTGTGACGTTGCTGCGACGCTTTGCCAGTCGAAATCTCAGGCGATTCATGCTAAGATTTGCCTTCTGCACGGTTCAAATGACCTGACAAATTGACTCCAAAATCAAGAGGCTATCCATGGCAAACCCCCGCGAAACCGCAAAACAGACGCTTAGCACGCCGTTGGGCGACAAGACCATCTACAACCTGAGCACCCTCGGTGACCAGGTCAACAAGCTGCCTTACTCGATCAAGGTGCTGCTCGAAGCGGTTCTCCGCAATGTCGACGAATATGTTTACACCTCCGATCACGTCAACGCCTTGGCCAACTATGACGCCAAGAACGTCGGCGAAGTGGAAATCCCCTTCATGCCCGGTCGCGTGGTGTTGCAGGACTTCACCGGCGTGCCTGCCGTCGTGGACCTGGCTGCCATGCGTGCGGGGATCGTCCGCATGACCGGCAACGAAGCCGATGCCGCAAAGGTCAACCCGCTGGTGCCCTGCGATCTGGTCATTGACCACTCCGTGCAGGTCGACGCCTTTGGCAGTGACGTTGCTCTGACCATCAACTCCGAGAAGGAATTTGAGCGTAACAACGAACGCTACGAATTCCTCAAGTGGGGTCAGCAGGCATTCAAAAACTTCCGCGTGGTTCCCCCTGCCACCGGCATCGTTCACCAGATCAACCTCGAATACCTTGCCAAAGGTGTTTGGGACAACGGTGACACGCTGTATCCCGACTCACTCGTTGGCACCGACAGTCACACCACCATGATCAACGGCCTGGGCGTCGTCGGTTGGGGTGTGGGCGGTATCGAAGCCGAAGCCATCATGCTCGGCCAACCCATTTTCATGCTCATCCCCGAAGTGGTTGGCATCAAGCTCACCGGCAAACTCACCGAAGGCGTCACCGCTACCGACCTGGTCCTTCGCATCACCCAGATGCTCCGAGCCCACGGCGTGGTCGGCAAGTTCTGCGAGTTCCACGGCCCCGGTCTTGCGAACATGACTTTGGCTAACCGTGCAACCATCGCCAACATGGCCCCGGAATATGGTGCGACGCTGGGCTTCTTCCCCATCGATGATCAGACCCTCGACTACATGAAACTCACCGGCCGCGATGAAAAACTCATTGCCACCGTCGAGCAGTACTGCAAGGCCAACGGCTTCTGGCGTGATGACAATAACCAGGCGGTCTACACCGACGAACTGGAACTGGACATGTCCACCGTTGTTCCCGCGCTCTCAGGCCCCAAGCGTCCGCAGGACCGCATCGACCTCACCGACATGCAGCCCAAGTGGAAGGAAACGCTGGCAAGCTTCGGTCGCTCCACCGGCGCCAACGCCGCAGCTAGCATGGACTCCGAAGGAGGCACCGCCGTCCTCGAAGCCGAGCCGCAAACCGGTGTGGAAGTCGAATACGACGGCCAGACTTTCACCCTCAAGGACGGCGACGTCTGCATCGCAGCCATCACCTCCTGCACCAACACCTCCAACCCCGACGTGATGATCGCTGCCGGTCTTGTTGCCAAGAAAGCCAACGCCCTTGGCCTCACCCGTAAGCCGTGGGTCAAGACCTCCATGGCACCGGGTTCCAAGGTCGTCACCGACTACTACGAAAAGGCACAGCTTTGGGACGATCTCAATGCACTGGGCTTTAACCTCGTCGGCTACGGATGCACCACCTGCATCGGTAACTCCGGCCCGCTGCCCGAACCGATCTCCAAGGCGATTAACGAAAACAACCTCGTCGCCTGCTCGGTGCTTTCAGGTAACCGTAACTTCGAAGGCCGAATCGGCCCGGACATCAAGGCCAACTACCTTGCTTCCCCGCCGCTGGTCGTTGCCTACGCCATCGCAGGCACGGTCAATATCGACCTGAAAAATGATCCCCTTGCCACCGACAAGGATGGCAAGCCGGTCTACCTCAAGGACATCTGGCCCGCTCAATCCGAAGTCGACGAACTGGTCAAAACCTGCGTGACTCGTGAACAGTTTGAAACCCAGTATGCTGACACCTTCGCTGGTTCCAAGGAATGGCAGGCGATTCAGTCTTCCACCGGTGCGTTGTACGAATGGAACGAGAAGTCCACTTACGTTCAGGAACCGCCGTTCTTCGTAGGTCTCACCCCTGACGTCAAACCGATCGCCCCGATCTCCGGTGCACGCTGCTTGGCCAAACTTGCTGACTCGGTCACCACCGACCACATCAGCCCCGCAGGTGCGATCAAGCGTCACACCCCTGCTGCCAAGTATCTGGATGACAACGGCGTGCCCGTGTCGATGTACAACTCCTTCGGCTCACGCCGTGGTAACGACCGCGTCATGACCCGTGGTACCTTCGCCAACATCCGCGTCAAAAACCAACTCGCCCCCGGCACCGAAGGCGGTTACACCGTCGACTTCACCGGCAAAGAGCCCGTCAACCCCTACAACGACCCGGCAGTTGGTCAGGATGCACCCGGTGGCAAGGTCAGCTTCATCTATGACGCCGTCCAAAACTACAAGGAAGCAGGCACTCCGCTGGTTGTCCTCGCTGGCATCGACTACGGCATGGGTTCCAGCCGCGACTGGGCTGCCAAAGGCACCTTCCTGCTGGGTGTCAAAGCCGTCATCGCCAAGAGCTATGAACGCATCCACCGTTCCAACCTCGTGGGCATGGGCGTGCTTCCGTTGCAGTACAAGGACGGACAGGACGCTGACAGCCTCGGCCTCACCGGCACCGAGACGTTTGACATCGCCATCGACGATGCGGTCAAGCCCCGCCAGGACATCAAAGTCATCGCCACCAAGGACGACGGCAGCAAAGTCGAGTTCACCACCCAATGTCGCATCGACACCCCCGTGGAAGTCGACTACTACCGCAACGGCGGCATCCTGCATACCGTGCTGCGGAACATGGCCAAGTAAGACAATCACGCGACACATAATCAAGTCGCAGTGACAAGCAAAACAAAAACGCTGATATGCACATCGTGTATGTCAGCGTTTTTTTTGTGATATTTGAACACGACGTTAAGTCGTGTACGCAGAGATACACGACTTCGTCGCGTCAGCAGCACGCAGTGCTGCAGCTATTGTGTTACAAGATTGCACTCACGAAATCACAAACATAATAGCAGCGTCAAACTGTCTTCACGATAGCTGCGATACTGCGTGTCGCTGATGCCTTGTTCAAAGTGTGTGCTCGATTTTCAAACCATTTCTCACCTTGATGCTTCGGAATGTACTCCGACATCAGATAATCGAAATGCTTTCGATCCTTCACACGTTTGCGACTGCCTGCACGTGCGAACCGTTGTTGCTTGTGTACACCATTGAGTTGATAGGCTAATGCACGTTTGAGTCGTTGTCGCAGTGCATCCCATGTACGTTCATCTGCCCAACTCACCAGAATGTGCAGATGTGTTGCGTCAGTTCCTATTCCATGTACTCGCAGCTCAAGTATTTTTGCTGCTTGAAGTGTCGCGTGAATCATGCAACTTTGAGCATTGCGATCAAACCTTACGTCACGTTGTTTCATCTGTTGTTTGTAGGTGTCTGCAAGATTGATATTGCGTGCTTGAATGCCTTGCTGATCGCGCCTTACAAAACCACGTTGACGATCAGGCAACCATGTGCCATAAGCGTGAAATGTGAAGAAGTAACATGGCATACTCACAGATTAAGACATCAGCGACACGCAGTATCGCAGCTATTGAGACTACGCAAAGATAAACAATAGCTGCAGCACTGCGTGCTGCTGACACTGCGAGGCAGTTTATTGCGTCATCAAATCGCTCTCATACTCACACCGACCCCGGATCGCGATCCAGTGACTGTTCGAGTGTGAGATTGTCATCCGTTGTCTTGCTCGTGTAGTGCAACACCATCATGATCGCTGCTGCTGCAAGGTACACCCAGGCGAACTCGGAGGCGACCATGTAACGCATCTTGCCATCGCCGTCGAACATCGGCGCAAAGACGTTTGCGACATTGCCATCCACCCATTCAAAAGCATGGATCACGCCTGTTGCAGAAAGCACTGCAGCAGCAACGGTCCATGCAGCAGCCTTGTTGAGTTTGCGGTCGATGATGAATGCGAGAATCGTTGCATAAAGCAGACTCGTCACCAAGAAACCCTGACTCAGCGAGATAATGCCTTCCAGATAGACGCCCGACTGCTTGAGTGGTTCCATGGCTTGGGTGAGGGTTTTGCCCCCGAGCATCAAACACGGTTTAACCAGAATGTCCAACGCCCATGCAGCAAAGGCGGGGATCAAACCAAACGCGACAGCCATGGTGTGTGCTTTGGGAACCGCAGCAAAAGCCTGTGCGGTGATGATGATCCCGATCCACAGCAGAATCCCGAGCATCACTTCGACCGGGACCCACTGCTGGATAAACGTCATCGCGCCGGTGAAGCAGACGATGGCGATGGCAATACCATTGAGCACGCTGTAGCCAGCACGAGCGCCCATGGCTTTCCAGCCGGGGTGTCCGATGTAGATGGTGGTCGGGAAGGTTGAACCAAACAGGGATGCGATGATCGACCCGATGCCGTTGACCAGTAAGCTGGAGCGTGTGGGGAATTGGTCACCTGCTGCTTCCGCTGACTCAAGATTCTGTAACGAACCGATGATGTTAAAAAGTCCCATTGGGAAGATGATGGACATGTACTGCCAACCTGCGGGATTGGAGAGGAATCCCAGTAGCGTTGTGGCCGTCTGCCTGGGGGGATAAAAGCCGATATCACCTGCAGCCTGGGCAGGTGTCCAATCCGTGAGATTCATGGCTTTGAGTCCCCAGGCGATCAGGACACCAACCACAATCGCAACAAGACCGGCAGGCAAACCAATCGGCAATTTCATTCGTGATGCATAGGCAATGAGAATGATCAACATCGGCAGCAGCGCGATCTCCGGCGATGCGTAAAGCTGGAAGATGAAGTTCATGCTGATGAAGGTAATCGCGACACCGGCCAAGGCAGAAAGCAGACCCGCACGCGGTGTGTGTTTGCGAAGCCAATCCCCGATGAAGGCGCCGCCGGTTTCCATGAGCCCACTGAAAAAGCAGGCAAAGAGTCCGACTTTCCAGGTCAGGTCTGCGTCATTGGTTTGATGATAGACGGGGACCATGACCAGGAAGATGTAGGCGATCATGCTTGGCGTGTTAATGCCATAGGGCAGCGCGGTGATGTCATTGCGGCCGGTCTTTTTCATCAGTGACCAGGCTTGATAGGCGTAGAACAAATTGCCAATCAAAATGGAAATCGCTGCCCCGGGAAGGATGTAGCCGTTAACGAGTTCTGCTGGGAGTTTGCAGACATAGATGCACAAGGTTTGGATGAGCATCAGTTGAAGCATGTTGTCAATGAACAGACCAAAGAAGCCGTCAATATCACCACGAACGAAGTATTTCACGTTTTTGAACCTTGCGATTTGAACCTGCGGGCGTGTCGAAAAATGGATGAGGTGTATGGTAGCAGGTTCGTATTGTCGCGCTAAACCGCAAGCGGTTTGATCAAAGCAAATGCGAGAGGATCAATTGTCGGGGGGCATCGACGGTGAAGTGATCGAGCAGTTGGTTGCCATACTCGGTCAAGACAATTTTCATGCCATCGAACCGGCTGGGGATGCTCTGGGGTTTGTGCATGTCCATGGCCATGAGTTTGTATTTCTGGTTCTCAATGTAGCGTCGGGAAAGTTGATCGGGTTCGTAGCCTTCCTCGCCGGTGATCGGCAGGAAATTGCCTTGCAACCAGACCCCCATATCAAGGAGTTGGTCGAGGCCGTCGGGCTGATCCCAGCAGCATCGCATACGTTCGGGATGTGCCAGGATCGGCTGATAGCCCTGATCAAGGAACCACTGGATGACGGTGGGAAACCAGTCGGGCCAGATATCCGCCCAGTGATCCATGAGGACACAGTTGGAACCGGCAAGCGTGGGGACGCCGTGTTCGGTTAACCAATCTGGCATGTTCTCCTGGAGATTGATTTCCCCGCCGGGCCAGAGGGTGTATTCAATATTGCGGTTGACCAATTCAATTCGCAGGTTTTCGACCCAGCGGATGATGTTCTCACGCGTGTTGTCGGGGAACATATTCGGGATGATGTGTGGTGTGCAGATCGAGCCAGTATAGCCTGCTTCCTTGAGTTGACGGATGCAGTCGATGCATTGGTTGACGTCTTCACAACCGTCATCAATACGTGGAAGTAAATGGCTGTGTATATCAATGCGACCCAGTTGCGGAACCGGTGGTAGATACAGTGGCGTACTCATGGTGAGATTGTATCAGGTGTGCGTGGATTGGTGTGTTGTGGCGATCCATCGCGCTAAACCGCAAGCGGTTGACTGTCCGAAGGCGATTGAGGGGGAACTTCTGGTGTGTCTTGTGGGGAGAACTCCGGGGGCGGGGGCGCATAAAAAAAGGACTCGATCTTGCCGAAGCGAGATCGAGCCCTGAGGTTGGCACGAGCTATATAGTCTTTATCGCGTCAGTGAGCACAAAGGCTCAATAGCTCATGCTGATACCAAAAGTACCGATGACTTCAAAGTCGTCGCCGGAGCCAACGCCCCAAGTGCCTTGGTTACCACTGATGGTTTCAGTGGAGTCACCGAGCAACAGGAAGTGCACGCCAGCGGCGGCTTCCCAGCTGCCGAACTGAGCGGGAACGAAGCTCAGGGGCATGGAGAAGTCAAGACCGATGTCCAGATAGCCGAAGGTATCATCTTCGAGCACACCAGGCGTTGCATCGGAAAATGCTTCATAGTAATCCCAACCCAAGCCGACCGTCACGGGGATGGTCAGGGTGATGGGGCTGGAAGCGGATTCGACAACGGTGAATGAAGGAGCGACGCCCAGTTCAAGGTAGGTACCCTTGCTGCCTGAGCCGTGCAGGCCACCCATGTCCGAACCACCGCTGGTTTCGATACCAACGAGGACGTAAGGCTGAAGGCCATCAAAGCCATCACCCCAGAGACCGGAGTCGTCATAGGCAACACCGATGTTGATTTCCTGAGTGAATTCGCCGCCACCAGAGGGACCGTAGAGCCAGATGTAGCTCAGGTCGACGCTGAGGCATTCGCTCAGGGAGTAGCTGGCACCGACAAAGAAGTCGGATTCGTACCAGTCGCTACCAGCCAGGTTGTCCTGAATGGAGTTCCAGGTGCCCAGGTAGACGCTAAGCGCGTCGGTGAGCTGGAAGGTAGCATCAGCGTAGGGCTGCATAATCAGACCCTGATTTTCCTGAATGATACCACGATAGAAATAGGCGGTGGTGAAGTCCACGCCGAGAGTAAAGGAAACTGCACCGGTATTGGGACCGGCGGGAGCAGCTTCTTCTTGAGCCATCGCAGGGCTGACCAGCGCTGCGAGGATAGCACACATACACATGATTCGTGCCGTCATAATCTTTTTCTCCTTGACCAAATGTTAATTTCCTACCAACCGTTTGACGCGATAGTTGTGACAACTTTGGTCACAATGCAAAGAGCATGCCACATGCATACCCGTAATGACCGATTGCACAACGACCCCTAACATTTAGGGATTTGCACACTGTTTTAACCAAATCATCGTAAAATGCAAACAAAATTCTGACCAAAAATCGGTCTTTGAGGTGCCTAAGACTTGGGCAGGGGGTTGGACATGCTACAAAAATGCGCATTTTGTCGGTTACAACAAAAATGTCACCTGTGCCGACGCCCGATAAAATTTGTAAATCACCGCAAAATAACGGATTGAACAATGATCAGCACATGATGCCTGTTCCTGATCCATCACACAACAAAAAATAACCGATCAGACGCGTTGCCTGATTGCCTGTTCGAAAAAAATTTCTGTTTTTTGAGTTTTCCACGGGAAAATGGCTTTGAACACGCCTGCTTTTTCGTATCAAGAACCATGTGATCCAGGCTCATCGGTGAGGGCCCAGGTACGTTATGGGTACTTGCTGGGGATGTTTCCATGAATATTTCCCAGGGCTGTCAGGGACTTCCGGGGACGGTTCAGGCGGGTGACAAACCGCGGTAGAGTTCCTGTACGCGACGGGCCTGATCTCGGCGAACCGTCTCAAGCGTGATTCGGGCAATCAGCGGTTTGCCTTCGTCTTCGGGGATCATGCGACAGTGTTCCTGGATCACCGAATACAGAAACTTGAACGCATCACGCGGCTGGTGCATTTGATCCAACGCATCGACCACCATTTCCCGCGAGACATCCGCTTCAAACAGGTCCGTCAGATAGATCGGATCCGAACCTTCCTTTTGACAGGCACGCAGGCGAGAAGTGCACAGGTCAAAGAGCGTTGCACCCGACCAGGTCAGACGCTCAACGAGGTTCTGCTTATCCAGACGTGCTTCCTGGAAAAAGGCGGGCGACTCACGCACCAGCATATGTCGCAGCTCAATCGGCAGGAGCATCTTCACGCCAATGCCCGGCTGCTGCAGGAACTTGTTATCAAGCATCGGCCAAAGCACGCTGCGCATACGCTCGGCATTGGAGGCGATCACCGTCGGTTCATCCACGCGATCCACCAGCACCATCATGCCCGAGTAGCCCAGCGACGGGATGATCTCCATGAGATTGCCCGTCAACTCATAGCGTGAGTTCTTGGCGTCCTCAGCACCCTGCGCCGGCCAAGGCTGACCGGTCAAATCCTTGGAGGCAATCTGCGGCAGCATCTCCTTGAACTGATCCACACTGCGTTCAACCGCAGGCGTTTCGTGATGAATCTTCTTAGCAAGACGATTGGTCTTGACCGTCTGAATCAGCCATGACACCAGGCCACCCAGACCCAATGCACCAATGACACCTGCACCGATGAGATATTGCATCGGGATCAATTCACCGCCAAAGACATTGCGGCTGAGCCATTCAAAACCCAATGCGCCACCGCCCAGGACGGTCATGATCAAGCTGCCATAGAGGCGCCAACCCAATGGGAACCACCGGCGAATCCGTAGCGCTTTACGGAGTTTTTCAAAGCGTGACACCACATCACCGCTGCGCGGCTGGTCATACAGCATGGCCAACACCAACAGATCAACGCGCTTGCGTTTAGGCATTTTGCGTATCTTGTTCAGTGCATCGTGTGGCAACTGCGTTTGATCTTCACCCAACCCCGGCTCACCGAGTAGACAGTTAACCAACCGTGTCATCGCCAGCGAGAGAATCACGTCCTGATGTTCTTCGAGTCTGAATTGTTTGAGCAGTTCCTCGACATCCGCCCGAGCGCCTTTGCGGCTGTTTCGCTTGCGTATGAGCACACGGTCAAGCACCGGGTTCAAATCATCATAGGGGACGAGTAGCGCCTTACTCTCAGGGTTTTGATCGTTGTGTAACCGAACCTGCCTGCCGATGTGCAGACGGATGGCGGTCTTGCCCGAACCTTTCTCACCGAAGACCACCGCGGCACTGGGACGATGAATCTGCCCGAGGATTTTGGCAAAGTCAGGGTGATGCGGCATCGCGTCTTCAAGCAACTGCTCAAAGACCGGGTCGTGCCTTGCTTCCTCAGCCACAAACGGGTTGAGTGACAGGCCATGATGTGACAAGAGTTTGTCGATCTGCATGGTGTAGCGCCCCTTGGCAAAGTACGGTCCGCCACCATCTTAACCGGAGCCACGCATTTTTGCGCCCTTAGAATCACCAGCCGTCCATTGCATGGCGTTTGTTTTCAAGCAATCCCGGCCAAGATGACCGGGCTATGTGCATATAGCCGAGCCATCTTGGCTCGGTTGCCTTGAAATGATGCATTTGAGGCCAACTGCAAGAATCCACCTGTACCATTGAGTCGTCATCTGTTGCATTAACACGCATGTGTGTCGCAGCGGGGTAACGGTCGGTTAACTTGAATCTCAATACGTTCACTCATATCCCATTTGCGCTTCGCTCAATCCCGCGTGGACATCACACGACACACCTGAAACAAAAACACACATCGCCCTGCGACCTCTGGTACACTTCGCAACATGAACACCGGGCCAACTTCCCGCAAAACTTTACCGCTTTGGCGACAACTCAACTTCTCGCTGATGTGGACGTCGACCGCTGCCAGCGGCTTTGGCGATCGCATGATCATGCTCGGCAGTCTCACGCTGCTGGGCGGTTTGGCTGCCAATGCCGATGCGACCGCGATCAATGCTGCGACCCAGTTCTGGTTCTTCCTGCCCTACCTGTTTTTCTCCATCGTCGGGGGCTGGCTCTCGGACCGACTCCCGCGCAAATGGGTGTTACTCGGCTGTGATGAGTCGCGGGGCCTGATCATGCTTTACTGTGCATGGTTGCTCGCCTCGGCAACGGGTAGTGCACACTTGCCTGATGATCAACACTGGAAGATTTACGCATCGCTCTTTGCCATCGGCAGCTTTGCAGCCATCTTCAACCCCGCGCGCAATGCCATCATCCCGCAGATCATCCCACGCTCTCAACTCCAGGCAGGCAACGCGATCATCCTCGTCATTGCCATCATCGCCGCCCAGGTCGGACTTGTCGTCGGGGGCAAAATCATCGACCCGGAAATGGCGAGCACCATCCGCACCGGCCTGATCATCGGCTCGCTGTTCTACCTGATCTCCGGCTGGTTCTTTGCATTCCTCAAACCCGTCAAACACCACACGCACACCAATCAACCCACCCCCAAACCCAAAGCTAAGGCGTTTGGTTATTCACTCAAATACTGCCTCCAACACAAACGTATTGCTTCACTGATTGTCATGAACATGCTCGTCTGGGCGGTGGCCTCCGTGGTGACCAGCAGCATTCTGGGGGTCTCCAAAATCCACTTCGATTTGCAGGACAAAGCGCTCATGGAGCATTACACCATGGTCACTGCGACCTTGGGTGTAGGCATGCTCGTGGGCGCTGGTGTGATCGCATGGGTCCGAACCCGACGCGAAGCAGGCTTGATCATGTTCACGGCATTCCTGTTTGTCGGTGTGTTCCTGTTGACGATGGCATTGGTGCCGGTGATGTGGGTGATGTACCTCTCGGCGTTCTGCATCGGACTGTTCGGCAACATGATCATCATCAGCGTGATGACGCTGCTTCAAACCAGTGCTGCCAACTTCATTCGCGGTCGGGTCATGGGTCTGAACTCCATGGCCAACACCACCTGCAGCGTGCTGACACATCTGTGTATCTGGCGATTGCCTAATGCCG
Source organism: Phycisphaeraceae bacterium (assembly GCA_002704825.1). GTDB lineage: Bacteria > Planctomycetota > Phycisphaerae > Phycisphaerales > Phycisphaeraceae > UBA7800. The sequence goes on from PAIY01000001.1 coordinate 68,591, forward strand.
ATGTGAACATTCGCTATGTGATGCTCATCCTCGGGCCGGTGTTATTGCTGCTGGGCTTGTCACAGTTGATCCGTTATGCACGCAGCGGTCCGATGCTCAACCCGATTGCCAATGCCTGTTGGCGGATTGAACGGTTGTATTGCTTTGTCTGGCATCGCCTGGAAGTCCGTGGGCAACACCATGTCCCACACACCGGCGCGGTGATCCTTGCAGCCAACCACACGACGGGGCTTGATCCGTTTGTGATGCAGGCACGGGTGACGCGGATGGTCCGTTGGTTGATGATGAAAAACTACCAATACAAAGCCATGGACCCGTTGTGGAAAGCGATCAACCCCATTGCCATCGGCGAAGACGAATCGCGGTTGGCCCAGGTGCGCATGCTGGTGAAGATTCTCAAGGATGGCGATATCGTCGGTTTATTCCCCGAAGGCGCGCTGCAGCGCGAGGTCCGTGAACTCAAGGAATTTGAGTCGGGGATCACGTGGATCGCCAGGAAGTCCGGCGCGGTGATCGTGCCGGTGTGGATCGAGGGGACACCGTTGAAGCATCACATGCTCTGGCATTTCCTGTGCCCCAGTAAAACCACCGTCACCTTCGGCGAGCCTATGGTGGTGGACAAAACCGCAGACGAAGCTGAGGCATTAGCCGAACTCCGCGAACGCATGCTGGCGTTAAAGTGATTGGTTAAAGTGCGATTTGTTTTTTAACCACGACACGAAGGTCACGAAGAAAAACAAATCCATCAAAGCTCGCCTCAATAACTCATATTTATTTCTGATTCACTTAATCACCCTCATTTACGGTCGATTTGTAATTACGTTTTCACAATGTCTTTAACTTCGTGTCCTTCGTGCTCTTCGTGTCTTGTAAGTTGTCATTTAAGCGAATGGTTGTTGGAATAAAAAAATGAGGAGCCTGTGTGGGGCTCCTCCTGGATGTGGGGTTCGATTCGTGCTTGGATCGCGTTTGCGGATCGTCACGAAGCAGTGAACACACACCCAGTTTTGGATCGTCCCGAACAGCCGCCTGAATCAGTATGACGCTGGGTTCGCTTAGGCAAGAATGGGAGTCACCAACATGACACAACCAGTTTACCTTGGAATCGACATCAGCAAAAGAACTTTGGATATTGCCACCGTCGATCGTTACATCGGCCAGGTCGACAACGATGACGCCGGTTACGAGCAACTGCTCAAACAACTCGCATCGCTGGGCCAATTGCACATCGGAATCGAAGCCAGCGGCGGGTACGAACGCCCGTTACTCAAATACCTGTTGACAGCGGGTTTTCATGTCTATCGACTCGAACCTGCCCGGGTGCGTCACTTTGCCAAAAGCATCAACTGGCATGCCAAGACCGACAAGATCGACGCGCAGCTTATTGCGCGTTTTGTTCAAACCACCGGCCCCAGGCCGACCTCCAAGCCGGACAAAAACGCTGAAAAACTGCGGGTTTTGCGTGATCGACGCAAACAGATTGTCGAAGATCGCGTCCGTGAACAAAACCGTTTGGAAAGTTGTGACGACGCATCGATCAGGCGGATGATCAATCAAAGCATCGCTCGATTGCAGAAGTTCGAATCGCAACTGGATGCTCAACTGACACGGTGTTTAAACAAGTCACCCAAGCTCAAAGCCAAGGCCGCTGTGCTCACCCAGGTCATTGGGGTTGCCGATCAAACCGCCGCCACACTGCTGGCTCACCTGCCGGAGTTGGGCACGGTCAACCGCCAACAGATTGCTTCACTGGCCGGCCTGGCACCGTATGCTCATGACTCAGGTCGGTATCAGGGCAAACGGCGGATTCGCGGCGGACGTGCTGCCGTGCGCACGGCGTTGTACATGGCCTGCCTCTGTGCCGTCCAGCACGACGCAGTGATGCGGACTTTTTATCAACGCTTGATCGCTGCGGGCAAGCTTCGCAAGGTCGCCTTGACTGCCTGTGCCCGGAAGTTGTTGGTGCACTTGAATACGCTTTGTGCTCAGGCCCAAGCCCTTCCGGGGAAAAAAGCCGCCGGCGCTTGAGGTAAAGCCCTTGACAAACAACACAGCCGCTTCGTGGTTGAATAAAATCGTTCGCAAGGTTATGCATATCATGTTAAGTATCAGACGCTGTTTGCCACTGAGCGATATCAGGTGAGTCCTACCCCTTGCCAATATCGCCAATCCCTTTTAATCTGTTCCGTCTATGGCGATTTTAAGTGTTGCAAATCTGCGGTTTGGCTATGGCGATCACATCGTTCTCGATGGTGCCAATATGACCTTGGAACAGGGCGAGCACGTTGGCATGGTCGGACGCAACGGCCAAGGCAAGAGCACGCTCATGAAACTCATTGCCGGCCTCAATAACATGAAGCCCGATGAAGGTCAGATTCAACTGGCTCGCGGCAGCACTGTCGGGTATCTCCATCAGGACCCCAAGCTCAATCTGGAACACACGCTGCGTGAAGAAGCTCAGGGCGTCTTTGCGGAGTTGGAAAAGCTTCACGCTGAACTGGATGAAATCTCCCACGCCATGGCAGAGTCCGAAGGCGAGGAACTCGAGAAGCTGCTCAAACGCTACGAGCATGTTGAACACCAGATGCAGGCGGCAGGCGGCTATGCGGTCGATCACCAGATCGAACAGGCGCTGCACGGCCTTGGTCTGGGTGACGAAACCTTCAACGTCAAAGTCAAAGATCTCTCCGGCGGACAGCGTGGTCGTTTGGCGTTGGCCAAGTTGCTGTTATCCAAACCTGATCTGCTATTGCTCGACGAACCGACCAACCACCTGGACATCGCAGGGCGTATCTGGCTTGAAGAATATCTCTCGAGTTATCCCGGGGCGGTGGTGCTCATCAGCCATGACCGTTGGCTGCTTGATCGCGTGGTCAGCAAAATTTATGAAGTCGAAATCGGCCGCGTGTTTGAGTACCCCGGTAACTACCAGAAATTCACCGAACTGCGTGCTGAGCGTCGCATGGTGGCTCAGCGTGCATATGAAAAACAGCAGGACAAAATCCGCCAGGAGAAAAACTTCATCGACCGCTACAAAGCAGGTCAACGCGCCAAGCAGGCACGCGGTCGGGAAAACCGTCTCCAACGCTTCATCAGCAATGAACTCACCGAGCGTCCCATCGAGCTTGATGTGATGAACCTGCAACTGCCTGCACCGCCACGCTCCGGGGACCAGGTGCTCAGTGTCGAAGGTTTATCCAAGAGCTATGACGATGGCAAGAAGAAACTCTTTGATCACCTCAACGTCATCATCCGTCGCGGTGATCGCATCGGCATCATCGGTCCCAACGGTGCGGGCAAATCCACACTTGTCCGCTGCATGCTTGGTGAACAGGAAGCCAGCAGTGGTCACGCCAAACTCGGTTCGCAGGTTCTCGTCGGCCACTTCAAGCAGGTGCACGATGACATGCGTGCGGATCAAACAATCGTCGAATATTTGACGCGTCGCATGCCCAATGAGAATGGCCAACTGGCGCGCGAGATGGCAGGCGCGTTCATGTTCTCCGGTGATGATCAGGATAAAACCCTGGGCTCACTCTCCGGCGGTGAACGTAGCCGCGTGGCGTTGGCTGCCATGATCGCAGGGACGCATAACCTGCTGGTCCTTGACGAACCGACCAACCACCTGGATGTGCTCTCCGCTGAACGTCTGGAAGAAGCCGCCCGACTCTTCACCGCTGAACCTTCGGGTTGGGGAGATCAGGCACGCGGGGGGGGCACGCTGATTCTCATCAGCCATGACCGTTGGCTGCTTGATGCGCTGGTCAACCAGTTGCTGATTTTGGATGGCAAAGGTGGCGTCAAGCACTTCTGGGGCAACTACACCGAATACCTCGAAGCCCAGAGTGAGAAAGCCAAACAGCAGGCTGCACGTAAAGCCGAGGAAGACGCCCGACAAGCTGCCGCCCAAGCCAAGGCAAAGGAAGCTGCCAAGGCCCAGGAGAAAAAGCAGGCACAAAAGTCCAAGGGTAAGGACAAGAACAAGTCCACCAATCGCGGCGCCGTCTCCAAGATGAGTCAGGAGAAACTCGAAAATCGCATCATGCAGATTGAAGAAGAGATCGCTGACCTCGATGCCAAACTCGCTGATCCCGACACCTACAAGGATCACAAACTCTTCTCCGAACTCCAGGACAAGCACGAAGCGTTGACCAAGGAACTTGGACCATTGGAAGAAGAGTGGGCCGAACGCGGCGCGTAACGGGTGTTTGATCTATCCCCTTCATACCATGAATCAGATCAATCTCTGATCGCTTTTTCGTGGCTGTAAAGACCAATAACATATCCTTCTTGCCAAGAAAGATTCCCGACCGCTTTTCTATCGGAACTCCATTGCGATCACTGGCAAATCTTCACTTTCTGTGTCGATATTCATGACACGGGGGCTGTTATTGCATTGACTTGATGCACCATGTGCATCACTTGCCCAAGGAGAGTCTGAATTGAATCAGCAAGCAGGCAAACTGGCTTATCTCGAAGGGTTGCGTGGCATCGCAGCATTTGTGGTTGTACTGACACATCTGCATTTGATGTTTTTCATCGTGCCGATTGATCGACTTAACAGTTGGTTTGGCCCGACATTCAAGCCGTTTGTCGAAGCGTTTTACGATGGGAACTTCGCGGTGTGGTTGTTCTGGGTGATGTCCGCGTTTGTGCTCTCGCTTCGGTATCACGCGACGAATGATGTTGCCAAGGCCAACGGTATGTTGACGGATGCTTCGATTCGTCGTTACCCGCGGTTGCTTTTGCCGGTGTTGGTGTCGGTTCTCTTTGCCTATGCGTTGCATGCAGGCGGACTGATGAGCAATATGCAGTTGGCCAATGAACTGGGGCCAGAGTATGCCGACTGGTTGGGGCATCATTATCAATTTGAAGCTGGCTTTCTGATGGCGATCAAGACCGCCGTTTGGCAGTGTTTCTTTAACTACAATCCCGACGCCAGCTATAACCGTGTGCTCTGGACGATGGAAGTGGAACTGATGGGTTCGTTCTTCCTCTTTGCTTACCTGAGCGTCATCGGCAAGCACAAAGCCCGTTGGCTCATCTACGCGATCACAGCTTTGGTGCTTTTCCGGTTGTACATGTTCTGGGTCAACGCCTTTGTCCTGGGGACGATGCTCTGTGATATGTATGTCAATGCTGATGTGGTCCGCCAACGTGTGCCGCAGGTGATGCAGAAGTTGTCGCGATTACTGACGCACACCAAACCTGGTGCGCTGCTGACCATGACCGGCTTTGTCTATCTGATCGGACTTCCCAATATCAACGGCATGTTGCATCTTGTTCTCGCGACGGCGTTGACCGGATACCTGATTCTCTCGCCGGTGACGCAGCGATTTTTCGCTCGACCCTATGCGGTCTTTCTGGGCAAGATTTCATTTGGGTTGTATCTGATCCACACGCCGTTTCTCTGTGCGGCTGCGTACCCGACATATATGCTGATGCTCAAGATGATGTCACCCTCGGCAGCGGCGCTCGTCACCGCGACGATCCTGGCAGCGTGTTCACTGGTATTGGGTTGGGGCCTGTGGTTTGTGGCTGATAAACCCGCTGTCGCTGTTTCGCGTGGCTTTGCCAGTTTCTTTAATCAATGGATACCCAACCGATTCAACACGACTCAAACCACTGAGCCGAATATGCACCTTGAACCTGCACCCACACGCAAGGCTGCTTGATTCCCAAACACTTTAATCGCAACAGAAGTAAGACAAATAAAAAAGTCCGACCTGAAATAACACAGGCCGGACTTTTTTTATGCTTCATTCACCATGAGATGACGGTGTTGATCACCGTTGATGCATGGTGAGATACAAGCGGGTTAATCGCACTTGGTGCAAGCCTTGCAATCCTTGACGGTATCGCAATCGTCACACTTGGTGCATTTCTTGGCTTTGTCACAGGTCTTGCCACAGTTCTGACCCGTGGTCAATTCAGTGGTCTGCTGTGTGGCTTCGACGGACTGTGAGGCCGTGGTCAAAGAAGTCAGGCCAAAGCCAAGTGCTGCAACGATCATTAAACCAGCGATGATACGCATGTTTGATTTCCTTTATGAAAAAATTTGAGATATCGCGCTCTCGCTCAGAGAGTCGCATGAATGAAATACTGAATATGAAGTTTGTTTGTCGTGAAGAAGGATCACGCTTCTGGTGGCGGGGACGTGATCGACAGATCACGGGATTGAAGATGTAAATTAATCATCAGACCCTGACCGCGAGGGGATAAGACCAGCTTGGGAAAGTCCATCAAACTGGTTTGCATCTCAAAGGAATACTCGCCACAACTATCCGATTGGCTTTGTGAATCTGCCGGTGTGTCTGGTGAATTGTCCTGTTGCTGCGGCTTGGGCAGATCAGGGACATGCGAACACATCATGCATGAACTGGCTACCTGTTGGGAAGAAGAGGGCGTCTTGGCTTCACTCACGCATGCCAAAAGAACACCGGCTGTGGGCATGATTGTCACCATGCACAGCAGTAGTCCCATCCAAACAATTTGTAGGCCATTGAGTCTCATGAGGTTGTCAGTGATTATACATGCAAACCCGGTGGGAGTTGCAACCTGAAAACATTATTTGGCCTTGGTTGGCATGCGTAACACAAAGCTGGTACCTCGGCCGACATCGCTGTGACAGGTGATGCTCCCGCCATGTTCCTCGATGATGCGACGGGTGGTGGGCAGTCCCAGGCCGGTCCCGCCACGCGTGGTGGAGAAGTAGGGCTTGAAGATTTCCTTGAGGGTGTCGGGGGCAATGCCCGGGCCGGTGTCGGTGATGGTGACCTGAATGTGATCGCCGTCATTCTTGGTCCGCAATAGCAGTTCGTTGGCACCGCCGTGCGGCTTACCCTTGGCACGGGCCTGACTCATCGCCTGATTGGCATTGATCAACAGGTTGAGTACCGCCTGCTTGAAAAGGCCCTGATCGACCGCTGCCAAACTCGGGGTCGCATCCAGTTGGGTCCGTAACTGGACCTGATCCATGCTCGCCTGCGGGCGGAAAAAGTCGGTGAGTTCAGCAACCAATTCGTTGATGTTCTCCTGGTTGATGTCCAGCTTCATGCGACCTGCAAAGCGGAGGAAGTCCTCGAGAATTTCCTTGAGTCGCAACGTCTCACGGGACAGTGAGGTTAAGCGTCGCTTGAGTCGATCGACTTGTTCAGCAGCTTCGACATCATCGGGCTGAACGTGTTTGCTCAGTTCATCGACATCTTCCTGAAGCAGTTGCAGATTCAGACCCACCGTGGAGAGCGGGTTTTTGATTTCGTGTGCAAGACCGCCTGTCATCGTGCCCAGTTCTGCTAAGCGTTCTGCGGATTGGGCACGGTTCTCCAACTGACGCACACGCGTGGCCGTCCGCTTGGAGGCATAGACGACCATGGGGATGGTCAACAGGATGCCGATGGCGATGCCGAATATCAGATACATGAACATCACAAAAAGATACTCGGTGAAACGGGTGTTGCCAAACGGTTGGGGGCATGTGTGCGGATTCACATGTCACTGTCATTGGGGTTCACGCTTGAATTGCTGAATGTCGAAAAAACCAGCCAGAACGAGTTTGTTTTCAACAAGCTCCATAATGCTTGCGGGGACATGCATGCGCGAGTCAGGGCAGGTGAATCTGACAAAGCCCATCGCGTAATGCCAGCTTCCATGATCAACCGGCAGTTTGCAGAAAAGCTTGAGTTTGTCATCTGGATTATTCGCAGAGTTACATTGCCACTGGCCGTCCGTTTTGATGGTCAGCAGGTGGGTTTCACATGCCCAATTACCCGGGAGCAATCGTTTGAAGCGGCGTCCCATAGCCGGTGTCACACGCCGCTCCTTGGCTTGACGCATAGCGGCATGGCAACGCTCAGGCATTCGTGGCATAGTGTCCTGAGCTTGTTCAATGCGATCAGCGACGTTTTGGATTGCTTCTTGAATCTGATTCTCAAACGGCAACGGCTCAGGATGATGCTTCCAATCCGTGGGCTTGATCTTCAGTGTGGTCTGAGCATCCACCTGGGCAGCATCAATCGAAGGCTGCCAGGTTCGACTGGTTGGGATGTACTGACCCTCATGCATGATCAGGTGATACGAATAGGCCCCGCCATCCGGAGCAGGACAGACTGCAACGGCATGGAGGTACTTGAGTCGGCGACGTGATTGGGCGAGCCAGTAGGGCATCCACAAGTTCTCCCCGGAGAGAAACGAAGTTGAATTCCATTGATGTGAGGCCACAAATCAAATGCTGATTGATGACATGCTGCTCGACACCAACCATCGGGCCATCACATCGTCAATCAAGCATGTACCAAGTGACAACCCAACCGCAGCATTCTCGATTCACGGTGCTTTGACATCAGTTTACATTGGCATCACTCACGCGGCGCAATCAAGACGTACAACAACCTTCTCGGTCAAAGCGGACACATCTGTCACGTTAACAAAGTTGTTACTTAGTCAACGCGACACGGGCGTGCAATGAGCGATCATCCGGGATCCGTGGGAAAGTCCCCAAAGACTCTTCAGATAAAACGTTGTCTACAGGAATTCACTAACTTTTGAGGGTTAGTGTGAACTGTTTCCAGGGTTGACTTCAGCGCCGGCACGCTGGACCTGCCGCGCCTGCCAACCTTTGTCGCCTTCAATCAGTTCATACTCCACATCTTCGCCATCTTTGAGCGAGCGGAAACCGTCGCCATCGATGTGACTGTAATGGACGAAAACGTCTTGTTCCTGAGGACCGATGATAAATCCGTATCCCTTTTTGGGATCAAACCACTTAACCTTGCCAGTAGTCGTTGGCACAGGCACCTCCAATCATCGACAGCTACAGATCAAAACCGACTGCCGATAAACCATGGGAGATATTCAGTTGGCGTTAACCAAAAAATGGCCCCTGGAATGTTTGATGACGTTTGGCCCCAAGACGTAATGGAAACATGAATGCGTGCTTAAGATAGGAACCTGACGCTGTGTGCTCAGAATGAACACTCCGTCCAGATAGTCACGCGATGATTCTCATCATGTCGTCGAACACCTTGCCGACAAACACTCCTACTCTCATCCCAACTGATTTTACCCTGTCATCTGCTGGCCCATTCCAAACAGACAACACTTACTTATCCCCACTGATTGACTTGGCCGAAGCTGTGTCAACCAGCAAACAACGTCATTAGGCAAATCGGTTTGATAGGTCTGACCCAACACCAGATGATGAGCCAGCCTAACAACCGTTATTTTGAAACCTTGCTATTGACCATTGAACCCCAATACCCCTGGGGTATATTGGTCAGATCAAACAACGCTTCACAAAAGGGTGTCACGTGGATGTCGTTTTCGAAATGGACATCCATGTGAGCGTTGAATGCCATTGGATTGATGCCCGCCGTTGTGAAAGCATGGCATTGATCCAAGGCCCCCAATTTGCCTTAATTAATATTGTACCTGTTTCTTCCAGAATACAAAACAAAATTTTCAGATTAGGTTGGGTTAAATACCCTACCCGTTATTCAGACTGGTCGTCTTTCTTGCCTTTGGCACCCTTGTCGTCGTCGGCAGGGGCATCCTGCGTGGCCTTGATGGACAGTTTCACGCGGCCTTGATCATCAATGTTGATGACCTTGACCTTGACGTCCTGACCCATCTTCACCACGTCATTGACCTGCTTGACGTAGCCGTGAGACAGTTCGGAGATATGGCAGAGACCTTCGGTACCTGGCGCCAGTTCGATAAAGGCACCAAAGTCCTTGATGGAAACGACCTTACCGTTGTAGATGGTTCCGACCTTAAGCTCTGCACAGAGTTTTTCGACTTCTTCCAGACCGGCCTGAGCCTTGTCGAGTCCGACGGCAGAGACGTAGACCGTGCCGTCTTCTTCGATGTCCAGCGTGGCACCGGTAAGGGCTTCGATCGCACGGATGGTCTTGCCACCGGGGCCGATGAGCTTGCCGATCTTGTCGGGGTGAATGTGGGTCTTGAGCATACGCGGTGCGTTGGGATTCAAGTCCCTGGGCTCGGGCACTTCGGCTTCGATCATCTCGATGATCTGGATACGGTTTTTCTTGGCAAGCTCGAAAGTCTTGCGGATTTGATCCATATTCAGGCCACGGATTTTAAGGTCCAACTGGATGGCGGTGATGCCGTCGCGGGTACCGGTGACTTTGAAGTCCATATCGCCGAAGTGGTCTTCTTCACCTTGAATATCGGTGAGATAGATTTCTTCATCGCCATCGTTGTCCGCGGAGATCAAGCCGATGGAGATACCACCGACCGGGGCGATCAACGGGACACCGGCGTCGAGCAGGGCCAGACAGCCGCCGCATGCCGAAGCCATGGAGCTGGAACCGTTGGATTCGAGGATGTCGCTGACAAGACGGATGGTGTAGGGGAAGTCATCCGGAGCCGGCAGCACGGGAACGAGTGCCTTTTCCGCCAACTTGCCGTGACCGATTTCGCGGCGACCGGGGCCGGTGATGCGCTTGGCTTCGCCGACGGAGAAGGGCGGGAAGTTGTAATGGAGATAGAACTTTTCGCTGTATTCTTCAGCCAGACCGTCGACGATTTGTTCGTCCTTGGATGTGCCAAGCACGGCGGTGACCATGGCCTGGGTTTCACCACGTTGGAACACGGCAGAACCGTGGACCACGGGAAGCACACCGGTGTGACATTCGATGGCACGAAGCTGGTCAAAGCTGCGGCCGTCGGTACGGACACCGCTGCGGATAATTTCACGGGTGATGACTTCTTCAAGATCGTGAATCGCAACCTTGGCAAGCTTCACATTTTCCTGCCAGGTCTTGTAGGTCTTGGCACCGGCGTTTTCGTCGGGTTCGGGGAATTCGCTTGCAATGAAGTTGCTGATGCAATCCTTGACCGCGTTCTGACGATCGAGTTTGTCACCTTCGGTGGTCTTGGCAGCCTTGAGCGGGCCAGCGAGTTTTTCGTTGACGGCTTTGGCGATTTCTTCGGTCGGGCCATGCGTTTCGCAGACCTTTTCCTTGCCGACTTTACCGACGAGGTCTTCGATCATGTCCACGATTTTGAGGATCGCTTCATTACCGAATTCGATGGCTGAGGCGACGACGTCTTCGGGCAGGCAGTGTGCACCGACTTCGATCATGTTCAGGCCGTCTTTGTGACCTGAGAGCACGAGGTCCAGGTCGGAGTATTCCATCTGGGCAGCAGTCGGGAAGAGGACGAATTCTTCATCCACGCGGCCGACACGCACGGTGGCGATGGGACCTTCAAAGGGGACGGAACTGATGGACAGGGCAGCCGAAGCAGCGATGCCAGCGATGACATCTGGTTCGTTCTGACCGTCAGCAGCCATGACCCAGCACTGGATCTGCACTTCATCAAAATAGTGCTTGGGGAACAGGGGACGGATGGGGCGGTCGATGTTACGCATCGTCAGAACTTCCTTCTGATTCGGTGCGCCTTCACGCTTGCGGAAACCGCCGGGGAACTTGCCAGCCGCTGAGAGCTTTTCGCGGTAGTCCACGGTCAGTGGGAAGAAGTCGATGCCTTCACGGGGTGCTGCGCGGACGGCGGTGCCCAGTACGACGGTGTCGCCGTAGCGAACCATGACCGAGCCGTCAGCCTGTTTGGCCAATTGCCCGGTTTCGATTGAGAGTGTACGTCCTGCCAGTTCCAGTGAAACGGTGGTTGCTGCCATGCGAGATGGTCCTTTCTTGTGGCACCTGGTCCCGACACGTTCGGGATTCCAATTGATGGTGCTCAGTTGTCTTTAGCGGTTCGTGTAATTGAGGATACGAATTATAGAAGCAAAGTATCCAAGTACGCAAAACCGCCGATGCAAATTGTCGCATGGTAGCTGCTGGCCAGGAGAATCGTGGTGCATGCAGAAGACAGAAGGCTCGGTGCGGTACGTGTTTTCAGAGGGGATCAATGTTTGTGTTTCAGCAAGCTTCAAGCCAACGGATGACTGGCTTTTTAGCTGATCTGGCAGGCGGGAGCATGGTGAAAATGCGTTGAATTCCCGCTTGTTGACGCTGCAGATTCGTTGAATGGGTCTGCAGGTGTGCGTTTGAAATCCCGATCCGTTTGGCAAATGCCCGCAGTCCGTTGCGTCTTTTTGCCGGTGTACAGTGTAGCGCGTCGAGCCTACTGCCGCCTGCTCCGAAACGATTGCCTGATAGCAGATTTCGATTGCGACAGTTATGAAAAGGAGCATGACAACGCGCCATGCTCCTGGTGTAATTTGTGTATTGACAGATATTAGCGGCGCAGACCCAAGCGGCCGATCAGCTCTTTGTAACGAGCTTCGTCTTTCTTAGCCAGGTAGCGAAGCAGGCTGGTGCGCTTGGAGACAAGCATCAGCAGACCACGACGGCTGGCAAAGTCGTGCTTGTGGGCTTTAAGGTGTTCGGTCAGACCTTGAATACGCTCAGTGAGGATGGAAACCTGCACCTCAGGCGAACCGGTATCGGTGTCTTCGCGGCGGTATTCTTTGATCAGTTCCTGTTTGCGTTCAGCGGTAATGGTCATAATGCGCTTCTGCCTAATATTGGCCTTTACAGGCCGAAAATCAAAAATCTGTTAGTCCGTTTAATACAGAGCGAAGTAATTTAGCAGATCGGGAAAGCTTTGGCAAGTGGGGGATGGAAAATACTAGTTCAAACTGTTACTTTGAAACAAAATTTGATATTTCATCAGCACTTCTGAATGTAATTCTCCAAACGATCGAGACACAAGGGGTCATAATTATACCCAATGTGATTAACATTCCATAAACCCGAATCCCTTATTGATTGTTCGGTTGAGTCATGTCCAAGCCAAGTATCTGATGGTTGTGCGTGAAGTCGATTATAGTTAGAAACTAAACCAATGAGGTTTTGTTCAAGATATGCACGATCGCTCTGAACCGATGCTTTGTCGTTTACTTCAAGCCAAAGTAAAGGCATCGTACCGATGTGCTTGGAAACCGCCACTTCCAAATCTTTTTCCTGCTCATGCATAGACGCGTATTTTAATGACATGTCCTGCCATGTCGGTTGAAAAAGTACGGGATTACGTTTGGCAAGTGCATTGCCGACATGGTGTCTGAAAATTGAACCACGGTGATTCCCGTGCAAATGTTTAGGGCCTCGGTGGGTAATCAAGCGTTGCCATAATGTTGTTTTTGAGCCTGAACTTACACGGTGGGTTCCGATGCGGACAACGCGTGATTCCATTGTGTCCCGGCGAAATTCCCCCGGTTCAAAAAAGAAATAGATTCCAGCTTCTGGCCAATGTTGTTTTCCATGACATTTACGCATTAAACGTTTGCCGTTAGTTTTTTCTTCGAGTTTCTTTAGTAGACGATAGAAGCGATGAATATCTTGGGAAATGCTCGAATCTGAGATTTGACGGTCAAGCCATTGTAATTGACTGCCAATACCCAAGCCTTTCATTGGGATATTAACTGTACACCCCAATTTATGCAGGTATGGAATCAAAAATTCTCTGTACTTTTCTCCAGCGAGAATGGTTACCGTGTCATGCGCATTGATCTTGCTGGCTAGTTCATTCCAGACGCTTTGGGCCCAAAGGTTTCGTTGGGTTTTTGATTGGTCGTTTAATGTCGAGTTATATGAGGCAATACGTTCTTCTGGGGCGAGTAGCCCGTGTTTAGCTGAAAGTATGAACCATTGATCACAGTTTTTTTCAACATAAGATCTTGTTTTTGAAAACAAAGCAGAATCATATAAGTCTTTTGCGCGATGTTCTCCCAAGTGTTTGGAGCCAACGCAGGCAACGAGCCCAATGTGACGAGGGGGATGATGGAGAGTTGGTTTGGAGCCACGATATATCGACATCCAATGTTTTGCAGATTCATGTAATGCACGACCATTTGCTTCGCCACGCCAGCCAAGTTGGTTGTATAACATATTTATTTGTTTGGGAGTTTGCGAAGCCAGCCAGGCAACAACAAGGCGTGACATGTCTCCATAGATCGTTTCAATATCCTTGTATGTTTTGCCATTTGCAGTGACACATGCAGAAAGGATATGTTCAAAGCATTCTCTTTGGATGAAATTACGTTTGTTGTCAGTCATGGGGTGTTCCCGGTATTTAGTCTTGATGATCAAAACATATAAGCAGAGTTGATTGTACACCGCATCAGTGTTTTGTTGGTTGCAAGAATTCGGACGCTTGGCTGGATTTGGGGGGCGTGCGATCCAGTGAGTTGCACTTGCCAATCCCAACCCACTTTGCCAATGCGGTTGCCTTGCACGTATCCTCTGGCAACCTGCAAGACACTGCCGCGACCGTTGGAGACTTTGCCTTGGTAGGTGAGGTATGCGATGCGATGCGGGGCAAGCGGTTGGGCGTTGAAGCTGCTGTGTGCCTGCCACTGGTCGGGGGGATGGGGGATGCGGATACCCAGTAGTTGATCACGTGAGACAGGGTCGAGCCAGAGCCAGTCGTAGTGACTGCCGTGGACGGTTTGGTGATGCAGGATGACGGTGGGGAGTTTGAGCATGTTTTATGTGATCTCAATAATGAACAAGACACGCGTTCATAAGCACCTTTCAGGCGAGCCGCTGTGTGTCACAGCGGGATTGACCGCAGGTAAATCGTCACGTCATCCGCGCTATTGCACACATGATTTTGAGCTTCGCTCAATCCCGCGTTGACACAACGCAGCTCGCCTGAGTGCTATTTGCCATGCACAATGACCTTGAGTTGTTTACAATGTCAGTTTACCGCGTGTGACGAATTTCATCACACCGAATTGAACCATTTGCCTTGCACGAGGAAGCTTTGCGATGAAATCATTGACCCTGTTGACTGTGATGAGCCTTTTAACGCTGTCCCTGTTCGGCTGCAAACTGACCAACCCGACACTGCGTGAAAAAGCGATTCAGGCCAAGCAGCGGGGCGATGTCGATCGTGCGGTCCAACTCTACAACAAGGCGCTGGATCAGGATGACACCGACTGGCGTGCGATGACCTACCTGGCGATCATTCAATATGAGCGTCAGCAGTGGATCGAAGCTCAGCACAGTTTTGAGAAGGTCATCAGTCTCCAGCCGGCACACCCCAAGGTGCCGATCTGGCTTGACCGCGTTGCAGAGTGTCTCTTCCAGCAGGGACGCGCCCAGGCGTTGCGTGATACGCTCCTTAACGCCAATGAGCAGTACGGCACGAGTCACGACTTCCTGCGTCAAGCCAACTATCTCACCAAACTCGGTGATATGGATCAGGCACACGTCGCCTACCGCAAGGCTGTCCACTTCGCTGACAAAAACGATGCGGACCCGTGGATTGCCATGGCCGCGTTTTATGAACTCATCGGTGACAAAGCCAACGCCATCGACGCCCTGCGTCACGCCCATGCCATTGACCCGGAAAATCTGAGTGTTGCCGACCGCTTGCGTCACTACGGCATCGTCCCCGGCCCGACCGCAGGCGTCTATCCCAAGCCGGTTCTCCCACCGCTGCCCGACACCGAAGTCGCAGCGCCTGTCACCCAGGATGCTGCCCAGGAAGCTACCCCCGAAACTGCCCCGCAGCAGTGATAAAAAACACCGCAGATATCCGACGGACACCTGCGGTGGATTTGAGAGTCTTGTTGATTCCAGTCACATGAATAGACCAAGTTGACTTGGTTGGCTGTGCTATGTGTGTGATATCCGGTCGATTCAACTCAGTGATTCGGCAGCATCCAGGGGATATTCCGGCGGCTGGTGCCGAGCATGGTTTCGTCCAGATCCGCACGGGCTGTCCGCGAGACATGGCCATCAAAGAAAACCACGTTGGATGATCCGTCATGACGATAGGAGGTGATCGATTGACTGGCTGTGATCATTTCTTCATGGGTGTAGGTGTCTGAATACCAGCGGTTGATTCGATCGTGAATGGCGTCAGCAAACATCACCTTGAGACTTGGCTGACGGAACTCGGCGGCAGGGACGCCTTCTTCCTGCTGTTGGGTGCTCAGATTGAAATAGTTGTAGCCGTAGCTGTCGCCCATGCTTCCCCAACCATTGCTCGTGTGATAGGTCTGCATCTGTGCACGGCTGTCCGGGCAAAGGAAATTGAACCGCCAATCCCAATCGCCTGCGCCAGGGCCGACCGTGTCTGAAAAGCTTTGTTTGAACGCACGAACCGCATACCAGTTACGCGTGTTTCGCACAGGCAGATAGCGGCCGCGGTTAATCGACGTATACACTTCATTGGCCATACCGTATTGCTTGAGCAGAGACATGCATTGGGTTGAACGAGCTGCCTTGCGTGCCTTACTCAGGGCAGGTAACAGAATGGAAATCAGGATCGAAATAATCGAGATCACCACCAGCAATTCGATGAGGGTGAAACCAATTTGATGCTTGTTGGATTGAGGCTTCTTCATGATAGATTTCCTTTTGTCGTGTTCATTAAAGCGATACAAAGAATGAATCTCCACCGTCCGTCACTCCCGCGAAGGCGGGAGTCCAGTGGAATTTGCAATTTTCGACTGCATGCCACTGGATTCCCGCCTGCGCGGGAATGACGAAAAATACGA
>PAIY01000002.1 GCA_002704825.1 Phycisphaeraceae bacterium
CATTGGATGAATTGCTTTCGCTTGTACATTTGCCCAGTGCATCTGTTACCACACCAACACTCATCAGAAGTGCCCTCAAGACCAAACCCGCACCCGAGATTGCCTGCAAGGGGAGTTTGATTCTTGGGGAAAACATTCATGCAGGCAAAGTCAATACTGTCGGGCAGACAAAGGATCAACGCGTTCGCCATACCTATCTCATCGGAGCTAGCGGATCGGGTAAATCGACACTACTCAGTTCCATGATCAAACAAGACATTGAGCAGGGAAGTGGCTTCGGGGTGCTTGATCCGCATGGTGATTTGATCGATGTGGTACTCAGTCATATTCCACCAGAGAGATTCCGCGACGTGGTCTTGCTTGATCTTGCCGATGAGGAATATCCGATCCCGTTCAACATCTTGTCTGCCCATACGGAACTGGAAAAGAATCTGTTGGCATCTGACCTTGCAGCCAGCTTTGAGCGTTTGGCCACAAGCTGGGGTGACCAGATGACAGCGGTACTTTCTAATGCCATTCTTGCATTTCTGGAAAGTGACAAGGGAGGCACACTCGCAGACCTCCGGCGTTTTCTCGTTGAAAAACAATTCCGAGCCAAGTTCCTTGAAACGGTTCGTGATCCTGAAGTCGCATATTACTGGCAACATGAGTTCCCATTGGTTTCCGGCAAACCTCAGGGGTCGATTGTGACGCGGTTAAACACATTCCTTCGTCCCAAACCAATCCGGTACATGGTCTCGCATGGTGAAAATCACCTTGATGTCAGTGACATGATGAATACGGGCAAGATATTCCTGGCTCGCATTCCACAAGGAGCTATCGGAGAAGAAAATGCTTTCCTGCTTGGAACCTTGCTGGTCTCTGCATTTCATCGCTCTGCATTGTCACGGCAAAGTCTCGAAGCAGAGCAGCGAAAACCGTTTTACCTCTACATCGATGAATTTCATCATTTCGTTACACCCTCAATGGCCCAGATTCTTTCAGGTGCTCGCAAATATGGCCTTGGCTTGATTCTGGCCCATCAGGAACTCCGTCAGCTTGAAAGCCGAAACTCAGATGTTGCAAGTGCGGTGATATCCAATCCTGCAACGCGGATTTGTTTCAATCTTGGCGATCACGATGCCAAGCGATTGGAGTCAGGATTTGCATCATTTGCAGCGGGTGACTTGCAGAATCTCAGCGTCGGCAATGCCATCTGTCGGATGGAGCGAACTGAGTTTGATTTCAATCTGCACGTACCGCTTCCCCCGAAAGTGAATATTGATGAGGCAAAGAGACGGGAGCAGGAAATCCGCAAGAGATCACGTGAGCGGTATGCAGTACAGCGGAGTAGTGTTGAAAAGATTCTGGAGCAGAATCGAGCGGATATACCGGTTGCTGAAAAAACAAAGCCCAAACCCAAAGCAAGCAAAGAAACACCGATTGAAAAACTACAGGAACAAGTTCCTGAAGTTGAACCTGTAGCAAAGACCGAAACGATCCAGAAGCCAGCATCAACACCAGGGCGTGGTGGTCAGAAACACAAATCAATTCAACGTCTCATCAAGCAATGGGCTGAAGGTATGGGATATCGTGCACAGATTGAAAAGCCCATTCTCGAAGGGCGCGGTGCCGTTGATGTAGCTCTGTATAAAGGTGATATCTCCATTGCTTGTGAGATATCAATCACCACACCCACTGATCATGAATGTGCCAACCTGATCAAATGTCTTGATGCGAAGTTTGATCATGTGGTCATGATTGCAGATGAAGAAGAACGTCTTGAAAAAGTAAGGAAAAAGTCAAAAACAACCCTTGAAAATACCACGTATCAGCAGGTACACTTCATGCTACCGCAACAGCTTTTCCGCTTCATTGAAGAGCTTGAACAATCTGCGGTCAACAGTTCTACGACTGTCCGGGGGTATCGTGTAAAAATCAATCGTTCTCCGTTGGATGCAAGTGAGCGTTCAGAGCGGATGAAGTCTATCAAGCGTACCATTGCTGGTGCCGCGATCCGTCGTGGCAGTCGAGGGAACAAAGATGAATCGTAATCACAAGGTCAAGCGGTCAGTAGGCATCTGGATTCGGGTCAGTACGGAAGACCAAGCCAAAGGTGACAGTCCGGAGCATCACGAACATCGTGCTCGTTGCTATGCCGAATCGAAAGACTGGGAAGTGGTCGAGGTGTACCACCTTGAAGGCGTCAGCGGCAAGAATGTGGGTGATCATGCCGAAACCAAGCGGATGCTCAAGGACATTGCATCCGGTCACATCACCGGCCTGATTTTCTCCAAGCTTGCCCGTCTTGCCCGAAGTACCCGCCAGCTTCTGGACTTTGCAGATGTCTTTCGGGATGCAGGTGCTGACCTTGTATCCCTTCAGGAATCCATCGACACCTCAACGCCTGCCGGACGTCTGTTCTATACCATGATCGCTGCAATGGCCCAATGGGAAAGAGAAGAGATAGCAGATCGCGTTTCCGCCTCAATTCCAATTCGTGCCAAACTCGGCAAGCCTTTAGGTGGACAAGCACCGTTTGGCTACCAGTGGAAAGACAGAAAACTCATCCCTGATCCCAAGGAAGCCCCGATCCGAAAGCGAGTCCACGAACTCTTTCGGGAGCATCGACGCAAGAAGACCGTTGCTCGTTTGATGAATGAAGCGGGATACAGAACCAGAAGGGGAGGGAGGTTTTCAGATACCACAGTCGCACGGCTACTTGATGATCCAACAGCTAAAGGACTGCATCGGGCGAACTACACCCAGAACCCTAACGGCTCAAAAAAGTGGGGATACAAGCCAGAAGACGAATGGATTTTCAGTGAAGTCGAACCAATCATGTCTGCTGAGCTTTGGGATGAATGTCAGGCAATCAGTACCGAGCAAAAGAAAACCCGAAAGAAGCCTGCCAAAAAGACAGTTCACTTGTTTGCAGGAACGATGTATTGCGAGTGTGGCAAGCGGATGTACGTTCCGTCAAAATCTCAGAAATACACGTGTCCAGCTTGCAGAAACAAGATGCCCATTGACGACATGGAACACATCTTTATTGAGCAACTCAAGGGATTCCTGCTTTCTCCAAGTGAGGTGGAAAACTACCTAACTGAGGCCAATGCCACCATCCAAGAGAGGGAGGACACGCTTAATCGTCTCTCCAAACAGTTTGATGAGACAAAGAGGCAGATGGATTCATTGTTCCAGTTGTATCAGGACGGACAGATTCCAACCGAAGGGTTCAAGGAACGCTATACACCCATTCAGAACCGCCAGAAGGAGCTTGAGAGGCAAACTGCTGAGGCAGAGGCACAGTTGGACCTTCTCAAGGTCGAAAGCCTGTCGAGCGACCATATTCTGCTTGAAGGTCGCGACCTCGCAGAGCGTTGGCCCAAACTTAATCGTGATGAGAAACGCAGAATAGTAGAGGACTTAGTGGAAGAAATCACCATTGGGAAAGAGGAGGTTTCAATCAACCTCCTCTACTTCCCCTCATCCTCCAAAGAAGCAGCAAAAAGGCAACGAAACAAGTCGGATTCATCGCAGCAACAAGCATGAATCGGGAGGGAAACGCGATGCTGCTATGCGAACGGGCGATGGTGACTTTGCCATCTTCCAGAGGTTGTCTCAAGGTTTCGAGAACCTGGCGTGGGAACTCCGGCGTTTCGTCGAGGAAAAGTATGCCATGATGCGCCAGACTCACTTCACCGGGCTTGGGGATACTGCCACCACCAATCATGGCAACACTGCTTGCCGTGTGATGCGGCGTTCGAACCGGGCGTTGGGTGAGGATCGGTTGACCTTTGGGAACCAAACCGACGGAGGAATATATGCGCGTGACATCTAACGCTTCATCGCGTGATAGCGGGGGGAGGACACCTGCCAATGCGCGAGCCATCATCGTTTTGCCCGAACCTGCAGGGCCAATCATCAAAATATTGTGTGCCCCAGCCGCAGCGATGAGCATCGCCCGTTTGGCGGCTTCCTGTCCCTTGATCTCTGCGAAGTCGATGGTTGATTGGTCTTCAATGAGCAAACGCTCGACATCAATTTCGTGATGCGGTTCCAGTTCATAGGTCTCGTTGAGAAAACCGATCACGCTGGCAAGGGAGTCCGCTGGGTAGACGTCAATCTCACCCACCGCTGCGGCTTCGGATGCGTTATCAACCGGGACGACAATGCCATCGAGTTTGAGATGTTTCGCCAGCAACGCCAGATTGATCACGCCGTTGATCGGGCGGATGCGACCATCGAGCGCTAATTCACCTGCAAATAACAGGCTTTTGTGTTTCTGGGTTTGAATGACATTGGTGGCAAGCAGCAGACCGACCGCAATCGGTAAATCGAAAATCGGCCCCTCCTTGCGAATGTCCGCTGGGGCAAGGTTGACCAGTAATCGACTCATCGGGAAGGGGAAGCCACTGTTGGTGATCGCAGAACGCACACGTTCAATCGACTCTTTGACCGCAGCATCAGGAAGTCCGACGATCGTGGTCTTGGGCAAACCTTTGTCCGCGATATCGACTTCGATTTCACACGCTACAGGATCAATCCCCTGGAGCACAAAGCTATGGACCTGTGCAAGCATGGACATATTTAACCATGATGCGCATCGTTGCACAACGCCCGTCTCAGGATTCGATATTGGTTAGTCTTTTTCTGAGATGGATTCGATCTGCTGCTTGTACTCTGCTCGCTGCTTGGCATCCTTGTCCAGGACCGCAGGTGCACGCATCCAGCCGATGATTAATGAGCCAGTGATCAATCCCAACCATAGAATCAGATTAAGATATTTTTCCGAAGGATCCGGTGGTGTTTCTCTGCCCCAGATCGGATACGGGCTGAAAACACAGAAAAAACAACCACTGGCCATGACAAAAACAAATAACACTGGGATTGCAATAATTACAGCAACGCCCAGTCGTTTGGCCCAGTGATGTTTTGTTGTACTCATTCTCGATAGCCTATGATGCTTTCTGCTCTTTGGCTTTACCATACCCCGCCAACACCGGCAGGACGAACAATGCTGCCATTGCAGCAATGATGGTGCCTAACACGACGGCAACGCCAAACCGTTGTGTCGGTGGGAAACTTGATAATGCGAAAATACCAAAGCCTGCACCGACCACCAACGCGGAGTTGAGGATCGACATCCACTGTTGACTGCGTGCGTCAGTCCAGGCTTGCCAACGGTTGTCCTTCCAGTGATCACTTTTGCGTGCTGCCATGGTCAGGTGAATCATCGCATCGACCGCCATGCCGATACACACATTGGCAGCGGGCGCGGAGATGACATCCAACGGAATCTTGAACCAGCCGATGAGTCCAAGGATGCCTGCGGGGACAATACTCACGGCGACGACCATGCCAACGGTTGCCCGAAAATTCAGCGAGACAAGTAGCGCGATGATGGCAAAGAGTCCGACGATTCCTGCCAAGCCCTGGATCAAGCTTTTTTCGACCAATGCTGCCAACTCGCCTTGCAGGTAATAAAGTCCACCGACCATGGGGACTTCAAAGCCGTTAGCCTGAAGCGATTCCTTGAGGCGTTTGATGACTTCCAACCGGACTTCTTCACGGTCCTGTTCGACCATGCGGATCATGAATAGACCCTTGACGCGGTCCTCGGTGATAAAGCTTTTTGCTGTGCGATCGAAGGACGGTTTTTCCAGGATATCAAGTAACATCTCAAAAGGTAATAGGCCTGCAAACGGTGTTTCCTTGGCCTGCGCCATCAGGACCGGGAGTGAAATGATCGTCCCCACGGACTCGTCGGTCTCGAGTTCCTGCTGAGCTTCCCAGAGTTGCTCGTAGGCCTTCTTGTTGTTGAGTAGTGCCTGTGATTGTTCCTTGCCATCTTCGGGTTGGCGTTGCACGACAAACTTCAATGGACTCGAGCCACCGTTGCGATCAATGTAACTCAGCCCATCATGCAGTTTGCTTCCCTTGTCGAAGTAGGCCAGCAAGGATGGGTCGGTATTGATCATGGTGATACCGATGCCAAGCACAGCACCTGAGACAATCATCCCCAGTGCAATGGGCCAGAACGGTTTGCTGGTCCAACTGTGTTTATCCTTTTGATCGTCTGATTCGTCTTTGGGTTTGGGATGTTTGTCGACATGGTCCAGCCATGACAGGAATGCGGGATACATCAGATAAGCGCAGAGCATGGCGGCGATGGTGCCGATCGTGCCCCCAATCCCCAATTCACGCAGTGGTTTGGCCTGGACGAGCATCAGTGATGCAAAGCCCAATAGCGTGGTAAGCATGCACCAACCCGATGCGGTGGCAGTGCGTTTCCATGCCTGCCACATCATGCTCCCCTCCGTATCCGACGGCTGGATTTTCTGCCAGTTGCCGGTCATGAAAATGATGTGCGATAACGTGAGGACAAACACAATCGTCGTGAGATTGGCAGTGAGTAAGCCGATTTTCTGGCCGAATAGCTGTTGAATGATCAGTGTAAGAATCACGGCGGATAAACACGTGACCATGGTTCCCAGGAGAATTCGCCATGATCTGAAAAGGACTGCGATCATCAAGCCGAACAACGCGACGGCGGATGATGAAAAAAGCACAAAATCACGCACAAGACTCCGGCGGATCATCTCCACGACATAGGGCGGGCCTGCGATGCGCAGCTCAAAATTTTTCGAGTTGGCATCGTCCATGATCTTTTCGATCTTAGGGATAAGCTCCGCCGGGTCTGCTTCACCGAGCATGATCAGGATATTCGTCGCCTTGCCTTGTTCTGCAATGAGCAGTCGCTTCCACATCGGCCCATTCTCAGCGGACTTGAGATTCTTGGGGCCATGGCTGATGCTCTTGATGCCGGTGACGGTATCCAGTTCAAGTAGCTGTTCGGAGACTTTGCGGATGGATTCCATGTACCAATCCGAATCAATCTCTGATGACGTGGCTGTCATGATCAGAAATTGCTGAGATTGAAAAGTATCTTCGATTTTCCTGGCTTGCTTGAAGGCAGGGTTGTCCGTGGAGAAGAAAAAGTTTTCACCGACCTGAGGCTTGAGATCTACAAAGAAAACCAACAAAGCAACGAGTAAACTCGTTATGCCGATCATCAACCAATGGGTGAACTTCAATAACCCAGTTTTGTTTTTGTCTGACATATGTTTCCTTGGAAACGATTTTTACTGTCCGTTTGGATTGTCCGAGAGCAGGTCGATGGACAAGGTTTGCAGTTGATCACCGACATGAAACTTTGTGATGACCTTATCGAGTTTCTTGCCAAAATAATAAGCGGGGAAGTGTCTGGCATCCAGTGAAAATCGCTGATCGGTCCAATAGACTCGCCGGTCGCTTCCACTGTAAAACGCATAGCCGACTTTTTTAACTTCATTGAGCATTGCCCAGGGGGCTTGAAGTCTGGCTGTCCATTCATTGGGTAAACCGTTTTGGCCTTCGTGGGTCTGTTCGACGATGAGTTGGAACGTGTCAAGTTGCTTCGGGGGATTGGGGACGGGGATTACAAATTTCCGCCAATCCTTGATCGGTTTCATCTCCATATACACCGTTGGGTCGGTGACGAATGGGACGACCTGCAAAATTTGAAAGATGGGTGCATCCATTGTGCCTGCGCGATTGAAACTTGAAGTTGTGACGACATTCGCTTTTTCAAACGGCAGTGACATGGTAAAGCTTGAGAGCCAGTGCGGTTTGTTTTCGTAGGTTCCCCAATAGTCCAATGCCACCTTCGCTGTTTGCTCCCATGTCGGCTGAAAAGGCGTGTAGCGACTTTGAATTTGTCGGGTCATCCCGTCCTTGAATGTGATATCCGCCGCAATATCCAATGGGGAGTTGGATGTTTGTGTGATCCCGTATCTTGGACCATGGTACAAGTAAGAAAGTGCGTTGTGCGTGCTGACTTTTTGCGTATTCAGATCCGTAATGCGGAAACTCACGTTTTTGATGTCATTGATCATGCGCGACGGACCCGCAAGGTAGATCATGCCTGAGTCGGATTTGATCGACAAATCATGATGTCGCTCTGCCAGGCAGGTTAACGGATGTTCTGTGACTTTCGTACTCCCGTCTTTGAAATGGATGGTACTGATATAGGTGCGTGGTTCGTTGAAATAAACCTTGTAGATTCTTTCCGGTTCAAAAGTATGTTGTTTACCTCTACCGCCGTTGTCGTACTGAACTTGTAGTTCCCATTGTGTGACACGTTGGAGAAACTCAGGGGACCCATTGAGTTCAAATCGTGCGATAAAGGCATTGGACACCGTGTTCTTTGCATTGAGCGTTGGGCCGTAAAAGTATTCTGTTGCAACGACTCGACCTTCTTCGGGTTTGAAGTCCGAGATTTGTTTTTGAGCGGAGAGTTTTTGGGAGAACAGCTCCATTTGTCCGTCAAAGTAATAAATGCGCGTGCTGAGTTTGGATTGATCGCGAGCCCCAAAGTTCAAGTACAATTGTGGTGTAATCTGACGGCGTTGACGATTCAGGATCATTTGGACCGGGCCGACATCGCGCTGGACATGTTGGTATCCGCCGGATTGATGATCGAAGCAATCATAAACCCAGGCCACTTTTTCCATGGATGCGATACGGCCGGTCCCATGGATTTGTGTCTGCCAGTCGCCTGCGATGACATCGGTATAGTTACCATCGGTTCGTGTAAATGGTTGCCATTGTCTAGTCGAGAGATAGACGTCGTCGATGATTTTTGCGCTTGCCTGAATTTCATCTGATAGTTCGGTGACATGCCCATCTTTGAAGGTGACGGTGGTTTTGACTTGAATCTTGGTGTTGGTCGTATGGATATTACCTTGCCATACCAGAT
The DNA here is from genome assembly GCA_002704825.1 of Phycisphaeraceae bacterium. GTDB lineage: Bacteria > Planctomycetota > Phycisphaerae > Phycisphaerales > Phycisphaeraceae > UBA7800. Next base: position 8,783 of record PAIY01000002.1, read on the forward strand.
GCTCACCAACGGCTTTGAAGTCAAGATTCAGTTCATGTGTTTTGCCTGAAGAGTCGACATAGGTTTGTTTGACGGATTTAATTTTTGCGATGGACTTTGGATCACCAATCAGGCGGTTGATGATCAGCCATGTGGGTTCTTTTCTTTTGCTTCTACCGGAGTATTGATCATAACTGATGATGCCGATGCGATCAGGATTGGGATATTTCGCATCCTCGGGCAATGTGATCCATGCTTCGCGCGTGACAGGTTTGCGTTTGTACTCAGGATAGTAATGGACCGTTCCTTTCACCCGAAATTCACGTGTTGCATAGCCGGTGAGCATGTTGGGCTTGAAAAACGTGCCATAGCTTTCTTTGCTTTGGCGGAAGTTCTGCGAGCCATCGAGTTCCCATTGCACATAATCAACCTTGGGCTGATCCATCCCCGGCATGTTCATCCAGACAGAATAGGCATAGCCCGGTTGATCAGGGCCGATGGCTCTGTGTTCAAATTCGATGCGCGGTTCGTAAAAGGCCTGGGTGTTGAACTTGTCAACTTCAATACGCAATGTGGATTGACTTCCGTCTTTGTATTGCAACAGTGCTTTGACCGGATACGGTTTGCCTGTAAAGAGTGTGCCTTCAAAGCTGAATGGCCAGCGATCGGCTTCAAAGGTCCGTGGTGAATAGGCACCTGCAGGCGCATCCAGTGAATAGGTTACGCTTGCCAGTTCGCTGAGATCTGTTTCGTTTCCCTGAATATGCGGGAGCATCTGCCAGACGTCGACGTTATGGTTGTTTTTGCCACTGAAAATATCGTTATAGATGAGTTTCAGATCACGTTCTCTGGCCGTGGGGGGCGTGAAAGACAGGGCGACTTTTTGCGTGTGCGTTTGCCCGTTGCGCAAGGTGATCAGGGCGGTTGCGTTGGCAAATGCAGATTGGGTTGAGGACCAGACTCGAAAGTATTGTTCGGGATTTTCGCTGGTTAACTGGACATGACCTTTGCTGGTAGGGACGGTCCATTGAACCTTTATCACCGGCTTAAGTTGTTTGACCGAACCGCGAAGTTGCAGGTAATACCTGAAATTGTGCTTCTTGTTCTCGACATCATATCCTGCATGTTCATACCCCCAGCGAACCATGCGATCATCCTTGACACGCGGTTGTTCGCCTGGCGTTTCATGGACATTCTGCTGAATGTCAAACATCACCATGGCAAGGAACAGAAACGATTCACTGCTTTTGGCGGTATCAATGTTTTCCATGACATCGTAACTCACCCAGCAGTAGCCATGTCGGCCCCAATACTTGCTCCATGAGTTGGCGATGAGAAACGCTTTCTTCTCATCATCAAACCCCACGATGACCATGGCATGCTTGGCGTGAGGTTGGCTTTCGTCACGCTCTTTCATGCTCTTTGCGTGGCGTTTGGCGTCATAAATATCAAAGTTGCCCGAGAAGAATGCAGGCGTGATGCGCGCCCCGATGATCACCGGCTCGTTCTGTTCCAGGGCAAGGTGAATCTGTTTGATGTTCTTGAGCAATGCGATATCACGGATCTTGAATTGCTTTGCTTCACCCAGTGCCAACTCGGTTGGTGGTGTCAGATAATCCTTGGGGATATACGGGCAGGTTTGCAGTGTTGCTGCACCGACATCGTAAAGCAACTTGGCTGTGAGGATCGGGCTCGAACCTTTGTCTTTGCCGCGGTTAATTTGGTTGTAAATGAAACGGGGCGAAAAAATATGGTTAGGGGTGTCTGGCTTCCATCCCTGGTCCAATGCCTCGTGATAACTCTTAACGCGTGCCAGTGCCCATGCGGTGCAATCGTTCATGGTCTGGTAGCCGATGGGGGGCATTTTGTTGCTCAGATCCACCACGTGTACACTCTCGGCCATTGGCAATGGGTCAAATGTCGCTGTCTCCTGGAGTTGCTCCTCCTCGGGCATGGCTGCACCAGTTAGAGCCCAACTGGTCGATCCCAATGTGATTGTAAAAAGAAACAGCAGATAGCTGAGTTTGATCAGCGGACGGTGAAATTCGAACATGTCTATCGACCCTTTTGGCGGTTAAAGAGTACATCGTTACGGTTTTTTTATCGGAAACCCCAATAAAACCATGTTAACAACAGCTTTGACGCTTTTGAATAGCAGAAAGTTCCTCTGCCAACGCAACATGATCAACAATTGTTAACATATGGGGCCTACCGTGTGCTTGCATCCTGTGATGTTCCCGGGGTGTAGCAACGATTAACATTGATTAAGACAGCATGAGGCTTAAAGCAATATGCCCGAAGCAACCGTGAATAAGCAACTGGAAAACACACCTGCAACCACCGACAGCAAAGGTGGCATGACGCCCAAACAGATCGTCAGTGAGTTGGACAAATACATCATTGGTCAGAACGGTGCCAAACGCGCCGTCGCCGTGGCGATCCGAAACCGTTGGCGGCGTCGTCAACTCAACGAAGACCTTGCCCGTGAAGTCTATCCCAAGAACATCATCATGATCGGCCCGACGGGTTGTGGTAAAACCGAGATCGCTCGTCGTCTTGCCAAACTCACCGGAGCACCGTTTATCAAGATCGAAGCCAGCAAGTTCACCGAAGTCGGCTACCACGGCCGCGATGTCGAATCGATGATCCGTGATCTACTGGATCAGGCGATCAACATGGTTCGTGCGGAGATGGCAGAGGAAGTGCGACTCAAAGCAACGGACTCGGCCAACGAACGTATTGTCGATTTGTTGCTGCCTGGCTTTAACAGTGATGTGAAAGGCAACAGTGGCTATGTCCCCGTGGAACAATCCGAAGAACGCCGTCAACACACACGCAAGCGTCTACTTGAGCAGGTGACCGCAGGTCGCTTGGATGAACGTGAGATTGAGTTGACCATCACCAGTAAGCCCCAGACATCGGTGATGTTTGCCAGCATGGGCTTGGATCAGATGGATCCGGACATGGCCAACATGTTCGAACGCATGATCCCTGAGCAATCTCAAACGCGCAAGTTGCCGGTGAAGGAAGCACGTGAAGTTCTCATTGAGCAGGAAACCGATAAGCTGCTGGACAAAGACAAGATCACCTCAGAAGCGATCAGCCGTACAGAAAACAGTGGCATTGTCTTCCTTGACGAAATCGACAAAATCGCGGTCGGCAGTGGTGGTGGCAAGCAGGGCGGCCCCGATGTTTCACGCCAGGGTGTCCAGCGTGACCTGCTTCCCATTGTTGAAGGTTCCGTGGTCAATACCCGTTATGGCAGTGTCCATACGGATCACATTCTCTTTGTTGCAGCTGGTGCATTCCACGTTGCAGCCGTCAGTGATCTGATGCCTGAATTGCAGGGGCGATTCCCCATCCGCGTCGAACTCTCTGCTTTGACGCGTGAAGACTTTGTCCGAATTCTCACCGAGCCGGACAACGCGCTGACCAAGCAGCAGCAGGCGCTTCTTGGGGTGGAAGGGTTGGAAGTGACATTTGACGATGAAGCGATCAACGCCATTGCCGAACTTGCAGAACAAGCGAATACGAGCATGGAGAATATTGGTGCGCGTCGCTTGATGACGATTGTCGAGAAGGTGTTTGAAGAAGTGAACTTCGATGCACCGGAGCGCGTTGTCAACGGTGATCAAACCTTCACGGTCACCGAAGCGTTTGTGCGCGAACAGGTGACCGCGATTGTTGAAGATGAAGACCTCAGCAAGTTTGTGCTTTGAGCCTGCAATAAGCAATTCAATCAGATGAAGCGTTTGCGTAGTCCGTCGGATAGCCAATGGTTGTTATGTAGCCATAGCACGTCGGTACTGCTCATGGGTATGCCTGGATTCTCAGGTAGCAAAGTCAGATGCAATCGATGTCGAAGTCCACGACGGCGTGTTGCGATCTGATAACCGGTATAGCCATGCGTTGTCATGAAGTCGATGAGTTGTTCTCGCGTGTGACCTGCACGTTTGAGATAATTATCCAGAACCTCTGTCATGACTGGGCAGTGACTGTTGTGAAGTGTTTCTGATAGCCCGTGTAACGCATTAAGCTCAAAACCTTCGACATCCATTTTGATCAGCGCAGGCTGCTGGTCGTGATCCGCAAGGATGTCGTCTCCTTTTTTCACCGGCACGTCAATGATCCGGGTGATCAGATGCTGATCTTTTTCAGGGATATGAGTCAGCGTACCGTAACCTGTGTGTTCGGTGAGTTGGGTGAGTTGCAGGAATGTCTGCACAGATCCCAATGCACATTCGTGGATATGAATATGCGCAATGTTGTTCTGCTGAATGTGTTCTTGAATACGCTCAATGCAACCGGGGTTGGGCTCGATGCTATCCACACGTCCGTCCTTCCCGACAAGGTAAGCACCAAGCATGCTGATCATGCCATGGTTGGCACCGACATCCACAAAGCGATCACCTGGTTTGAGGATGGATTGGAGAACGAGTTGCGTTGCCAATTCGTAATAGCGTCCGAGGAAATAGGTGTGCCGATCGCACCAGTCTGACAAATCCAGTTTCATGCGATAGTGATGCCACTTACCTCTGATCCAGGTGACCGGTGCTTGTTTCCAGATTTTGGGATCGCTGTCCGAACCGATACCAAAGATACCAAAGAGTTTGCCCCATCCGGGAAGTTCGTTTCGTGTGTAGGGCAAGATGAGCAGCGGCAGACGTGGATACTGTAACGCCATGTTATCTCTCCGAGAAGGTCCAATAACCGGCCCCGGTTATTGAATGTTAGAGAGACATTAAGCAAAATCGATATCAACTGTGCGGATTTGATGGTTTATACCGCATTGTTGCAAGGGTTGTACCTGTTGTGCGCTCTGTAGTGGTTGATATGGATTCAGGCAGCACGGTTCTGTGCATTGGCTGATTGATCACTGAGTTTGTCATACACACGCATCATGCGTTGCATGCGGGACTCGAATGTGAAGTGCGTGAGAATACGCTGCCGAGCCAGCAGGGCGGTTTGTTGGAGTTGGTCTGCGTTTTCCAGAAAACTGTCGATCAAGTTGGCCCATGCAGCAGGTTGCTCGGTCGGGAGGATCATGCCACATCGGCCGTCATCAAGCAGATCACGCACGCCACCGACATCCGTTGCGGCAACGGGGATGGTCATTGTCATGGCTTCAAGCACCACGTTGGGTAAGCCTTCGGTGTGCGAAGGTAAAAGCAACATGTCCATCGCTTGGTAGAACATTTGGGATGACGTCTGCCAGCCCCAGAATCGTACGCGGTCAGACACGCCAAGTTCGGATGCCTGTTTTTCAAGGTTCTTGCGTTCAGGACCATCACCAATCAGATGCAACTCGCAGTGAGGCAGTTTGGCCATCAAGTCGATTGCGCGATCCACGCCTTTTTCAACACTCAGACGCCCGACCACGCCAATGACTTTGCGATTCGTCAGGATGTCCAGTTCTTTACGTGCTTCGGTTTGTGTGTGCGTCTGCGGATACTCTTCGGGACGGATGGCATTGGGGATGTAGGTTAACTTTGAACGATCGATTTTGAGTTTGTCTTTGCAGTGTTCATAAAGCTTGGGACTGACGACGACGACTTGGTCATAGCGTTTGAGACAGGCATTATCGACATGGGTATAAAGCTTGGTTCGCCAAGTCTCGCCGGTCCAGCCATGCACCGTGGTGACGAGTTTGAGATTGGGGCATTTTCGCGCAATGAGCAACCCCAGCAGATTGGACTTGTAGTCGTGACCATGCCAGATGTCGATGTTCTGGTCCTGGCAGATTCTCAAGAGTTTTTTGTATGTGCCAAGATCAACCGGGCCGGATTCGGGAATTTCAATGAGTTGGCAACGGTGTTTGGTTGCCTGTTTTTTGAAGGTTTGGAATTCTTTGGAACCTTTGGGATGGATGTAGGCTGTCTGCATGCTATAACGCATGGGATCAAGATACTGACCACTGCGGATGATGGTTTTGTCGGGACCACCGCCACTGTTGGCAATGACGCGAACGTGCAGGACTTTGGGGGCAGCAGGATTGGGTTTAATCAAATGCAGTGGCATGGTGTACATTGTCGAGGCTCCGGTTTCTTGAAAAAAACCAGACCCATGCTCACGATTGAACGATGGGTTGGTTTTTTGAGCTTTCCCCATAACCGCCATCGTGACGCGGGGTTTGATAGTCACTTCAGGTTGCCGGACCCGTTTAAATTTTTCTTCAGGGATTAGGGATTTGTGATTAGGGATTAGATCAAGCCAGATGAAGTTTCTGTTATGTCTTTGCCTAATCCCTATTCCCTCATCACTAATCCCTTCTCTTACAACATAAATCCCGGGCAATTGGCGCAGGGATTGTCTTTACTTTGTTCATCCGTGAGTTTGTGCTTGAAGCTGCGACGAGCGTTGCGATACTTTTCGCCGTTCCAGATTTTCTTGAATCCGTGTTCAAACACGTTGCCCATGTCGTCTGCCTGTTCGAAGCTGCCACAGCAGGTGGAGACTTCACCGTCCCAGTTGATGACGCTCATCCGCCAGGGCCAGTCACAGTTCATGGGTTTCTTGCCGTTGTAGTCTTCGCTTTTCACCGGTTTGTCTTCGACGATGTCGCGGTATTGTGGCAGGGTGTAGTTGTCGTCTTCAGGAATCCATTCTTCGATGTGATCCTTGATTTTCTTTTCCAGCAGATCCGGTGCCAAACCAAGCGGTTGGAGTTTCTGATCCTTGTCCTGGAAGCGAATGTTCAGTGATGCGGTGGAGAAGACGGCTTTGCAACCTAATTCGTCGGCCAGTTGTTGGAAGGCTTCTTTTTCGTGTTCGTTCTTTTTGGTGACCACGAAGTTGAGTTGAATCTGCGGCGTGGTTGATCCCATTGCATCACGGGTCTCGACAATGTGCTTGATCTTCTCGATCGAGTCTTCAAGCGTCTTGCCCGGTTGATAGCATTCGTAGGTTTCCTGCGATGCACCATGCAGTGAACAGGTGAACAGGTCGAGTCCCGATTCCACCAACGCCTTGGCTTGTCCCTTGCCCGGTTTGAAGGCATGAAGATTGGAACTGATGTAGGTCCACACGCCACGGTCATGGGCATAGCGGATCATCTTATAAATGTCGGGTACGATCAGCGGATCACCCCACATGGACAGGTCCAGACTCAGCAGGGTGCGCTTGGTTTGATCGATCAGTGTTTTGTACTGATCAAATGTCATTGAACCCTTGGGTCGACCTTGAATGCCAAGCCCGGTGGGGCAGAGTTGGCATTTAGTGTTGCAGATATTGGTCGACTCTATTTTGAGTTTGTAGGGCATGCCAAAGACATGCTCGGTTTTGAGCTGGAACTGAAGGTTGACCAACGCCATGTTCATCAACTTGGCAGTGCTCAGGTACCGACGGTTACGCCACATGTAAAACGTACCACGGGCGACAAAGTCGATGGAGGCTGCGATCCAGGCAAAGGGCTTGAAACGGCGGGGCTTGTCCTTGAGCTTCTGCGTGTAAGCAACGGTACGAGCCAGTTGAGCATTGATGTTGACGTTGAGTGTGGTCATGGCGTAATAAGTCCTCGAATCAGTTCAGGCATCGGGCCTGAAATGGGCGGGTTATCAAGGTTCTGAATCTTCTTGTGTGCATGGACCAGTGCATCTTCGGAAGCATGGGCGTGGCTGCCACTGAGGTGTGCGATATGCTGCTGGGTGATGTGTGGCATCACCGATGCGAGCACCATCAACAACCAGGGCAGTTCCACCACTTCCACGGACAGGAAGATGGCACCGAAGGCGAAGATCAACAGGGCAGCTTCACAACCACGACTGAGCATGATGGTCTGAAGCGTCAGGCTGTCAGGCTCATCATCCGGGCCACGCGGTTTAAATTCTTTGACATACTCCAGGCAGTATTTTCGGCTCTTGCGGAGACTGTAGAAAGCAGTGCCCAGAATTGCGATGTAGGTGAGCATGGCGATGACACCACTGTCTGCTGCAATCTGGATGTATTGACTGTGAATCGTACGACCGACTTTGTCTGCACCATAGTTCTGAATGAAGAACTTGGAGTTACGAATGCCATGACCGGTAAACGGATTTTCCATGGCGATTTCCCAGCCGGCTGACCAACTGTCAAAACGGGACTGGGCACTACGGTCGTCATGATACTCAGCTGTCGACAGGAATCGGTTACGAATTTCCTGACCCGCCAAAGCAGGCACGAGCATCACCAACAGCAGGAGAATGACACCTGCCTGGATACGTGGACGGTGATTGATCAGAAGCCAGACAATCCCAACGATGACGGACAACATGGCACCACGGGAGTAACTCATCATGGTGGCGTGAAGCATGAGGATGGCAACAAACCAGCAACTGAGCTTCAGAATCCAGTTTTTGGCGTTCATCGCAAAGGCGTAAGCAAACGGGATACACATGGCAAGCATCAGGCCTGCACCGTTATTGTCCAGACCACCATAGCCGTGGTGATAAATGTCCAGACGGTTTTCGACCAGGTACAGATAATTGATTTCCCAAGCCACGTACCCGATGGTCACCATGACCATGGCATACATCACACGGATCTGCCAGAGCCGGTCGATGATCAGACTGGCAATCAAGGCCATGAGCATGATCTTGCCATACTCAATGCCCCAATGCTGGGCGGTCTGTGGGAAGTAGGCGTTGAGCATACTGCTCATCAGTAACAGGCAGTAGAACAGAATCAGGCAGGGCATCAGGTGAAAGCGCATGCGGAAAAAGCCGCGGCCTGCATTGATCAGCAAACTCACGAACACAATCACCGAGGCAAACAACGACCAACGTAACTCCATCGGCAAGGCCCATTCCCACAAGTATTGCGGGCGGAGCACAGCCAGGGTGTAGTATAGGAGAATGCCCCAGAACGGATGGTAAATCGCGCCCAGGCCTCCTAAGATCGTCGCACAAGCTAGAAACAGCATGTGTTTCATGCGAAACGTTTCCTCGAACATCGAGTTCCTTCCTTTCTCCACCTCCACGCGCACTGACAGCTTGAAACTTGCTTAGCCAGCCTGGCGATAACGAAGCACCGGAAGCGACAGCTCCCGCGCCTTGCTCACGCCTTGGCCTGCAAGTTTCTGCTGAAGTACACGTCGGACCGCTTTCACGGCATCGTCCATCTCGACAGCGTCAAGACAAACGTCACCCTGATCACAAGTCCGCTTGTAACAGGGGCCACAAGCCACATCTGCTACAAGTTTTTCTCCCTGCCCATAAAGGGCGATTTCCTGCTGACAGGTAGGACCAAACAAAACCACCACGCCTTTCTCCAACGCGATGGCAACATGCATGGCCATGGTATCCCCGCTCAGCAGCACAGTGCACAAGTCAACCAACGCGACAAACGCCGGTTCCTTGTGATGCGTCTCTCCGTCGAACACGCCTTCTGATGCACCTGCGAGATCGAGCTTTCTGATAATCTCGTCGATGATCGGCCGTTCGTCCGGACCACCCAGGAGCAGAACCTGTAGGCCAGGTTCAAGAGCTTTGAGCTCCTGGATTAATGCAGCCTGTTTCCCAGCAGGCCACATCTTGTTCGCAAATACTTTGCCCGCGCCAACATTGATTCCCAATGTCGGGCGTGCTTCATCCCATCCCTGTTCACTCAGACGCGAAACATGCTTGGCACGTTCATCAGCGTCCAACGGGAGGGTGTATCTTTGTTTGTTGTATTGCCAACCAAAAGCACTGTAGACAAGCTCCTGGTAGGTCTTGGTATTCAGGTTGAATTTCAGATCGTCGGATAAGCCCAGTTCAAAGTAACTCACCGCTTCGTCATTGAGCGGAATTGGCGTGCCATGCCTGCTCAGTCCGACACCAAGTTTTTTCTTGGCTTGGATGCCCATCGCCAAACCTGCTGGTTCAGCTTCTTTGTCCAGGCAGATCATCAAATCAAATTCTTCACGCATCAGTGTCATCGCATTAATTGCATCGAACACCAACAGGCGATCAATGTCGGGGTGACCAGCCAGCATGCGTGCAGCATTGGGTTTGGTGATCCAGGTGATCTGAGCATTGCGATATTGGCTGCGCAGTTCAGGCAAAATACACAGGGTCCGAACGACGTCACCCAACGCACCGAGCTTGATAATGCAGATGCGAGCATCGTAGGGAGCATAGTGATCGCAACCACCGCAAAGACGGTTGGCAAAACATGGCTTATCACCACGGTAATGCCGACAGTCCGGGGCAAGGCTAGAGGCTTGGCTAAATGGCAGGGGTTGCGTACTCATGTATGATTTCCCTTGGCAGACTAATCCGAATAATCCGCACAGATGATACGGTCGACATATTCCGGGGCCTGCTTAAGGTAAACTCGAGTAAGTTCTTCAAAGTTTTTTCTGGGGTGTATAGCTGGTTATGGGACATAGCCAGAATTCAGACAGAGCGTCTGATAAGAAGTGGTTCAACATCCCGGAAAGTTGATAGGCCAATTGACATCAACTGATAAACGCCCGCTCAAGCCCAAGGCTGAACTGGCGAAGCCTGGGTTATCCCGGTTCACCAAGCAAGCTTCACGCGCAGTCATTTTGCTCCGACGCTTCATCGCGAAGCATCAGTTGTTTCAGAGAGTAGGCTACGATGCACATCAAACGTTGCTGGTCGGATTCATCGAGTGTTTCTTTGAGATCGTCAGGTAGCTGGATTTCATCCCACGCCTGGTAGAGAGGTAACTGATACAACAGACGGGCGATCATCGCATCGACAGGGCGCTGGTTTTGTGATTGGGACACAAACGTTCTCCCCCGGATCCCCATTTTTGATTGACGGGTAAAACTGGCAACGAATTGCCATCAACATAGACAAGTCTGTCTTTACATCGTCCTGATTCACAGACGACTTCACAAAGCCATGTCGAACCTGCTAACATGTTCACTTACAGGTTCTAATAGTTATTAAAACTGCCTCTGGCAGGAGGGACGCCTTGACTTATCGCACCATGTTTCTCGTCGGTCTGTTTTCGTTATCACTCACCCTTGGTATGCTCACCGGCTGTCAGTCAGAGCCCAAAACCAGTGATCAGGATCTATCGCAACTAGAATATCCTGAATTTCTGAAAATGAAGGCGGACCCCAAACGCACGCTGGTGATCGTCGATGTGCGATCGCCTGAACGCTACGCCGATGGCCATATCCCTGGTGCCATCAATATCAGCATTCCCGACCTGCGCCCCGGTGATGAACGCCTGGCACAGGCAACGGACATTGTCGTTTATGCCACCGGATGGACGGAGTATCTCTCCCCGGCGGCTGCCAAGAAGCTGCTTGCTTTGAAATATGAAAACGTCTACGACTTCCGTGGTGGGATCGAAATGTGGCAGGCCTACGGCGGCAAAGTCGTCCAGTAATCACACCACAGTCAAGCCAACCCCATCCACATCAACACCAATGCTATCGCCAGCTTTGCGCGATGTCGGTGTCCTGCTTCTCCATATCAAGACGCAAACCGCTACGCTGTCTGCATCGGTGGTTCTGCGGATTGGTTTTGATTCAATGCTTCAGCAAAGCGATTGCGGTACCACTTGAGCAGAATCAGATACACCCCGCAGATGACAACCAACACGATCGCGCCAATCATTGGCCCGACTGTGTAAAGCAGTGTCCGCATGCTAATGGGGGCCTTGGTCATATTCAGACTCGTCGACAGATACCCACTGTAAACACCACATAACACCAGGAAAAGCAAGGTTGCCAGACTCAGCCAACGGCTGAAATTGGACATGCCTTGATGCGGGATCATCCTGGCGATGGATGACGCATGCCAAAGCATTGCACAGGCACCAATCGCAAACCAGGTCGTGATGATCCCCAGTGTTTCAAACATCCCCAGATGGTCCATGAGTTTGGGGATCAACAGACAGGCAACAAACGCGATGATGCTTGTTGCGGTCATGAATCGCGCCAGTCTCCGAGCACTGAATTTTGATTCGCCGGACTGGTAGGGTTGTGTGAGTAACAGGAAGCCTGCCATCCCGGGGAAGAGGCTGCAGACGAAGAGCACGTCCACCACGGTCAATGATGCCGTCGCCGCCATGCGCATGTTCTGCTGGAGATTAAGCGCAAAGAGCAGGATTGCTGCTGCAAACATGATGCAGGTGATTTGGATGCATCCCAGTCCTAACCGCATCTGCTTAAGCCAACTTTCGGGGTAGCGTCGCAGCCGTTGGATTTGGGTGGTTTGACTCACTGCTTTGCCACACTCCGGGCAATCACCGTCAGGTGACATGCTCCGCAGCAGGTAGCCGCATCCGATGCAAGGCAGGTCTTCGTCAATTCGGTTCTGCTCATCGAGAACCACGCCAGCGTCCCTTGCCTGACTGATCGCATCCATTGAATTGTCCCCCAACGCAAGAATGAAATGAAAATCGCTGTCAGCTTTGCACAGCGTAAACTGCATCGCAGAATTGCTTGATCAGATTTTCGTCTTTGACACCACGCTCAACTTCCACGCCACTGGCAACATCCACACCATAGGGTTTGACCTTGGCGATGGCCTGGCCCACATTCTCAGGCGTGAGTCCGCCTGCGAGTATCAACGGCGGCCAATGCTTCTGCTTCATGGTCGCGAGTTTGTCCCAGTCAATTGCAACACCCGTCCCGCCAGTCAAGCCATCTTTGGGCGGCGCATCGACAATGATGCCTGCAAGGTTATCACAGCGTTCTGACCAGACATCGACTTCGTGACCAAATTTGTCATCAAACGGTAAAGCCTTGATGATCCGAAGGGGAGACAGGTAGCTGGCAAAACTCAGCGGTTCCTGGCCATGCAACTGCACTGTTCGGATCCCAAGCTCCCTGGTGGTTGAGATAATCTGTTCCGTCGAGGCATCGCAGAATAGTGCTACGGGTTCAACGAATGCAGGTAACGCCTTGAGGATAATCTGTGCTTTTTCCGCTGTGACCACGCGCGGTGATTGACTGACAAAGTTCAGACCAATCGCATCAGCGCCAGCTTCGACCGCAGACAACGCCGGGTTCGCATCAGTAAAGCCACAGATTTTGATTCGGGTTCGTTTCATGGTTCACCACCTGTTAGATACTACGAATCAACATGGGGCCTGGTTTACATGAAAATCAGAAAACCAGAAATTTTAACCACAGAGGAAACAGAGAGCACTGAGTTGAGCATGTTGCTAGCCGTTGCTTTTCTCTTCTTGACTCTGAATCCTCTGTGTTCTTTGTGGTAAAAAAATGTCTTGGAAAAAACCAAGATTGATTTTAAAAATCCACTACTTCCAACCGTGCATATTGCAGGATCAGCGTTTTGACACCAGCTCGTTCAAAGCCGATGGTCGCGCGGGTATGCGCGCCGCTTGATCGCACCTGAATCACCTTGCCGAACCCGAATTGGGGATGGCGGACCATCGTGCCTGGGGGATATTCCTGGAGCAATGGATCATCACTTTCGGATTTGACGCCGCCCCCGAAATGACCAACACGATCGCCTTGATCTGCCACGTTGTTGGTCTCCATGAGTTCACGTGGTAACTCAGTGAGAAAGCGGCTTGGGATGGTGGAAGACGATTTGCCAAACACCGTTCGGAACCGGGCATTGGTGAGCAACAACACGCGCATCGCACGCGTGATCCCCACGAAACACAGGCGACGTTCTTCCTCAATCGTGCGTTCCTGAAGGGACCGTTCGTGTGGCAATAATCCATCTTCCATACCCAGCATCGCAACCACCGGGAACTCCAATCCCTTGGCAGCGTGCAATGTCATCAACGTTACGCAGCCTTCATCCTGTTCAATGCTGTCGGTGTCACTGACGAGCGCAACCTGTTCGAGATAAGCAAGCATTTTATCCATCAGCGACAAGCCGGAGACCTCGGTGGTCTGGGCATCGAAGTCGGTGACCTGATCGTTCTCAAATTGCTGAACCGAACTGATCAATTCACCAAGGTTTTCAATGCGATCACCATCAGGGTCAGAGTTGTCATTGCGGTAGCGTTCTTCCAATCCTGATTCGCGGAGAATGATTTCAACGTATTGTCGCAGTGAATCTTCACAGGTGCCTTGTTCGAGCTTCATCCGCCATTGATCGAGTAACGCTGCGAATTTTTTGACACTGTTGATCGCGCGGCTATTCAGTGATGCAACGACCTCGGCTTGACGCATTAGTTCATAGACGGGGATGTGGGATGCCACGCTGTGGACCTGCAATGCTTTGACAGTTGCATCACTGATCCCACGTGGGGGCATGTTCACGATTCGCAGCAGGTTCACCTCGTCATCAGGATTGACGATGGCCCGCAGATACGCACAGGCATCCTTGATTTCCTTGCGGTCAAAGAAGGCTGTGCCTCGGGCAATCAGGTAGGGGATCGCGCGGTTGCGCAGTTGGTCTTCAATGACACGCGAAAGTGAATTGGTGCGGTAAAAGACAGCAAAATCACTCCAGGCTAAACCCAGTTCGACTTTTAGTTTTTCAAACTCGTCGACCACGATCTTCGCTTCATGCCGTTCGTCGGAACAGGCATAGCAATGGATCGGAGCACCTTTTTCATTCTCCGTCCAAAGTGCTTTGTGTTTGCGTTCGGAGTTGTTTTGAATCAAATGGTCCGCAGCAGCAAGGATCAATTGCGTCGACCGATAGTTCTGTTCGAGCTTGACGATCTTGGCTTTGGGGTAGTACTGCTCAAACTCAAGAATGTTCTTGATGTTGGCACCACGCCACCCGTAAATGGATTGGTCCGGGTCACCGGTGACATTGAGGTTGCCATGCTTGTGGGCCAGGCTGTGCGCGAGGATGAACTGCGCGTGGTTGGTGTCCTGGTATTCGTCGATGAGTATGTACTTGAAGCGTTCCTGAAGTTCGTCCAATGCAGCAGGGAAAAACTTCATGAGTTTGACGGTCTGGAGAATCAGGTCATCAAAGTCCAAGGCTTTATTCTTGGTGAGAATCGCCTGGTACTTTTCGTAGACCGCTGCTGCCTTTTTGGAAAAGAAATCATGGGCCGACTTGGCGAAATCTTCGGGGCCGATCAGTTCATTTTTCGCACCGGAAATGGTGTGCAGCATCTTGCCTGGCGGGAAGTGGTTTGAGTTCATATTCAAATCGCTTAACGCCTGCTTCATCGCACGGGTCTGATCGGATGTGTCGTAAATCGTAAAGGATGGCGAGAGGTTTAACGTCGTTGCATACTTGCGGAGAATGCGCGAACACAAACTGTGGAACGTACCAATCATCACCGCGTTGGACTGACGTTCGGTGAGCAGTTGGCCGACACGTTCACGCATCTCACCTGCAGCCTTGTTGGTGAAGGTGATCGCCAGCACATTCCACGGCGCGATGTCACATCGCTGAACCAGATACGCGATCCGGCGGGTGATGGTGCGCGTCTTGCCTGAACCGGCACCGGCGAGCACCAGCATCGGCCCATCCACATGCGTCACTGCTTCAACCTGCGGTGCCGTCAAACCTTCCAATAACGGGTCCACTTCCTCCACCGGTGGCAGAGGGTTATTGTCGAAATCCATTTCTTCTTGCATGGCCCCATGATAACACAGTTGGACATCATTTTTTTGAACCGGCAAGACGACCAGAACGCCAAGTTAAGAGAGAAAGAAACTTTGATTTTGGTTGCTGGGGTATGTATGTGTCTGGACGGATTCCTGGCGGTTCAATCTGTTTGTCGGTTTACTGTATAATGCTCCGTCTATGCCCGCCCAGGACGTTGACATTGTGGTGATTGGTGGGGGACATGCCGGCAGTGAAGCTGCCTGGGCGTGTGCCAATCTTGGTGTGCGCGTTGCCATGATCACCATGGAAGTCAACAAGATCGGTGCGATGAGCTGTAACCCGGCGATCGGCGGCTTGGCCAAGGGGCAGATTGTCCGTGAGATCGACGCGCTGGGTGGCCTGATGGGAATCGCAGCAGATAATACCGGCATTCAGTTCCGCATCCTCAATGCTTCCAAGGGGCCAGCGGTGCGTGGCCCGCGTTGTCAAAGCGACAAATATGCCTATGCCCGGGAAGTCCAGCGACTGCTCAAAACGCGAAGCAATATCCAGCTGATCCAAGGCGTCGTCGATGACATCCTCGTCGAAGATGGCAAGACGCATGGCGTGGTCTATTCCAATCCTCAGCAGGGCATTAATCACCAAACCCTCAACGCTGCAGCGGTGATTCTCACCACTGGCACCTTCATGCGTGGGCTCATGCACACCGGTGAAGCCAAAACCCAGGGCGGTCGCGTGGATGAAGGTTCGGCTGAAGGGATCAGTGGTAATCTCACCAAACTTGGTTTGGAACTCGGACGCCTCAAGACCGGCACGCCGCCACGTCTTGCTGCTGAGAGTATCAACTTTGACATCCTCAAAGAACAGCCTGGTGACGAGCAACCCCAGCCGTTCTCGGACATGACCGGCATCGCCAGTTTCCCCCCGCAAAAGCAGGTCTGTTGCTGGATCACCGAAACCTGTGCGGACAGTCATGAACACATCAAAGCCAACCTCGATCGGGCGCCGCTGTTTAACGGCCAGATCGAAAAAGGCAGTGTCGGCCCGCGGTATTGCCCGAGCATTGAAGACAAGGTGATGCGCTTCGCGGATCGTCAATCGCATCACGTGTTCCTCGAGCCTGAGTCATTGGAAACCAACGAGATTTACTGCAACGGCATTTCGACATCACTGCCCCGTGACGTGCAGGATGTGATTGTCCATAACCTACCCGGCTGTGAGAATGCCAGGATTCTCAAGTATGGCTATGCGGTGGAATATGACATGGTTTGGCCGCACCAGATTGATGCGACGTGTATGACCAAGTCCATCCACGGTCTGTTTCTGGCGGGACAAATCAACGGCACGTCCGGTTACGAGGAAGCCGCAGGACAAGGACTCATTGCAGGTCTTAATGCTGTGCGATACATGCAGGGCAAGGACGAGATTCGCTTTGGTCGTGATCAATGTTATCTGGGTGTGATGATGGATGACCTGATCACCAAGACGCCACGCGAGCCGTACCGCATGTTCACCAGTCGTGCCGAGTTTCGTTTACAACTGCGCTCGGATAATGCAGCGGATCGTTTAACACCCATCGGCCGGGATTTGGGATTGGTCGACGATGCGCGTTGGGAGCATTTTGAGCATCGCAAACAAACGGTCGATGCCATCAACCAGACGCTCATCAAGACTGCTTACCAAGGCATGCGACTCATTGACTGGTGCAAACGCCCGGAAGTCAATCGCCAATGGTTGACCGACCGCGTCACCGGCCCGGAAGGTGAAATATTTTCCCGGTACCCGATGTTACTTGATCATGTGTTGGCACAAGTGATGTATGACGGGTATCTTGATCGTCAGGCGCGTGATATTGAGCGTCTGCGTCAACAGGAAAAAGTCCAGCTGCCTGAGCATTTCGACTACAACGCCGTGGTCGGTTTGCGAAACGAATCCAAGGCAGTGCTCGATAAATTCCGTCCTCGCACGATGGGACAGGCTTCGCGTTTAGCTGGTATCACACCTGCTGACTTAATGGTTTTGAGCGTGGCATTAGGTAGACGCTAATTCGACTTTGTATTCAGTGTAAACATTCTTTTGACACAATGTTGTGTATACCCGCTTGCAGCGCGAGCAGGTTTGTTGTTTGATAGGGGCCATGATGGAAAATAAAGACCAACTGCATCCTTGCATGATCGTCATTTTTGGCGCGTCCGGGGATTTGACCAAGCGTAAACTCATCCCTGCGTTGTTTGATCTGTACACCCGAAAGCAGATGCCTGAGCATTTTGCAGTGGTGGGTGTCAGCCGCACGGAGTTTAGTGATGATGACTTTCGGCAGAAGCTTTTCGACTTCAAGCCCGACAACTATTCGGATTCGGCATCATGGAACGCGTTTGCCAAGCATATTCATTACCATGCTGCGGACTCCACCAAGATTGGTGATTATGCCCAGATGAAGCAACGCTTCAAAGCGTTGGCAGACGAGCATCAAACAGGTGAAAACGCGCTGTATTACCTGTCGATGGCACCGCAGTTCTTCGAGCCCACCATCAACAATATCTCCGCTGCGGAAATGGTCACCGAAGGCAAACGCTACTGCTCGCTGGATCGCAAGCAAAAGCCATGGCAGCGTATCGTTGTCGAAAAACCCTTCGGCTCGGACCCCAAGTCCGCAACGCATCTCAACAGTGTGTTGGCCAACGTTTTTGAAGAAACCGAAATCTACCGTATCGACCATTACCTGGGCAAAGAGTTGGTGCAGAACCTGATGGTGCTCCGCTTTGCCAACGCGATTTTTGAGCCCATCTGGAATCAGAGTTACATCGACCACGTGCAGATCACCGCGAGCGAAACCGTCGGGGTGGAGTCGCGTGGTGCCTACTACGACGGACCCACCGGCGGGGCGATGCGCGACATGGTGCAAAGCCATCTGCTCCAGGTGCTCTCCGTCATGGCCATGGAACCGCCGGTCAGTCTCAAGGCTGAGGACATCCGAA
The DNA here is from genome assembly GCA_002704825.1 of Phycisphaeraceae bacterium. Classification (GTDB taxonomy): domain Bacteria; phylum Planctomycetota; class Phycisphaerae; order Phycisphaerales; family Phycisphaeraceae; genus UBA7800. The sequence goes on from PAIY01000002.1 coordinate 27,177, forward strand.
CTGAGAAGATCAAGATTTTCAAAGCCATGCGTGTGCCCAAGTATGACGATGTGCCCAACATCGCAGTGCGGGGTCAGTATGGTGACGGTCAACTGGCTGGCAAGGTCATCAAGGCTTACCGCGACACCGAAGGCGTGGACCCGGAAAGCCAGTGTGACACCTATGCTGCGATGAAGATGTACGTGGACACATGGCGGTGGGGCGGCGTGCCGTTTTATCTGCGATCCGGTAAAGCCATGGCCAAGAAGATCACCAACATCGTGCTTTACTTCAAGCCAACCCCGCATATTCTCTTCCGCGATATGGCCAAGCAACGCAAAGCCAACCAGATCGTCATCAACGTCCAACCCGACGAAGGCATCCGCATTCGATTCGAAGGCAAGGTCCCCGGCCATCGTTTGGCGGTCAAGGATGTGGAACTGGACTTCGACTACGTGAAGCAGTGGAACGCCCAGCCGCCCGATGGCTACTCGACATTGCTCTATGACGTGATGCTCGGTGACCAGACCCTGTTTAAACACCGCGACGAAATCGAGTGTGCCTGGCATGCCGTCCAACCCGTGCTCGACTACTGGAATGACAACCCGCAATTCGATTTGCCCAACTATGCAGCAGGGACATGGGGACCGTCGGCTGCCGACATTCTCATGGCTCAGAGTAACCGCTACTGGCATAATCCCAAGTGATGAAGGAGAGGGATTAGGGATTGGTGATTTGGGATTAGGGAAAGGCATGATATTTCGTCATTCCCGCGAAGGTGGGAATCCAGTGACATGTCATTGACACTAGCAGAATTTCAATGGGCTCCAGCCTTCGCGGGAGTGTCGATCAGACGCTTGCGTGCCTTCCCCTAATCCCAAATCCCTAATCACTAATCCCTGATAAAAATGCAAGATTTGCCTCTCAAACTCCCTGGCCACATTATCGTCCAGAACGAGATCGATGACCTCTTCGACGATCTTGGTGGCATTCTTCTGAACACCGCCAACGATGCCGTCGGCAAACGTGATGTCTGTCACATCGCACTCTCCGGCGGTTCGACACCCGAGCCGTTTTACATGCGCCTTGTCACTGACATTCGCTTCCGTGCGATCCCCTGGGACAAGATGCACGTCTGGATTGTCGATGAGCGTCGCGTGCCCGAGGACAATGAGAAGAACAACTTCAAAATGATCCGTGAAACACTGGTCGATCACGTGCGGATCCCCAAGCGGAATGTGCATCCCATGCCGGTGATGGATGATGATCCGGCAACGCCATACGAAGAAGCACTCCGCGAGTTGCTGCCCGATGGTCGTCTGGATTTCGTGTTACTGGGCATGGGTGATGATGGCCACACCGCATCACTCTTCCCCGGCACCGATGCCCAGGAAGTCGAAGACAAATGGATCGTCGTCAACGCCGGCCCCAAGGTCACCCCGCCAGATCGCGTGACGATGACCTACCCGCTGATCAACAATGCCGGTCGCATCGTGGTGTTAGCGGTTGGAGCCAAGAAAACCGACATGCTCAAGCAGGCCTCCGCGGAGTTTGCCACCGGCAAGCCTGATGTCCGCAAACTCCCCATCACCGGCATTAACCCCGAGATGTACAACGGCGAACTACTCTGGTTCCTCGACGGCATTGCCGCTGGGACGCAGATTGAGATGTGATTTTTTTATTAACCACAGAGGCACAGAGACACAGAGTATTCAAACAAGAATGAGTAAAAACTCATGTTTTTCGGGCTCTGCATCTCTGTGACTCTGTGGTTAAATTGTCTTAAAATGATTGTATATGTCCCAACTCCCATTCGACACCATGTTCAATTCGCCTGATGACGAGCCTGAAAAACTTGCCAGCAAACAGGCCAAGGCGGAGCCGCCGTTGTCGGTGACACAGGCTGCGTCACTGGTCAAGGAAGTCTTGACCATGGCGATTCCCGGCAAGATTCGTATCGTTGGCGAAATCAGCAATCTCTCCAATCGCACACACTGGTTTTTCAGCATCAAAGACCAGGGCGCAGCACTCCGCTGTGTCTGTTTTGCTTCCAACGCACGTCGCGTGAATTTCCCCGTCCGTGATGGCATGCAAGTCGTCATCACCGGCAAGGTGGACTTCTTCGAAGGCCAGGGCTCGCTGCAAATCTATGTCGACAAAATCGAACAGGTCGGCCAAGGCACACTCGAACAACAACTCCAGGCCATGATCGCTGAACTGCGCGAACTGGGGTACATGGATGAGTACCGCAAGAAACCCTTGCCAACCATGTGTCAGCGAATTGCGGTTGTCACCAGCCGGTCTGCTGCAGCATTGCAGGATGTGATCAACACCGCACATCGACGCTGGGCAGGCTGTGAGTTACTGCATTTTGATGTCCGGGTGCAAGGGGATAACGCAGCGCCGGAGATCGCGCGGGCATTGCATGTGATCAGTGAACAGGGCGAACGTCTTGGAATTGATGCGATCATTCTCACCCGTGGCGGTGGCTCGATCGAAGACCTGTGGGCTTTCAATGAACGGATCGTGGCAGACGCGGTGTTTGATTGCCAGTTGCCGATCGTTGCTGCCATTGGTCATGAGACGGATACCACGGTGGCGGAGTTGGTGGCCGACCATCGTTGTGCGACACCCACACAGGCGGCGATGACATTGGTGCCTGACCACAAGGCGTTGGAACACCAGGTCTCGCAAATGGCAGGGCGGTTACGCATGAGTCTGCAACGCCAAAGCCAGATGGCCGACCAGCGACTCAAAGCCATCTCGCGGCATCGTGTCTTCACGCGTCCTGAAAGTCTGCTGGAGATGCCTCAACAACGATTGGCCCACGCCAGGCATCGGATCAACCAGGCGCTGCCCGGTCGGATATCGCCAGCAGCCACGCGGCTATCTCAGGCAGTGATGCGCTTGCCACGTGTATTACAGCAACGGTTAAATCAGGCGGATCAGCAACTCAAAGCGGTCTCCCGCACACTCAATGCCGTTGGCCCGCAACGAGTGCTCGAACGCGGGTACACGTACACCACAGACGGTGATGGCAAACTCGTTCGCTCCGCCAAACAGGTCAAGGATGGCGATCAACTCACCACGGTCATGGCCGATGGCAAGGTGCAGAGTGTGGTGGGCCAGTCAGGTTCACAGGCCATCCCAACACCTGAACCGACCAAGGCGCCTAAGCCCAAGACGAAAACCACGCGTAAGCGTCGGAGTTCTCCAAAGAAACAGAATCCCGATCAACTGGGATTGTTTGGTGAGTGACATCGCAGCTTGAACTGCTACGCAGTTTCTGCAACACGCAGTGTTGCAGCTATTGGGGATATACAGAAGTGTGTGTCATTTTAAATCACATCCCGTTCGGTCTCTGCACCACTGCGGTAAAACAATAATCCAGAATCTTTTCATTTCTGCTAAACTGTCACGGATATGAGTAAAGGTAAATTTGAAGAATCCATCGAACAGCTCGAAGAAATCATCGAGCAGATAGAGTCCGGCGAGATCGGCCTGGAAGATTCCATCACCCAGTACGAGAAGGGCACCAAGCTCATTGAAAAGTGTCGGGCGATTCTTGATCGTGCGCAGGCACGTATAGCGGAGTTGACCGTCGATGGCAATGGTGAACTAAAGGCATCCGGCGACGCTCAGAACGACTGAGCTTCACAAGAGAGAGAGTAGACCTTGAGCGATTGGCCGTGGTATGTCCTGATAGCCTGCTATGGTGCGTGTGTTGGCAGCTTCCTGAATGTCGTGATCTATCGACTGCCTGAAGGTAAGAGCATTGTCACGCCACCCAGCGCCTGCCCGCATTGTGGCAAGACACTGCGGATGTGGGAAAATATCCCGGTGTTGGCATGGTTCTTCCTCGGCGGTAAATGCGCACGCTGCAAGACTCCGATCAGCTTTCAATATCCGGCCATCGAGTTTCTCACTGGTGCATTGTTTCTGGCGGTCCCCATCATTTACTACCATACCGATTGGGTGAATACCGCGTGGGCCTATGCAGGGCTTGCAGGCAGTTGGCCGATTCTTGTTGTGCATGTGATGCTCATTGCAGCATTGATCGCTGCGACGATGATTGATATCCGACATTACATCATCCCTCTGGGCATCCCGTATGTCATCGTGCTGCTTGCCTTGATCGTTTATCCGGTTGCGACCTATCTCAAACCGGACTTTGCTTCGGTGATCCCGTTGACGCAATCGGGGGGCGTGACGATTGCCCTGGGGGGCCTGGTTGGCTTGATTGTTGCCAATGTTCTGCTTCGTCTTGGCATTTTGCCTTACAGCTTTGCCGATGAACAGGAATGGCTCGAGCAGGTCCAGAAGGAACACCCCGAGTTATTCGAGCAGCAGAAGAAGTCGGATCATGTGCTGGATGAGAATGCTTCAGGACAAGCAGTTCAGGATGGTGAGAAAACCAAACCCGCGTCGGTGGCTTCGGATGATGGTCACCATCACACACCCATCGACATGTATCTGCTTTACCCGCACACTCGGCGTGAGATGGGTAAGGAAGCCTTGTTCCTGTTGCTGCCGTTGTTGGGGATGATTGGCGGCTTCTTTTTGAAGAGTCACTGGCCGGAGATTGCCGGGATGATCTGGCTGCGTGTTCTTGGGACGGTGATCCTGGGTTACATCAGCGGTGGCGCGGTGATCTGGCTGACGCGCATTCTCGGATCCATTGCGTTTGGTAAAGAGGCGATGGGGCTCGGCGATGTGCATCTGCTGGCTGCCATCGGGGCAGTGCTTGGTCCGATGGAGCCGATCTACGTTTTTTTCCTTGCACCGTTTTTCGGTTTGCTCGCAGCCTTGATCAGCTTTGGTGTTGCCCGGATTTACAAGGGACAAGCCCGCGTGATCCCTTACGGACCCTATCTGGCGGGGGCGACTTTGGTGGTTATGTTTGCCCGACAGTTTTTCAATGTGCTTGGCTAAGGCGGCTTAGACTGGAAAAACCACCAAGTTGCTAGCAAATTCTAAGCATTCGGTCTGTCTTACGTTAAAAATTCTGGTATTCTGATGTGGACAGCAAATGTTGCAGACAGGAGGTCTGCATGCTGGGAATTTGAGATTGTACTAGAGGAGCGAAACATGCAGGGAATCCGAGGAATGTTGGCGGTGTTGGCTTTAGCGGGTGCGTTGTTGCCTTTGACTGGCTGTAACAAACGTCTGATTGATGAGCGTAATGCACTTTACGCCCAGAACACCGAACTGCAGGATGAGTTGAATCGCTGTCGTGCTGCGATGGATTCGGCAGAGGGCGATCGCGGTAACCTGATGAACCAGATCAGCAGCTTGCAGAACCAGCTTGCTGCCGAACGTTCCAAGCCGCCAGTTGTCCAGCGTGTCGAGGTGCCGACCCCGGTTCCGACGCCGGTTGCTGCCAACGGTTTTGCCTCTATTGCCGGTGTTGAAACCGAGCAAGGTAACGGCACGATTACCGTCCGGGTCCCCGGTGACGTGCTCTTTGCCTCCGGCAAGACGACGTTGCGTTCATCCGCCCAATCCACGTTGGACGAAATCGCCCGTGTCATTCGTCGTGACTATGCCTCCAAGACCATTCGCGTCGAAGGCTACACCGACACTGACCCAATCCGCAAGAGTAAGTGGCAGGACAACCTGGATCTCTCGCTGGCCCGTGCCGCTTCGGTTCATCGCTATCTCCAGAAGAAGGGCATCACCGGTCGTCAGCTTGAAGCTGTCGGTTTGGGTGAGTGGCATCCCCGTTCTTCAAAAGCCAAGAGTCGCCGCGTGGAAATCGTGGTTGTGTTGAATGACTAAAGGAGATAGGGATTCGTGATTTGGGATTAGGGATTAGGGAAAGACAATCGAATTCGTCATTCCCGCGCAGGCGGGAATCCATGCCTTAAATGACATCGTCACGATTGATGTTCGGCCAAGGTTGACGAACCGATGAATCAGTTTAAGACTGTCTTCCCCTAATCCCTAATCACCAATCCCAAATCCCTGAAAATAAATGATCGGTATCATCGACTATGGCATGGGTAATCTGCGCAGTGTGCAGAAGGCCTTTGAATCGCTTGGATCACAAGCGACGATTCTCACCACCCCGGACATGATCGACACGCAGGTGTCGCATCTGGTGCTCCCGGGTGTCGGTGCGTTTGGTGATGGTATGACCCACCTGCGCGACCGTGGCTGGATTGCCCCCATCAACGACTTCTACCAGTCCGGCAAGCCCATGCTCGGTATCTGTCTTGGTATGCAGTTGCTCATGGACAGTTCAGAGGAAGATGCGCCGTCCAGGGATCAACCGATCCCAGGTCTTGGCATGGTCAAGGGGACCGTCAAGCTCTTTGCAGGCGATGCCTACGGCCCGGGTAAACTCAAGGTGCCGCACATGGGCTGGAACAGCCTCAACATTCAGCAGGATGTTTCGCTCTTTGCAGGCGCACCTGAAAATCCCCATGTCTACTTTGTGCACGGTTATTATTGCTCTCCAAGTGACAGCAACGTCATCATTGCCACCACGGATTACGGCTCACCGTTTTGTTCGAGCCTTAAACAGGACAACCTCTGGGCCACGCAGTTCCACCCTGAGAAGTCACAGCGTGTGGGCCTGAAGATGTTGGAGAATTTTGCAGCATGTTAACCAGCCCGTCATTGTTTGACCTGCCGCATCCCGTCAAAGGTGATGTCGCTTTCCCGTTGTTATCCGATCCAGAAAACTATGTGGCCTGTCAGTGGGATTTGGAAGAGCACCCCGAAAAACGCGCCCATTGGATCGGCCTGTTCCGCACGCATTTTGACTCCCTTGAACAGCAGGCCATTGCAGAAGCTTCTGCCCGTGGTGAGTCCGCCGAGGCCGTCAAACCCAAGTTGGCGGTCGTCCGTGAATTGTTCATGACCTACCTTGATCAGATCGAAGCCAACCCCACGGTCTTTGGCACGCTCTACATCATCCAGATATGCTTTGCCCGCGAAAAAGCTTTGCGTGAAGCGGGGATTGCGGACCCTTACCGTTTGGCCAAAGCCAAGGAAAATGAGGCAGCCCTCAAACTCCTGCCCGCCTTGTTCGAGGAACTCGACAGCCTGCCCGATCCTGAAAAGGCTCAGCAGGTCATGCGTGGCACATTTGCTGGCAACATCTACGATCTTGGCGCCACCAAGACCGTCGAACTTTTCAAAGATGGTAAGCCCGTCGATTTCCATGACGTCCGCAACAAGCTTGCCCCGCGCCCCTGGCTTGTCGATGGCCTTGATGCCTGGTCCGAAAAAATCACCAGTGAGAAACCTTACACCGCCGCTGCCGTCTTCGTGGACAACGCAGGCTGTGATGTCATCCTTGGCATGATTCCCTTCGTGCGTGATCTGCTTCAACGCGATGTCAAAGTTGTACTGACCTCCAACTCCTATCCCGCGCTCAACGACATCACGCACAGCGAGCTGGTTCCCATCATCAACGGTATTGCCCAATGGGATAAAACCATCAGCAACGCCTTGGACGATAACAACCTTCGCATCGTGCCGTCAGGCAATGGTGCGCCGCTGATCGACCTTGCACATGTTGGCGAAGAACTCGTCGACGCGGTTAACGAAATGGGTGTTGATCTGGTCGTCCTCGAAGGCATGGGCCGTGCGATTGAAAGCAATCTCAATGCGCAGTTCACCTGTGATTCACTGAACATCGCCATGATCAAAGACACCGGCGTTGCTAGTGCTTTAGGTGGCAAGGTCTACGATCTACTTTGCAAGTATCAGCAGAGATAAGTGAGGCAAACTCAGGTGAGCCGTGTCGTGTCGATGCGGGATGAAGCGAAGCTTAACTCGGAAAGAATTACTTGATCTCCGATTCAAGCAACTTCTTCACTGTCACCATCTCCAGCCCTGCAGCCTTGATCCGTTTGATCATCTCCGGCATGACGTCATACGTTTCCTGACGCCATGAGTGAAGCAGAATGATGTCACCAGCTTTGATATTGTCCGTCGCGCGGGTGAGGATATGCTCGGCGGACTTTTCCTTGTTCCAGTCATCTGAGTACTTGCTGGCATTGATGCTTGGGAGTTTGAGTTCATCGAGCACTTCCCAGACCTTGTCATCATGAGCAAGATACGGTGCACGGAAAGTCACCGGCGTGATGCCCACGGTATCCGTGATGATATTCTGGGTTGACACAATTTCCTCACGCACAGCATCAACCGAATCACACTTGGGCAGGTTTGCATGTGTTCTGGAATGATTGCCAATCTCATGCCCCTGGGCAATGATCCGTTTGGCAATTTCCGGATGTTGGAGCATGTTCTTGCCGATGACGAAGAACGTTGCTTTGACGTTTTCCTTGGCAAAGAGTTCCAGCAGCTTGGGGACCATCTTGCCATCCGGCCCATCATCAAAAGTCAGGCAGACATAAGGCTTGTCGGTGTTCACGCGGTCGTAGGGTTTCTGATTCGTCTGGGCGTTCGCGGTGGTCATCATCAATCCAACCAGTAAAAGAACCAAGGGGAGAACTTTGCCAATCATGTGTAGCTCCTTGCTGACCATGTCGAATGGCAGGGCGGACTATTGTACTGCAATTGTCTTAGACCTGATGTGACATACGGTACCGTCTGGGCGTCATTTCCGTATGCCGTTTGAAAATCCGATGAAAATGTTCCGCTGACTCAAAGCCGCAGTCTAACGCAACACTCAGAACCGTGTCGTTGGTTTCAATGAGTAATCGTTTGGCAAGACTCAGGCGGATCTGATGCAGATACGTGGTCACCGAAACACCGGTCTGCTTACGGAACTCACGAGCCAGATGCGATGATGAGACATGGCAATGCTCTGCCACATCCTTGAGACTCACAAGCCCTGTTGCCTTGGCATGCAGCAGGTCAATTGCCTGACGCACCAGCTCGTTTTGCGTTTCAAATGTCAGACTTTGGGCAGGCAATGACACCCTTAAATCCGTCACCGCATCCATGACCACAGGTTCAAAATCACTGAATGCATGGGTCGCATAGATGCGCTGGATCGCGCGCGTGAAGACGAAGGAGAGTTGTGCCTGAACATCAGCAGGGCGGGTGATACTTGAAATGAACTCCACGATTTTCCGCCGGACATCATGCAGGTGATTGCGATGTCGCAGGAGCACCATCCGCAGCCAAAGTTTCACCGTGGCTTGCCAATTGGGTTGATGCTGCTGAACCTGTGTGACCGCCAAACGTCGCGTGTCGATTTCATCCTGCAGACTCGGGGGCTCACGCTCCGGGTCGGCATGCACAGCATTGAGTTCCATTTCACGCAACACGATGA
>PAIY01000003.1 GCA_002704825.1 Phycisphaeraceae bacterium
CGCTGCGCTACGTTCGGCTCAACAACCCTATCACACCACCGCAAGACTAACATAACGGTGGTATAACTACTGGGGGCAGGTCAGTGGCTAGGAAAAAAAACGGGAACACATATAATAACCCCCAGGCAATGGTATACCGATACGACTGTCCAGCGATACGATCTGATCCCGAAGGGTTGGATGCAAATGTAAAATGATTTTTTTTTCTGATAATTTTAATAAATTACAACAAAGATGGTTCAAGTTTGTGGTTGAATTTTTACAACAACTTTTCAGCCAGATAAATTGCTCTGGCAATAACCTGATCCATATCGTAGTAGCGATACTCACCAAGTCTCCCGCAGATCATGATGTTATTTAGTTTTTTGTAAGCCATATGATATCTCCTGAATAGAGTCTGATTGGGACTATCCGGGAATGGATATTCAAACTGATCAGGGTTGTCAGGAGAAAACGGTGTTTCCGTTGTAATCAAGGTGCCTTTGGTGGTATTGGGACTACTCGGGTTTTGCAGGTGCTTCCATTCGATTCGTCGGATTTGGCTGCCATCTATGTGCATAGGTGTATTAACCTGCACGCACGGCTGAGCAAGCTTTTGGTTTTCGTGAAAAACAGTTTCTCTACGTTGACCACGATATGCAAGTCTGCCAAATTCATAATCAAAAAAGGCATCGATTGGGCCAGTGTAGATAAGTAATTTTCTGGCTTGCACTTTGTCACGGTTTTTCAAAAAGTCGACATCAAGTTGATAAGGAATTCCATGGATCATATTGAGCATTAGCTGATGATAGCCCTGTAAAGGCAATCCTTGAAACGCGTGACCCGGAGTCAGGTATGGGTTGTTGTCAGCCCGGACATTAAAGCGTTTGCACAGATCAGCAGAAAGCTCTGTAGCTTTAACCCCCCACTGCTTTTCATTGTATTCTTTTATAAACAATTCATAGACTTTGCGTGGCATTAAAGATAATGCAGCTTGTTCAAAATTGAGGGGTGTCCCAGTGAATTCAGGTTCCCAATGTTCGCCGACATGCTTTTGAATATAGTTGGCAGCGATTGGCCAGTTTTCCAACCCAGATGTCACCTTGGCCTTAATGATAGCTTTGAAAGAATAAAAATTTGAAAAACGATTGACAAATTCCCAAATGCGATTGCTATGTGTTCTGAAATAATGCGGGCCATATGTGTGCATCAAAACACCTGATTCGTGTTTTTGGTCATGTACATTGCCACCCACATGTTCACGTTTTTCAAGCATCAGGACATCTTTCCCCGCGTCTTTTAACAAACGTGCAATAACACTTCCTGTTAAACCTGTTCCTACGACAATGTAATCTGCAATATACTTCATAATGGTACTAGTACTTATTTTGTGTTCTTGTAGTGTCTTCTTGCTTTGAGTATATCACGTAATTTTGCGCCAAATGAGTCTGATGTCTGCAAAATTGCGCCAACATATCTTTTAACATTACGTTTGGTTGGGTTTGTAATAGTGAAAAATTCCTTTAACAGGCCATATGATGTAAGTCTTTCATGTCCCATGTATTGTGAAAAGTGTGTGGTTGCACGTTGTTTTCTGAGATGAAGTTTGTAATCACGAATATAGTCGGAGTTAATATCGGCCTGATAGGTGTTGTTGGTCCCATGTATGTGGTACTTAATCAATGGATCAGAGATGTAATAACAGTTGCCGCCCAGAATTGATGATGCAATGCATAAAAAAGAGTCAGCTTCTAGACGCCAATCCTCCCACAGGTGTGTTGAGTTATTAAAGATAACTTCCAATATCTTGCGGCGAAATGATAAAGAGGATGCAATGCTGCTGTTCTGTGGGTGATTTTTCCAGCGTGTCATCAATCCACTGGCACCAAGCATTCTACTGGTTTTATACTTGATACTAACGCCGGTCTTTTCGCCATAATATTTTAAAGCAGTTATGGTTTGATCGATATTGGGTAACTGTTTGTATGTGTCTACAAGCTTGTTCAGATACTTGGTGTCATATTGATCGTCAGCATCCAGAAAGGCTATGATTTCAGAGTGCGGATTGCAAGCTGAAAAACCTGCGTTCCATGCTCCAAGCATTCCTGTGTTTTCTTGAAGTACTGCAACGACATTTGTATGTTTTGACGAAAGATCCTTGATGAGTTGAGCCGAGTTGTCTTTAGTAGACCCGTCATCAACAATGATTATTTCACACGGATACGCAGTGTCTTGATTGATTAGGCTCGTTATGCAATCATTCAAAAAGCGTTCATAGTTGTAACAAGATATTATGACCGATACTATTGGATCTTTGCGCATTTGTAATGCTTTCGGTGTAATGTAATTAAAAACAATTGTTTTTTAATGTTTTTAAATATAGATGCAATATTTTTGTTCGTATATGAAATGGGCGATATTTACGAGCCTTATTCAAGCTCTCTAATGCTGAATTCCAGTCCTTGGATTTAATTGCATTTCTTCCAGCCGTAAAATAAAGTTGACCGATACGTTGACGCCATTGCGACTCTGGGATATGGGGATAGCCGCCATCTTCATGAATAAATTGATCAAGAATCCTGGCAAGACGCAACCGTCGGTCGTTATATTGACGGCTTAATTGTGGTGCCTGCGATTCATGTCCTTGAACATTTCGACGGACCTCAACGGGTTTGCTGTTGATAAAACCCCATTGCCCCAAGAGGCTTATTCTCAAAAATAACTGATAATCTTCGCCACACATCTGCAATACATCGTAGCCGCCAACCTTTTCGAAGGCTTTTTTAAGGAGTACTGTGTTTGGTGTACCTGGAGATCCCCGGGTGAATATATAACTGGTGGTATTCCTGGTAATTTCGGTATGATTGTGTATTGATTCTACGTTCTTTACATAATCCTTATCGATACGATTAGACGATGCTGCAACAAGCTGAGGATTGTCTTCAAACAGTTTAATGGCTGATTGTAGATAATCATCAGGCCACAGGTCGTCTGAATCCAAAAATGCAATCAACTGGCAATCACCGGCTTCACATACGCCATGATTACGCGCGCTGGATGCACCACCATTTTTCTGTTTGATAAGTTTGATTGGGATGTCAGCTGGGTTTGTTTTGAACCAATGTTCAATCTGGGATACTGTCGCATCCGTAGAACCATCATCGACTATGATTAAGTATTTTGGCAACAAGGTCTGATTCAAAACGCTTTTAATTGCGTCAATGATCAAATATTGACGGTTATAGACCGGAATAATAGCTGCAATATTTAGAGGGATCATTGATTACTTCCGTAAACCTCAAGGTTGGATATCAGAATGTCTATTTAAGCTGATAGACCTTCAAATCACGATAGCAGGCTTTCATCCAGCGCATTTGTCTAAGTCCGATTTTCCCGCCAGCGTGTATCGGGCCATAGGCTTTGCCGTCATCGGTGAAGTCGAGAATCGTTTTGCCATCAACATTGACGACGATGTGTCCGCCGTCTTTCATCATCATGATCTGATGCGGGTCGGTACTGCCGGGGGTGATACCGGGTGCACCATTGGAGACCAGATAAAAGCCGGAGTTCTTGCGGAGGTTGGTGGTAATACGGCCGGGGTTAAACGGGGTGTTGGCATAGTAGGAGAAGTGATAGCAGTTGATATCACTGTTGATGTACTGCTTGAAGGCACCGTCGCGCTTTTTGATGCTGGGGTCGAAGATGTCTTTGCCGTTGACACCTTTGGCGGCGAAGAACGTAATACAAAGACCGGCTTCAGAGATGGGCTGCATCGTCCATTGGGCGACGAAATTCTCCGGCAAATCATGGGGCATCCAATAGACGATATGCCCATTGATTTCCGTATTGTCATTGGCAGCGGTGGAGACCATTGTCATTCCGTTTTCGTCATAGCTGACTTTGCCCGGCCCTTCCATGATCCAGCCCTTTGTGTCCGCAGGTTTGGTCATGGCAAAGCTGTAAAGTTCGTGCCCTTTGCGGCTGGCAATGTCGACGGTTGGTTTGAACTTGCCTCCCAGATTCTCAGCCAAACTATCACGATATTTCTCAGGCAGGTTTTTGAGTAATTCTTCTGTTGATTCACATTGGGTTGAGTTGTAGGTGTCAGCATAGGCAAGTGGTGACTGGTGAAGTGTCAACTGCTTTGCATAACCCATTCGCCATGGATCAAGCTTGGTTCCTTCCAGACGCAGTGGTGTGCCGTTGAGATAGCCCGTAAAGACACCGTTGGCAGCATCCCAGCGATAAGCCACGTGATACCAGGCAGGCCCGGGAAGACTCGGGATTTGAATGTTGAGGTTGTCAACGCCTCGGACTTTTTTATCCCACTGCCAGATGAGCATCACGCGACCATTGGCAGCCTGCATGCGGATTTCGTACAAACCTTCAACCGTGATGATTGGGATTCTAACGTTGGGAAAATCGGCTGATCCGCCGTACGTTTTGTCGGTTTTGATCCAGAATGCAATCGATCCTGTGGGACGCGTTTCGACTTTTATTTCTTTGTCTTGTTCGGTGAGGATATAGCCTTGCATGTCTTGCATCGGACCATCGACGAAGGCTGTCTTGGTGAAAGCTCGCTGGTTTAAAGTCGTCAGCAAAATAAGGCATAAAGTGAGTGTTAAACTCATTGAGCGCATAATAATTCTCCACGATGCTTGTAAAGCAAACGTCTGCGAATAAGGGAATGACCAGTGTAACGTGTTCAGGCGGTTTCCATCAAATGGTAGGTCAACGCAGCGGTGATGGCTTCCCATGAAGCGTCCACGATATTTTCGTTGACACCGATGGTGTTGATCATACGACGCTTGCCATTGACTTCCGTGCGGAAGGTGATAATGACACGCACCTTGGCAGCGGACTCGGCGGTGGGGTTGACCACGCGGACTTTATAGTCATCCAGATGGACGTTCTTGATCTGCGGGTAATGCGGGACAAGACTCTTACGCAAAGCACCGTCCAGCGCATTGACCGGGCCGTCACCTTCTGCCACGTGATGTTCGACCTGGCCGTTGACAGTCATCTTGACGATGCCTTCGGTGGTGGTCGGTTCGTGATCACGCTTGAGTATGACGCAGCGATAGTGATCCATTTGCCAGAAGGACTTTTTCGTCCCCATCACTTCGTGGAGCAGTAATTCAAAGCTGGCTTCTGCCGCTTCAAACTGGTATCCCTGATGCTCAAGATCCTGGATTTTTTCCAGCACCTTGCGTTGCATCTCACGGTTGTCTGAGATGTTGAATTTCTCACCGAGTGTCGCAGCGATGTTGCTGGCGCCCGAGAGTTCGCTGACAAGGATGCGGCGGGTGTTGCCCACCGATTCGGGACTCACGTGTTCGTAACTGTGAGCCACACGTTGGACCGCATGAACATGCATGCCACCCTTGTGAGCAAAGGCGCCGGTGCCGACATAGGGTTGACCGGACTGCGGGCTGAGATTGGCCAGTTCATACACATACCGGCTGGTCTCCGTGAGTTTGGGCAGCGCATTTTCTGCAAGACAGGTAAAGCGATCGCCCATCTTCAAACGGAGATTGGCAGCAACGGTGATGAGGTCTGCATTGCCTGTGCGTTCACCGATACCGTTGATGGTGCCCTGGACTTGCAGGCACCCACCTTCGACCGCTGCCAGTGAGTTGGCGGTCGCCAGCCCACCGTCATTATGCGTATGGATGCCGAGTTTGACTTGGGTAGGAAGATCAAGTTGTTCCTGAATTTTACGGACGGTCTGCATGATCCAACTGGGTAGCGAACCGCCGTTGGTGTCACAGAAGATCAAACGGGTCGCGCCGCCGTCGATGGCAGCCTGCAGGGTTTGCAGGGCATATTCCGGGTTGGCTTTAAAGCCATCGAAAAAGTGTTCCGCATCGTAAAAGACTTCGGCACCGGAGGACTTGCAGAAGGCAACGGAGTCTTTGATCATCTCCAGGTTTTCTTCTCGGCTGACGCGCAGGACTTCATCGACATGCAGATCCCATGTCTTGCCAACGATGGTGATGACGGGTGCTTTGGAATTGACCAAAGCCTGCATGCCGACATCTTCGGAGGCTTTGATACCGCGACGACGGGTCATGCCGAACGCACAGACCTTGGCATGTTTGAGATTCAGTTCCTGAACCTGTTCGAAGTATGCCACGTCCTTGGGATTGGACAGCGGGTATCCACCTTCAATGTAGTCTACGCCGATGCCGTCGAGGTGTTCGGTAATTTTGAGCTTGTCGACCAGGGATAAATTGACACCCTGGCCCTGCGTGCCATCGCGTAGGGTCGTATCGTAGATTTCGACATAAGAAGGTTGTGAATCAGTCATTTTCAAAGTTCCATCTTGGTTTTGCGGACGGATAAGGTAACAAAAAAACCCTGCTTTGCAGCAGGGTTGTGAGTTCTGTTTTGATTTCAGAATTGCAGCACAGGCCCTACCGCGGTTGCGGAGTGCTAATCATCATGCTGGCAATAATGATGGTTTGTGATTGATACATCGTGGCAAATTGTAGCACTTTTAAACTTCGGAGCAAGTCAGACTTTTTGGTATATCGCCCTGCTACCTGACCTTGCATTAAAAATACAGCTATCGGCTCGATATTATTTGATTTGTGTCTTTTGTTGGTAAATGGTTCAATACCGCGTATCATGCTGTGGTTAATGTCTGCATGCATGGACGCTTAAAGACTTTAAGACAAATTTACCTCATGAACGATACGCAACAATCCAATCCTTCGTCTCATACACATGCGATGCCTGTGTATCGCCCGCTGCTCTATGGTTTTGCCATGTTAAGTGTCATAGCCGTTCTCGGTTTATTGGCATTGGGTGGTACGGTGACCAGTAAAACCGCAGGGATGGCGGTCCCCGATTGGCCTCAGACTTTTGATTACAACATGTTCCTCTTTCCTATCTCCATGTGGAAAGGCGGCGTTTTCTGGGAACACACTCATCGTCTCTGGGCCAGCGGTGTCGGATTCATGGCAATCATTTTATGTGTCTGGTTATGGATCACCGAGAAGAACCGACGATGGATGTCATGGTTAGGCACAGGTCTTCTGGTGATGGTCATTATCCAGGGCATTCTTGGCGGGATTCGTGTGACTGAAATCGACTGGCGCTTCGGCATTGTCCATGGCATACTCGGGCAGTTGTATTTCTGCTTTGTCATTCTGGCCTGTGCGGCCTTGGGTAAACGCTGGTTGGATAAGCCTGCTGCGGATGTCGATGCAGGTAAACTCGCCAAGCCGGTGCGAATGGGTTGGATACTGTTGGGCGTGTTGTTGGTTCAACTGTCACTGGGCGCTGCGATGCGACATAGCGGTGCCGGACTGAGCGTGCCGGACTTCCCAACGTTTTATGGCAGTTTGGTCCCCCCGACTTCTCAACAGCAACTTGATGATGCCATCATTGAACATGAAGTTGATGTCCAACATGACAAAAATGGCGACGTGGTCCACTTCAAACTCTGGCATGTGTACCTGCATACGGCTCATCGGCTTTGGGCAATCGCTGTGATCGTGCATGTGTTGCTGTTGGTCAAGGCCTTGAAAGATTCGATCTCAAGTCTGCCGAATCTCTCCAGGCCGGTGATGGCGATGCTGGGTTTGCTGCTGGTCCAACTGACCCTTGGCATGCTGGTGATCTGGACGGGTAAGCATCCTGAGATTTCCACTGCACATCAGTTTGTCGGTGCCGTCTTTCTAGGCTTGGCAACTTTGATTCAAATTCGCATGATGCGTTTGCGTTATCTGGCCAATCACCAGATTTATGCTGACACAGCCGCGACACCTCGTGACACCTTATCTCAATCGGTTCAAGCATCAGGCACAGGAGCCATTGCATGACACAGATTCCTGCCAACATTCTGTCACTGGTCAAGGATCAGGATTTACCGTTGATTCCCACCCGCAGCGATTTCATGACGCTGACCAAGGTGCGTATCACCATCATGGTGATGATCACCGCATCGATCGGCTTTGTCATGGCATCGCGTGATGTCATGGAGATGCGCAGCCTGGGCAATGTGATGCAGCTTCAGGGCGTGGTCATGATGTGGATGCTGCTGGGGGTCGCCCTGTCGTGCATGGGCGCCAGTGCCTTGAATCAAGTGATTGAGAAGCACACTGACGCCCTGATGCCGCGTACCGCCAAGCGTCCGTTGCCAGCGGGTCGGCTTCATCCGATCTCCGCGATGGTGATTGGCCTGGTGTTTTCGACGCTTGGTGTGTCCATTCTCTGGGTTGCCTGTGGGTATCTCAGTGCGCTGTTGTCCGCGGGGACGATCATCAGCTACTGCCTGGTTTATACGCCGATGAAACGAGTTAACAGCATCTCCACGATTGTGGGTGCGGTGCCTGGCGCACTGCCGCCGGTGATGGGTGCTGCTGCTGCGGCTCATTCGGTGACCCCATCTGCGATGCTGCTGTTTGCGATCATGTTCATGTGGCAGTTGCCTCACTTTCTGGCGATCGCATGGTTGTACCGTGATGATTATGCCAGCGGCGGGATCAAGGTTTTACCCGTGGAAGATCCGACGGGCTTGAGCACATTCCGCCAAGCGGTGCTTGGTGCTGCGGTGCTTTTGCCTTTGGGTTTGTTCCCGACCATCATCGGTGTTGCGGGCAATGTGTATTTCGTCTTTGCCCTGACCTTGGGCGTCCTTTACCTTGGGACGACGATATGGATGGCCATCAAGCGCGATCGTGCTGCAGCACGCTGGTCGTTCTTCTCGTCTCTGATCTATTTACCTGCGGTCTTTTTGGCGATGCTGTTTAATCAGGTAGTCTGATACGAAAGCGAAGTTTCCCTCATGAGTCAGGCCAGTATGGAAGCTGCCCGAACCCCGCAGTCCCCTGCCACGTCCCCCCTCGGTATTCCTGCGGTGGATATCGTGGATGTCAAGCATGTTTACCCGCCAAGACGCCCAAGCCGAAAAGCCAAAACACAATCGACTTCCACGGAGCCGGTTACCGCGCTCAAAGGTCTGAGCCTGCAGGTCAATGATGCAGAAATCTTCGGCATTCTCGGCCCCAACGGAAGCGGGAAAAGCACCCTCTTCCAAATTATCAGCACCCTACTGCATCCGTCGGGTGGCACAGTTCGTGTTGCAGGCTACGACATTCTCAGCCAGGCCCAGCTGGTCCGCCAACAACTCGGTGTCGTTTTCCAAAGTCCGTCTCTGGACGTCAAACTCACAGCGATGGAAAACCTCATCCATCATGGGCATCTCTATGGCATGTCTGGTTCGACACTCAAGCAGGCTGCCCTGGACGCGCTCAAAGCGGTGACTCTCAGCGACCGTGCCAATGACTTCGTCGAAACCTTCTCCGGTGGTATGAAGCGTCGCGTTGAAATCGCCAAGGCCATGTTGCATCAACCGAGATTGTTACTTCTCGACGAACCCTCCACCGGTCTGGATCCGGCTGCTCGGCGTGATATCTGGCAGCATCTCACGCGACTCCGCAACGATCTTGGTATCACCATTCTCATGACCACGCACCTGATGGATGAAGCGGAAAAATGTGACCGCCTTGCCATCGTTCACAAGGGTGAACTTGTGGCAGTGGACACACCAGACCATCTCAAACAGCAGATTGGCGGTGATGTGATTCAGATTGACAGTGATTCCTGCCAATCACTGGCAGCGGACATGAAGCAGCTTTATCCCGAGCATCCTATCAATGTCATTGACGGGCGCCTGCTCATGGAATGTGAGGATGGCCCGACACAGGTTGCGCGAATCGCCACAGAATTCGGCAACCGCATCAAACGCATCGCCGTTGGTCAACCGACACTCGAAGATGTGTTCATGCATCTGACGGGTGATAAACTCGGGGATGCGTGAGTGATTGGTTTACCAGGCAATTTTGCCACAGATGCACACAGATCAACACAGATTTGAAATCACTGAAAACACCGGATTGTTACGGTGATACATTGCATTGTGTTCTCAAGACAACCCGTGCCGCGGGAGCGACACAGCTTTGGCGGTTGCTGCAATATCTGTGTTCATCAGTGGTGACCTGTCTTAAAACGTTTATCCAACCTATGCCCCGTTACAGGTTTCGGGTATGATGTCATGCCCGGGAGAAAGCCCACCTGTATATGAGTCAGACACCAGTCCAATCCGATCTTGCTTTGTGGACGACGTTGCGTATTCGCCGTCGCCATGTGGAGCAGCCGCGCGGTTTTGATGCCAAAGCCGGTCGTTGGATCACGCGCATTAAAAAGTCGCGTAAGGGGATGGCTTTGCTCAACCGCCAGGCTGATGCCGTGTTGGCGATGGAGCCTTCACTCAAAGACCTCACCGATGAGCAGCTTGATAGCCGCATCGCTGAGATTCGCGGGGTGTTTGCGACACGGAAGATTGATGACGATCAACTCGTGGCGGGCACGGCAATTGTCCGTGAAGTTGCCAAACGTGAGTTGGGTGAAAATCCCTACAAAGTCCAGGTGATGGGCGCATTGGGTCTTTACCATGGCCAGATCATTGAAATGGTCACCGGTGAAGGTAAAACGCTGACCTGCTCGGTCGGGGCCTCCCTGCTTGGTTGGCTGCGTCGCCCGGTGCATGTGATCACCGTCAATGACTATCTGGCCAGCCGTGACGCGGAAAGTCGCATGCCGATTTACCGTCGATGTGGCTTATCAGCCAAGGGCATTACCGGTGAGACGGAGGAAGCTGAACGTCGCGGGCTGTATCGCTTGCCGATCGTGTATCTGACCCAGAAAGAACTGGTTGCAGACTGGTTGCGAGACCAACTGAAACTCGGCCGGATTCTCGATCCCATTTCAGCACGTTGGAAGACCTATGGTTCGCGAATTGGTTCGCAGGCAGCGGATCAGGTGTTGATCCCGGGCTTGTTTACTGCGGTGATTGATGAATTGGACGCGGTGCTCATTGACGAAGCGGTGACGCCGTTGATCATTGCCAACAACCGTGGGACCGATGAGCAGGCTCCGTTGTATCTGCGTGCCCGTGAGTTGGCGATGGCATTGATCCCCAATGAAGACTTCATCATTGAGCATCGCAAACGCAAAGCAAAACTCACCGATGAAGGTTACGAAAATCTCGAAGCCCTGCTGACCGAGGATGACAAGGACAAGGCCTTCTGGCGGTCCCCGCGTCGTCGTGATGAAATGGTCGAGCAGGCATTGACTGCAGAACACTGCTATTTCCCCGGCGATCAGTATCAGCTGCATGATGACAAGATCGTGATTGTCGATGAATACACGGGTCGTTTCATGGAAGACCGCCAGTGGCAACACGGTCTGCATCAGGCTGTCGAAGCCAAGCATGATCTGGAGATCACCGCAGATCGTGACACGCTGGCAAGCCTGAGTTTCCAGCGATTTTTCCGCATGTATCCACATCTGTCGGGCATGACAGGGACCGCTGCCGAGGCCATACCTGAGTTGGAAGCAACGTACAGCCTGCCGGTGCGCGTGATCCCGACGCATCGCCCGATCCAGCGAAAGATGCTGCCGGATTTGATCTTCAGATATTCGGATGACCGTTGGCATGCGGTGGTCGAAGAGATCAAGCAGATGCGTAAGCAAAACCGACCCACGCTGGTGGGTACGCGATCGATTGAGTCTTCCGAACGATTGAGTGAGCTATTGAATCTCGCCAAGATTGATCATGAAGTACTCAACGCGGTACATCACGAAGCCGAAGCTGATATTGTCTCACGTGCTGGTGAGAAAGGCGCAGTGACCGTTGCAACGAACATGGCAGGACGCGGGACCGACATCAAACTGGGCAAAGGTGTCCGTGAAGCGGGTGGTCTGCATGTCATTCTCACCGAACGTCACTCAGCCCGTCGTGTGGACCGCCAGTTGTATGGCCGATCCGGTCGCCAGGGTGATCCAGGCAGTGCACGAAACATCGTGAGTCTTGAAGACGATCTTTTGATCAAATATTCAACACGCGTAAGCAAGGTGATGCGGATGCGCTACACAGGCAATCACAAGCCGTTGCCGCGTTGGCTCAAACGTGTCTTTGACATGGCACAAAAGAAGGCTCAGAACCTGGCCTTTGACAGCCGCGCCCAGGTACTCAAGCATGATGAGGAACTGGACAAGTCCTTGCCGCGGTGATGAAACTTAAAGTCGACTGTGGATAAGCTGTCATTTAAATGGAATGGAGCACGGTTGATTCTGCAAAAATTTCAGGATTGATTGCAATTTTGTTGTTGACAGGACCAAGCTGAGCCGATTACAGTAAACACAACCTACCTGAGCTGCGCGTCTTAAATGACACCCCACAGCGGCTCGAGCAAGCCACCCAAGCACGCAAAGTGCACGACGGAAGAGACACTAACCCCAAGTTGGAAAGACAATTATCCAGAATGCGAACAAAGCGCGAATTTTGGCCCCAGAACCGCCTGTGGATATTTGACACTCCGATCTTGTACAAGTAACTTACCCTAAGCGTTTTACTATCCTTTTCACACTTTTACGAGGTACTTATTGATGGCTAACAAAGAAGAACAGCAGTCGGACACGATCGAAACCGTTGCAGCTGCCAACCAGCAGCCCAACAGCAAAGTCCAACTTCAGATTGACGAATCCAACACGCCGGTGACCTACAGCACCACCGTCCGCGTCTGGGGTTCAGCTGAAGAATTCAATCTTGACTTTGCAGGTCCGCTGCGTCCGGCTGGTCAGAACGTCGCTCGTCTGAAAATCGACCAGCGCATGGTTCTGAACCCCTGGGCTGCCAAGCGTCTTGCAATCGCACTTGGCCAGGCCGTTGCTCGTTACGAAGCAACCTACGGCGGTCTTGAACTTGAAGAACGCAAGCGTCGCGTGGCTGCTCCTGCCGCCCAGGCCGCTGCTTCGGCCAAGGCTTCCGAAGCCAAGACTGATGCTGCCAAGGAAGACAGCAAGAAGTAAACCCACCTATTTTTGCCCCAAATCCTGGTTCGCCTTTGAATCAGGTAATTGATAACTGCAAAACAACCGGCAGGTGTTGGGAGGTCAACCTTCCAACACCTTGCCGCGCAGTTACTTTGTAATCATTAACAAAAGGTAGTCGCAAGATTGCCGCGTCAGATGATTAAACAATCGGCTCGCAACGTGAACTGTCATGAGTTTTTTACGACAGGGGCCAATTGACGCAATGTCGGATCCAGGTGACAGAGAGAGAAACACCCAGCCCAACTGAATACCCCGCCCACCATTCAGCCTCCCTGCCCGAGATCCAGTTTTCATCTGACTTTTGAAGAACCAACCATCCGTTCTTTACAGGGAGTTCCACATGCCACGACGGATCAAGCGATCGGCTCAACAGCGTCACAACAGGAAGTCATTACGCAAGAGCTTTCGCAATCTGCTTCGCAAACGGCAAGCCGTTCCGACCATCTTCAACCATGAGCTTGAAACGCTTGAACCACGCGTCCTGCTCACCACGTTAGTCGGCGGCGATATCTTCGAATTCAAAGCACCTGATCCGACCGACCCGGATGGCGAAGGCGTCACGATCCGCGTCGTGATCACCGGCGATACCATCGTGGAACTCATCGGTGCTGATGTCCGACTTGAACCGGATGAATTTGGCAATCTGCGACAGGTGGTCAATCTCGGCGACCTGCCGGGCACCATCTACGGTGAAGACTCGGCCGCAGGCAGCGACAACATCGAAGACGGCATCGACGTACTGGGTGGTGTCGGTGGCGCAGACGGTGTGACGCCCTTCTCTCTGAATGAACTCAGCGGCGCATTGATGAGTATCCTTGATCCGCTTACAGGCAGCATTATTCTGGCCACGGAGGATGGTACCGACCAGATTGATATGCAGGCCATCGCGAGCATGGGCCTTTTGGGCAACGGCACCACGTTCGGCATCAATGTCGGCCAGATCCAATCCGGCTCAGGCACCAATGCCACCACACGGCAGGTTATCCAACTCGTTCAGCTGGATACCACCAATGCCGATGGGCAACCCGATACCGATGGCACGGTTCAAGCCATCATTCAGGCAGCAACACTCCAGAACGATATCCAATCCCAGCTGGTTAACTATCCCTCGGGACTGAACAATCCTGACGCCTATGCCATCGACCCGACGACCGGTCTGGCCTATGCCGTCTCCAATGAAGTGCTCTACCGAATCAACCGTTCCAGCGGTGCGGTCACGGTCATAGGCAACGTCTCCAGTGAAACATTGAGCTTTGAAGAAATCGTCGGTGAAGTCTCGGATGATGTCACCGGCCTGGGCGTCGACGCGGCTGGTAACTTCCTGTCAGTCTACATCGACTCACTGCTCAACCATGCCCTGTACACCAGCAATGGATCGGACGATCCCAACCCGCTGGCAGCAGTGCTTGGCGACTATGGTTCAAGCGTGAACCTTACCGCCATTGCTGTCGATGCCGACCCCGACTCACCGGCCTGGGGGGTGGTTGAATCCGGTGGCACGAATTTCCTGGTGCGCTTCACCCGTGTCAATGGTGAAATCCAATCGCAAACCGTCATCGGTGCGATCCAGGACAGCCAGGGACGTAACGTCTCTGAAATCGAATCCATCGAGCTTGAATCCACAGGCGATCTTTATGTCGTGGCCACACGCCCCACTGTCAATAGCGGTGGTACGCGCGAAGTCTTCCGCATTAACTCCAACACAGCAGTGGCATCGGCAGTGAATGTCGTGGTCTTTGCAGATGGCGTGCTTAATGACGATGTGACTGGTACGGCAATTGATGAGTCCAATGGTGCAGAGAACGGCGTGCTTTATGCTACCGTGCGCATCGGCAGCCAGGACATGCTCATTCGCATCGACCGCTCGATCGCCGTCTCCCCAAGCGATTCGCAAGCGGACTCGGAGGATGGTGCAGTTGCTGACAACACCGACGGTCTTGCCAACGATGAACGTTTCCTGTTCTACTCGGTGTATGACAATGCGGTCATCAACCCCTCACTGATTTCAAGCACGCTTGACCTGGTCCCGCAGGTTTCTGTTGATAGTGACATCGAAGGCGGGGGCGACCTGCTTGACGCTTATGATGTCACCGCATTGACGGTCACCACGGGGGATCGCCTTCTGGCTGTGGTCAACGAAGCCGACGGTACGACCGCCATCTATGAAGCGGTTCGCAACTCCAATGGGGGTGCGATTCAAAGTTTCACCAAGCTCGGCAGCCTGACGTTTGATCATGATGGTGACGCTGGTGAGGACGCGCCCACTGACGAGGTGAATATCCTCAATATCCAGGCGATCGAATCGCATGTCAGCAATGGCAACAAGGTCTATTTCATCGGCCAGGTCGACAGCAACAGTGACGGCATTGCAGACGGCAATGACATGCTCTTTGAATTGACCTTCTCTAATGATGACACCTACACCATCACGGCATCGGAAGTGACCGTCAGTGGTGCAACCACCACCAGTCAATTTACGGCTTTGAGCTTTGCCGAGGATGAAGATGGTGACTTGAATCTCTATGGTGTCCGTCGAACCAACAACGGCGATCAATTGGTGAATTTTGCAACGGTCAACCAAATCCCTTCTTCCGATTCGAGCGACGTCTTTGACATTGAAGGTACGACATCAGCTATCCACATCACCGCCCTTGACACCTTTGGCACAGGAACCCTGGTTGCCTATCGCGATGATCAAACGGATGTCAATGACATACAACGCGAACTGGTCTTCGTCGAACTGGATGGCAGCGTTGAAGAACGTCTGGCTGCGGGTGTGATCAATTCCCAACTCAACGGCCTGGCCATTGATGCTGACGGTCGTGTCTATAGCGTGTATTCAACCGATGACGCTAATTCTCAGGTGTGGCAGTCGGATAGTTTTTCGCAATTGCCCAGCCTTGAAAATGGT
This sequence comes from Phycisphaeraceae bacterium, assembly GCA_002704825.1. GTDB lineage: Bacteria > Planctomycetota > Phycisphaerae > Phycisphaerales > Phycisphaeraceae > UBA7800. Next base: position 15,797 of record PAIY01000003.1, read on the forward strand.
GACTCGGGCACCCTCGGCAGCATCATGAACGTCATTGCCTTAACCATTGGCACATCAGGTTCAACGTTCATTGTCACCAACAATGACACAGGCTTTACGCTTGAGCAGGTTCAACGCGATGCCGACGGTAGTGCTTCGGGCACCGAGAACATCGGGCAGATCATCGGTTCAAACACGTTTAACAGCATCATCGATATTACCGGCTTGGACATAAATCCTTCAAGCAATGGTTTATGGACCGTCGGTGTTGATTCCTCGACGCTAGCGCCGGACACCAGCCTTGGGCAGGCCGATACACTTTACGACGTGATTGACGTGGTGGTTACCGACGCCCTGGATGCCAATCAACGCCAGCGTGTCTTTGCCATGGTCGACAATGGTAACGCGATCGATCTTTACGAAATCACCCGCGATGTGGATGGGACCGTCGAAGACTTTAACCTCATCGGTCAGCTTACCGATGCTTCAGGCAATGCCATTCTCGCTGCAACCGCCATTGAGTCGAACAATAACAACACGTTGTTTGTCAATGGTTACTCGGCAGATGATCTGCTCGATAGCACCACCGTCAATTCGGGCATTCTCGATGACATGACCATCGTGCAGGTTGCAGCAGTCCCCGGAACGACCAACGCCATGTACGTTCTGACGGATGATAACGAGATTTACCATATCGACAGTACCGGCGTTGAAACACTCATTGATATCACCGGTCTGAACGGCATACAGGGCATTGCCTACGATGCGACATTTGAGCGACTGATTGTTCTGGGGCGTATTGATAATTCCACGAGTTACAATCTTTATGCCATCGATGCAGCCACAGCATTGGATCCAGATACGGTGGACTTCACCAGTCTTACGAGTCTGTTTTATGACCAGACCACCAGCTACAACACCAGCAACAGTTCTTTTGCGGGTATGACCTGGGACAACGAAAATAACCAATTGTTCTTGATCCGCAACGACGAAGTAACCACCACCAACGGACAGTTCCTGGTGACCGTCAGCTTCGACGATGTCACTGGTGATTACATCAGTGCATCAAGCAGCACCAACAGCATCCAAAACGAATTGACCCAGGAGAATATGACTGTCTCACAGGTCACGCTGCACAACGGCACACTGATGGGGATCCACCAGTCGGGTACCAGCCAGTATCTCGTATCGGTGGATTTGACCGATCCTGCTCAATCACGCATTCTCACCAGCGCACTTTCCGGAGATCAGATTAATGGCCTGGCAGACAATGATAGTGGCAGCCTGTTTATCGTCACCAACAACGGCGCAATCAACAACTGGCGCGTGAGCAATGCAACCCCCACAACGCGACTATTCACTGTAAGCGATGTCAGCTCCCTGGCAACCGGTGGTGGTGCCCAAGCCAACGGCAGCGGCGTGGCATTGACCGATCTGGATGGCAGGATCGTCAGCTTTGCGATCGATACCGATGCTGATACCAGCGTGCTCTATGCCGTAACCCAAAGTGCTGTGGATTCAACCCATCACCTGATCACCATTGATACCGACAACGCGATCGATGACGGCACCGCGGTTGGCAGCATTGTCGACCTTGGGGCGATCGAAGTGAATTCAAGCCGTGATGGTACCGGGACGCAAATCAACCCAACCATTGTGTCTGCTGATATTCGCAATGGGGTGCTTGTGGCCATTGCCACCGGTATCTCATCGGCTACAGAGCGTCAGATCATCGGTGTGGACCTTGAAAATCCGTCAGAAGACAGCGTTTACTACACCATCCCTGATACCCTTTACATCGGTGATGAGTTGGTTGGCCTGTCAGTCGATAATAACGGCAATCTCTTTAGTATCAGCAACTCCACCAGCGTCTCACGCCTGATGTCCTCAGATGTGCAACAAAGCCTCTTTACCGTCAGTCAAACCAATGCCCTTGCAGGCGAGATTGGGACCTTGACCGATAGCAACGGTGATGCTGTTACCGATACCGTTTCAGCAGTGAGTTTCTCCAAGGCTGGTGATGTGCTCTATGCCATCCTGCGTAATACGGATGACGGGCAGGATCGCCTGGTGACGCTTGACATGTCTTCTGCACAGGTCGACGAAGTCGGTAGTTACAGCAGTATTATCCAAATCGACGGGGAAGATACGCATATTGTTGCCTTGGAAACCAGCCCCACAGGCGAACTGCTTGGCTTTGACGATTCACAGGAAGCCGGACGCCGTCTGATTCAGATCAATCTTGATGACACGGAAAACTCCTTGCAAGGTTCCTCAGCAGATAGCGATCTGAGCAATCTCATGGGCTTTGCGGTCGATAGCAATGGTCGATACTTCAGCCTTGCTGACACAACGACTCAAACACGACTTTACAGTTCGCTTAACAGCTTTGTCCCACAGGGCCTGTTTAATGGCGGGCTTGGTGCAGCCTTTGATGATATTGCCGATCTGACGGTGAACTCTGCTGGCCAGGTTTATGCCATTCGTTCGGCAACAGGTGGCCAGACAAGCCTGCTGTACAAGGTCAATATCGATTCCACATCCGGAGCGATTCTCTCCTTTGACCTGATCAACCAGATCAGCGATTCGGAAGGTACTTTAATTGTCAATATCACCGGTGTGGATGCCAACCCTGAAAATGGTTTGCTGTATGTGATCGGTGAGTACCCGGTCGATGAAGACGATGTCGATTATGGCAAGCGGGTTCTGTTTACCGTTGATCCAAGCACCGGGCTTGCCACGGATATGGGCTTTGTCACCGCGTATAACGATGACGCCGATATTGTCACCACCGAGATCTCCTCGCTGGCTTGGGATAACACCGGCACGATGCTCTTTGGTATCGTCGAGGACTTTGACGGATACGAAAAACTCATCCGTATCAACCCGGCCAATGCGACTTATACCGATGCGGGTACCGATGCACCCAACGTTGCCATCTCCGGCAGTGCATTCAATCTCGATAACGCCATTGCCATCGCAGCGGCTGAGAACGCCTCTGCCAGCTCCGACCACACCGTATGGGCACTGGACCAGGACACCAACACCGGTGCTTATCGTCTGACACAGGTCAATATCGTGGATGGTGCCATCGACAGCGTCGGTACGACCTTTGTGCTGACTGACAGTGACGGCAAGCAATTGTTGGACGTTAATTCCCTGACGCTTTCAGAAGATGGCAGCAGCCTGTATGTCATCGGCACCATTGATGATGTTGATGTCAATGGTCAGCAAAGCGTCTATACGTTTGCACTCAACGGAAGTGGCGATCTGGCTGATGGCCAAGCAGATGGAGACGCCATCGCCCTGTGGTTTAACAACGTCGCCATGACCGACACGTTTAATGCGCTGGTTGCTGTCGATGGCAACACGCTCCAGGGCATTCGCAATATCGATGGCACCGACTGGCTGGTCTCCATCAACCTCGAAAACGTCGACGCTGAAGATGTCAAAGCCAATGTGACCAACGTCGGTGACGGCGAAGTGAAAATCGACGAAACCGGCACATCCATCTCCGCGCTGACCTACAACGTCTACGGCGAACTGATTGGACTGGACACCACCGACAACGGCTATCGCCTGGTGATGCTCAGCGAAGTGAGCCCCAGCAGCCTGTCGGTTGCATTGACCCAACAAGGCATCATGGCCGACAACATGATCGGCCTGGCTACCGACGCCCAGGGCCAGTATTTCAGCATCCAGGCTGATACTGACGGTGAAGTTTATGCGTTTACGACCGTTGGTGCGGTGTCATTTAATGCTGTACCGGCTAATAATGATGTGCTGGCCATGGCGATGTCTGCGGATGGTTTGACGGGATATGTGGTAAACGACAACGGCACAAACCTTGAACTGCACAGCATCACCCGTGATGCCTCCGGACAAATCACCGGTACCGCACTGGTTGGCAATATCACCGATGGCACTGGCGCCCTGTCGAACATCAGTTCGATGGCGTATGACAGTGACAACAATCTGCTCTACGTCATTGCACAAGACACTGATGGCAATACCGGCATCTACACTTCCGACGGCAGTACATCAGCCTTCACACAAGTCGGCAGTGACTTTGCTGATGACGATGTGATGCGCATTGTCGATTCGGTCTCAGGCCTGGCCTTTGACAGTGATGGCAATCTCTACGCCACCGGTGCCGTGGGAACGGCGACCATTGAGTTTACCGATGCGATTGCTGCTGGTGATACATTGACCATCAATGATGGTGTCAATAATGTGATTTATGAGTTCTATGCTCATGGCACGAACTATGTTGGTGGTAATGTGGGTGTGGAACTGGGTAATACCGTTTCCCAGACCATTGCGGCATTAATTGCACGTATCAGTGAACAGAATCCGGACGTGGTGGCCATCAACACCTCCACAGCAAGTGGCAGCAAGATTCGTCTGATGCACGTAGATGATATTTCAGATTTTGCTTCGACAGACTTGTCCACCACCTCCTCTGGTCTGACAGTCAGCAACTATGACGATGCGGGTAACAACCGTGACCTGCTGTTGGCCATTGACACGACTGACGGTTCTGCCTCCCTGGTTGATTTCATTGAAATCGACGGAGCTGGTACTGCGATCTCCGCCATCGCCTTCGATGCCCAGGACAACCTGTTGGCGTACAACGATGCCAACGGTGCTGGCAATCGTTCGATGATGCAGATCGATCTGACCAACCCGCAGACGCACTCAACGCGTTTGACCGATGACGGTGAAGTGGCTGACAACCTCGACGGTATGGCCTTTGACGGTTCAGGCAATCTTTACACCATTGCAGGTGAATCGAGCCTGTTCACGACCGCCCATAATCATCGCATCGCCACCAACGCTGCCGGTAAAGCCTACATCGAAGTCGGTGCTGGCAACCCGACACAAGGTATGGACCTGCATTCGGAAGCCGAGCAGGCTTTGCTTGATGCCAACTTTGAAAACGGCGTGGCAATCGCATTGGGGACCAACAGTGGTTATGCCATTACGCTTAACGACAATGGCACCAATGATGTTTCGGATGACACCTATAGCATTTACAGCTTTACTTATAACGCGGCTGACGGCACGATCAGCAACATCAACGATGAAGGCACCGTTGTCGACGCTGGAACCGACGAACTGACAGCCATCAGTAAGCTGATGTATAACGAAGCCGGTGCAACCCTCACACTCGTGGCCAGCGATGACAGTGGCGATTGGAATCTCTATACCGCGACGACCGCTGCTGCACCTGTCTTCACGATCAGCCAAACGCTGGAAGATACCCAGGCGGTTGCATACTACGAAACAGCCACGTCACGCATCACCTATGTCATCAACGACAACGGTGGCGCCAATCTGCAACTCTACAGCATCATCCAGAGCCTGGAAGATGGCCATATCACCAGTGTCGAACTGGTGGGTGACGGTGATACCGGCCTAAGTGATATTCAGGCCATGACCATGGATGGTGATGATCTCTATGTCATCTCCGACGGTGGTGTCTATACCTATGATGTGACTACAGGCGCTGCCAGCCCCACCTTTGCAGGTGCCAACTTCAATGCGGGAGATTTCGGACAGATTGTTGATGACGTTACCGGTCTGGCCTTTGACCAAAATGGCAACCTCTACGCCGTCGGTGCGGTCGGTTCTGCAACGATCACCTTCACAGGTCAACCGCAGGTCGGCGATACGCTGACAATCAATGATGGCAACGGCACCAATATCACTTACGAGTTCATCGCCCAGGGAACGATTTACAACGGCACGAACACGGCTATCGTGATTACCGATTATCTCAATGACACCATGAATAGCCTGATCGCGCAGATCAATACCGATTTTGCAGGTTCGGCTTATGCTCAGGATGTTTCGACCACAACGGCCAAGACCATCCGCTTGATGCATAATGTCGGTAATTCGGCAGGCTTGATGATCACTACCTCCGATGCGTTGGTGGTGACCAACTTCGGCGAAGCGGCCCAGCGTGACGTCTTGATGAGCATTGATGCCAGTGGTGCGGCACCTGTGGCTGAATTCATCAGCATCATTGAAGTCGATGACCAGGGTACGCAGATTTCGGCCATGGAATTCGACTCGGCCAATCACCTGATTGCCATCAACGATGCGTATGGCAGTGATCAACGCATGCTCATTCAGATCGACCTGGAGGATGCCTTTGACCGCAGTATTGCGCGGACAGCCGTCGGCTCGGTTCGTCAAAATATCGTCGGTCTGGCAGCAGACTCACGCGGTCGGTTCTACTCGATTGATGACGATCACATTCTGCGTGCCAGTGGTATTCAATCCACGGGTATGGACTTCTCCGAATCCAACAGCCTGGTGGTCATGGATGATTCGCTTAACAGCGATGCCCAGACCACAGGACGCCGTCGTTTGATCTTTGTTGACGTCAACACGCCCACTCATTCGATCCAGGCCACGTATCCTGGCGCGATTTCCGATCGCCTGCAAGGGTATGCTTCGGCATTGGACGGCACGTATTACGCCATCTTTGACAACACGGCTGCTGATGGTGGCCAAACCAACAACCAACTCTTCCGTTCGTTGGCTGACAATGCGCCGAACATGACTGTCAACGGCGATCTGGGTGACAACTACGACTTTACCGCTATCGCAGTCACGCCGGACACGATTGACGGACCAGGCATTGTTTATGCCATCAACTCCAGTGCCCAAGGCGGTACCGAGTTGTATGTGCTTGATGATGACCGTGAAAACGCCTCGGCAGCACGTTACCTGGGCAAGATCACCGACAAGTTCGGTGCTGAGATCACCGACATTCTCTCGATGGATTCGGATGAGAACGGCATTCTGCACCTTGTGGGCTTTAACAGCCAGGCACCCAATACCACGACCACAATCGGTCAGACCAGTGAGTTCTCTGCCATTAGTGAAAACTTCGAGCCGGTGGCCATGACGGTGACGGATACCGGTCGCATTTTCATCATCAACGACAACAAGGCTGATACCGATGGCGATGGTGTCAAGGATTACTCGCTGATCGAAATCACCCGCACAGCCAATACGGACGGCGGCGTGGCAACTTCCATTATCAATCACGGCATCATTCAGGATCCCAATGATGCTCAGAATGGTGAGGATGTTCAGAATATCTACACCATTGAAACCGATCCCATCACCGGCAAGCTCTACACCGTTGGTACAAAGGGTTCGTCCGACAGCCAGATGCTCTTTGAGGTCAACCCGATCAACGGCGTGGCCCAGATGGTCGGTACGTTGCAGGATGAAAACGGCAACGATATCACCGAGTCAATCAAAGCCTTGGCCGCACAGGAAGTCACTGATGAAGTCCCCGACCAACTTGATACCGTTTGGGTTATCGATGTTTCGGACAGTACCGTGCTTGACCAAGATATCTTTGATGTAGCAACCTTTCCTGTCGGTGATGTCAACGGTGACGGTTTGGCCAACACCATTCTCGATGCTGAACTGGCAGCCCTGATCAACCTCAATGAACAACTCATCGAGCAGGGGCAGGGAGACACATCGGAAATTTCCATTGTCATATTCGGGACCCAAGCCCAGATTCTGGATATGAATCCTGAGACGGCAGAAATTGATTTGGTTGCCACCCCCGGACAGGATGCTGATGGAAATGGCATTTCAGATATCATCGATCTGCTCCGTGGGATTCAGGCCGGTGAATTTGTCGGAGCAAGCACCAACTACGAAGACGCCTTGCAGAAATCCGCTTCGGTCTTTGAGCAACGCAATACCGTTGCTGGTGATGGCGTGTTGGTGTTCCTCTCTGACGGTACGCCAACGGTGGGTAACCTGGATGGCAATGACGAAGGTGAAGATGCTATTTGGGAGCCGTTTGGCTTTGGCGACCCGCTTGAATATGGCGATGATGTGACCGTCCTCCAGGACATGGGTATTGAAATTAATGCCTATTCCGTGGGAAGCGCAGATGCTTTTGCAAACCTCCAGCTCATTGATCCAGATGCCGTCCTTGTCAACACAACTGACGAACTGACTTCTTCGCTCGAATCAGCCGTGAACGTCAGTTTTGTCGAGTTTCTGGCGGTAATGGATGATTCAGATGGCCAGGGACAGCAGCTTGTTGAAATCAACATCAACCCGATCGATAGTGACGGCGATACCGTCTTTGAAGAAATTCGTGTCAGTCAGCGTGGCCAAATCGAATATGACGTGAATACCGACACGCAGGATCAGACGACCGACATCGTCGATTTCGACTTTAACGCTCAAGGCGAACTCATTGCCATCGAAGAGTCGGATTCGGGTTTGCGTGCCTTGCTGCTCATTGACCAGGCCAATCCCGATACCGGTTCGCGCTTGACGACGGACTTTGGTGCAGTGGATGGCAACCTCATGGGTTACACCTCCGATGCTGCGGGACGTTTTTACAGCATCTATGATGCCGATGACCAATCGAACCTGGACATCTGGACCAATGCGAGCCTGCTGTACTCGATCGATCCGTCGGACCTCAACGGTGCGAGCTTTACACCTAGTGCGTTTGTGGACACCGATGCTGACGGCGTAGCAGATATTTACGATGCCATCGACGTTAACGGTGACGGTTTGCCTGAAGAGGTGATTGCCACACCTGTATCAACGCTCAGTCGCCCCAATCCGATCAGTACGGACTTCGTACCGATCGCCACTGTCAATAATATCATGGAAAACACCGGGATCCTGACCAACAGCAGTGACCTGGTGGTCAGCGACTTCAGCTCCCCGGCCACCGGTGATGTGGTGCGCGGCACGATTACCTTTGATGACAATCCCACCGACGGCCAAACCATCACCATTGATGACGGTTTTACAAGCATCACCTTCGAGTTTGATTCCAGTGATCCAGAAACGATCAAGCTCAGTGAACTGGGGATCGCTAACGCTGATCTGGGCACTTTCACCATTACCCGAACCAACGGCACACCACCCTTTGACGTTGAACTGGGTAATGGTAATTTGACTGAAGACAGTTCGGTTCAGGATCTCATCGACCTGATCAACAATCATGCGTCTAACACTGCGCAGGCCACCATCGATTTTACCGACGTTGCTGAAGGCGATTCGATCACCATCAACGATGGTACCAATACCGTCACCTTCGAATTTGACGGCGAATCCTTCAATGGCAACACCCAACTCGGTTCGCTTAACGGCGGCCAGGGGGTTGATCTGTCCAACACCTTCCAGGTGACGTTCGCTGATGGCACGGTCATGGGCTATGACCTGTCCAACCTGACCAATGCCAATACGGTTGATGACCTGATTGCTTACCTGAACCTCAGGCGTGCAGGCCTGACCTTCAGTTCAGGTAGTCTTGATGGCAATACGCTGACGTTGACAGATGACCAGGGGACGGCAGGTACGGGTGATGATGTCACCGTCACTTTCCAACTCGACGAGGGTGTGACTACCGACACCCCCCTCTCTGAACTTAACGACGGCAATGGTGTCGAACTGGATGATGTCTTTACCCTCACGCTCAGTGATGATACGGAGATGGACATCGATCTGTCATCTCTGACCGGTGCATCAACCGTCCAACATCTGCTGGATCTGCTGCAGGCTCAGCGTGGCACGATCACCTTCACCGACAATCCTGCTGACGGTGATACCATCACCATTAACGACGGTACGAATGACGTTGTTCTCGAATTCAACCAGGGCGCTTTCACCAGCACCACCCTCCTCGGTGACCTGAATAACGGCAACGGTATCGACCTTTCCGAGTCTTTCAACGTTACACTCTCAGATGGCACTGTCTTTAACGTCGATCTTTCCAGTCTCCAGGATACCAATACTGTCGAAGACTTGATCAACCTGATTGATGCTCAACGCGCAACCCTGATATTCAGCGACAATGTCCAAGACGGTGACACCATCACCATCGACGGCGTCACCTTTGAATTTGACGATGGCACGATTGACCGTGATACCACGCTTGCTCAACTGCTGGGTGGAACGGGTCTGACATTGGCGGACTTCACGATTACCCGTGATTCTGGGAATATATTGGTTGATGTAGATGGCACCGAGACGACAG
>PAIY01000004.1 GCA_002704825.1 Phycisphaeraceae bacterium
CAGCGGCTTCGATCACATCAGTACTCAGGCCACGACCGCGCACGGTACGGTCATGATGACGAATCTTGACCGAGACTTCACCCTGTGCGTCTTTACCACCGGTGATGCCACGGGTGGTGTAGTCTTCGAGGGTGACTGTCACGCCGGTTGCCAATTGGATCGCCGAGTAAATCGCATCAATCGGGCCGTCGCCGGTTGCCGCTTCCATGCGGTGAACACCGGCGGTGTCCTTGAGGCTGACCATCGCCATGGCGGTGTCGTTGCTGGAACTGGTGACCTGGAAACGGTCGAGTTCCCAAAGCACTCTGGTCTGTCCGATCTGCTCATCAAGGATCGCTTCGATGTCTTCGTCGTAGACGTCCTTCTTTTTGTCAGCCAGCGCCTTGAAGGCAACGAAGCTGCGTTGAAGCAGTTCGTCATCGGGTTGATAGCCCAATTGATTTAAGCGATCACGGAAGGCATGACGACCGGAGTGTTTGCCCAGGACCAACTTGCTTTCGGGAATGCCGACTTCACGCGGGTCCATGATTTCGTAAGTGCTACGGTCCTTGAGCATGCCGTCCTGGTGAATGCCTGATTCGTGAGCAAAGGCATTCTGACCGACGATGGCCTTGTTGCGCTGCACGGTCAAGCCGGTGAAGTTGGAGACCATACGTGAGAGCGGGTAAATCTTTTTGGGGTCGATACGCGTGGTAAAGCCCTTGAAGTAGTCTGCGCGTGTCCGCATGGCCATGACGACTTCTTCCAGTGATGCATTGCCAGCCCGTTCACCAATGCCGTTGATGGTGCATTCAATCTGACGACAACCGTTCTGCGCCGCAGCCAGGGAGTTGGCTACGGCTAAGCCCAGGTCGTTATGACAATGCGATGACAGATAGATGCCCTTCTCATCGAGCATCGGCAATTTCTCGCGGACGTACTTGAAGATGTAACCATATTCCTCGGGCGTCGCATAGCCCACGGTGTCGGGAATGTTGACGGTGGTCGCACCGGCTTCAACGACAGCTTGTGTGATTTCCACCAGCACATCCAACTCGGTCCGCGAACCGTCTTCAGGAGAGAACTCCACATCGTCGGTGTACTCGCGGGCCTGCTTGACCGATTCAACGGAGATTTTGATGATCTCGTCGATGGCTTTGTTGAGTTTGTTTTCACGGTGAATCTTGCTGGTTGCACAGAACACGTGAACACGACCATGCTTGGCTTTCTTGATCGCTTCGCCTGCACGCTCCACGTCACGTGGCACGCAGCGCGAGAGTCCGCAGACGATGGAATTTTGAATTTCCTGGCTGATGGCTGAGACCGAATCGAAGTCGCCCTGCGAGGTGATGGGGAAGCCGGCTTCGATGACATCGACACCCATGGCTTCGAGCTTGCGGGCGATCTCGATCTTCTCCTGTAGGTTCAGCGTTGCGCCTGGGGATTGCTCACCATCGCGTAACGTTGTGTCGAAGATTCGGATCATCTGGGAGTCGGACATGGGAATGTCTCCTTGGTTGTGCCGGTCATCTATCCTTTTTCGAAGTCCGGCAATGTTAGTGACTACCTCATAAAAATCAAAAAAAAAAGCCCCGTCTGCATGAGGTGGGCAGACAGGGCGTTGCATTTAACTTGGTTGTTCCCGATTCATTTCGGGGACCAGCAATGTCCTATCCGCGCACCGACAGTAGTAGCAGGCCCAGGAGGGCTTTGCTTTCACTGTTAGTGTTGGAATAGGTGGTTTGCTGTTTCATTGGTAAGTCCGAATCCTAATCGGTGATCTGGAGGTTGTCAATTAAAATTTTGGTTTTTGGATTTCGGATTGTAAAACCGCTTGCGGTTTAGCGCGGCATGATTGACGAAACTTCATGATCAATAGCGAAGCGCTCAATCCGATGATCGGGTTGTATTCATTTATTACCGTTCTTTGTCAACGGACTTGAAGGCGCGCTAAACCGCAATCGGCTTTAAATCAGAAATCCCGCTGTGACACACGTCGGCTCGCCTGAAATGACGGTGTGATACGGTATTTGTGATACAATATTTCGATGCGCCTCAGGGCGTCTTGCGTTGCGGATGTCGCGGCCGCTGGGTGACTTGATCATTCAGAGGAAAGTCCGAACACGGTAGGATACGACGGTGGGTAACGCCCACCCCCCCGCCCCCGGAAGCTCAAGGCAAGCAACTGGTGTAAACATCTAACAAGGTGAATCGCCCATGGACTTGTCTTTAACTTCCGGGGGCGGGGGAGGGACAGTGCCACAGAAAAGATACCGCCGATGGCCTTAACGGGCACAGGTAAGGTTGAAATGGTGCGGTAAGAGCGCACCGCGTGGCTGGTGACAGTCATGGCAAGGTAAACCCCGTCGCGTGCAAGACCAAGCAGTCTCCGATGCCTTGTGCATCACAGTTGATTCCGGCTGATGGGGACGGGTAGGTTGCTTGAGCCTGCGAGCAATTGCAGGCCTAGAGAAATGGTCGCAGCGTCATTGACGTTAACAGAATTCGGCTTACCGTCCGCAACGCAAGACGCCTTGAGTCAGCGACACGCAGTGCAGCGATTGCCTGAGAGATGCTCATATGTAAGCATCACTTCAAAGCCGTACCACTCCTGTGGTACGGGTTGCCTTTCGACAAATGCAAAAAGGCAACCCGTGCCCCGGGAGGGACACGGCTTTACGGCGAATCCGAGAATCGTCGTATACAAAAGTTCATTGCTATAAATTTTGCAACCGTCGGCCTGCGAAGTTTGGGATGATTTGTTACACTTTGTCACCTTGTTAACACACCGAATCATCCCGTGTTTAGACGTTAAGGCCGGTCGCGTGGTCAAGGGTGTTAATTTCCTTGGACTCCGCGATGCGGGTGATCCTGTGGAAATCGCCCGTCAATATGACGAAGCCGGTGCCGACGAGTTGGTGTTTCTGGATATCACCGCCAGTCATGAGAAGCGTGACATTGTTTACGACATGGTTCGGAAAGTGGCTGAGCAGTGCTTTATGCCGTTTACGGTTGGTGGTGGGATTCGGACGATTGACGATGTGACGGCATTGGTTCAAGCCGGTGCCGAGAAGGTGAGCATTAACACCGCTGCCGTGGTGACACCTCAAATCGTCAAGCAGACGGCTCAGCGGTTTGGTCGTTGCGCGACGGTGGTCAACATTGACCCCAAGCGGGTTGCTCGAGACGGTTTTGAAGCGCGTCGGGCTGAGCGTGAGAAACAGGGTTTGTTTGCCCCGCATGCGGTGATTCCCGATGGACAGCCTGATGACATTGTTTTTGAGATCCACGTACACGGTGGTCGGACGCCGACGGGGATCGATGCGATTGCCTGGGCACAGTACATTGTTGAACTGGGTGCCGGGGAAATTGTTTTAACGAGTATGGATGCCGACGGCGTGAAGACGGGTTACGACCTGGTGATCACCGGCGGGGTGAGCAGTGCCATTGACGTGCCAGTCGTGGCATCAGGTGGATGTGGCAGCCCCGAGCACATTCGCCAGGTTCTCACCGAAACCGATGCCGACGCCGCCCTGGCAGCAAGCATTTTCCACTATGGTGAATACTCGATTCAGGAAACCAAACAGTACCTCCACGAACACGGTGTCCCCGTTCGCCTGACGCACTGAAAACAAGCTGACGGACTGACACCGATTTGATGTTGTTTTTGCAGGAAGAGAAATACGTTCAATGTCAGGACCTTCAACCCCCCATCAGAAAATTGCTCGCTCCGGCGGCAAGACCATCGCCGACACGGGACTCCGTAAATTCTTCGAAGCTGCCGTCCGCTATAAAGCGTCCGACTTGATTCTCCGTGCCGGCCAGACTCCGCGACTGCGTTTAAAGGGTGGCCTTAAAGCCCTGGACACCAGCCCGATCAAGCCTGAAGACTTCGATAATTGGTTGCGTGAAGGTATGAGCGACGAACACTGGGATCGCTACGAGCATTACGGCTCTGCCGACCTTGGTTTTGACCTTGCTATGGGAGAGGAAGGCACGCACCGTTTTCGTCTGAACATCTTCCGCACGCGTGGTCGCAGTGCCATTGCTGCACGTCGTGTGGACAATAAAATTCTGACCTTTGAACAGCTTTACCTTCCGCCTGTGATGTCGGAAGTCTGCTTGCAACCCAACGGCATTGTGCTTCTCTGCGGTGTGACGGGTTCGGGTAAATCAACCACGATCGCCTCAATGCTCCAATACGTCAACGATCGCAAGAACGTGCATATTGTCACCATCGAAGATCCGATTGAATTCCTCTTCGAAGATTCCAAGGCCATGATCAACCAACGTGAGGTTGGCATTGACGTGGCGAGCTTCGATGACGGGCTGCGTGCTTTGGTGCGTGAGAATCCGGACGTGGTGCTCATTGGTGAAATGCGTGACCGTGAAACGTTTGAGGCCGCGTTGCATGCTGCTGAAACCGGTCACCTGGTGTTTGGTACGATTCATGCATCCAGTGCATCCCAGGCATTCGGTCGTATTTACGACTTGTTCCCCGCCAACGAACGCGAACAGATCCGTACGATGCTTGCCTATCAGTTCCAGGCATTCATTTATCAGAAGCTGCTGCCGACATTGCATGAGGATATCCCACGTATCCCGGCCATTGAGATTCTGCTTCAAACGCCACGTAGCCGCAAGTACGTGCTCGATGGCAATGAAAATGAACTACCTCAGGTGATGCGTGACAGCCGCGAACTGGGCATGCAGACGTTCACCGATGCGTTGGTGGACCTGGTGCAGAAACAATACGTGCATCCGAAGGTGGCAGCGGAAGTGGCCCCCAACCCGGATGAACTGAAGATGCGATTGAAGGGGATTGGGTAAAAATACAGGGATTCGTGATTAGGGATTAGGGATTCGTGCAAGACAAAAAGACACTGAAAAGGGTGGTCAACTTTGCCAAGCCGTTCCCAACATAACCAGCGTATACCGCTATCAAACCCTAATCCCCAATCCCTAATCCCTAATCCCCAGAAAAACACAATTGCATCATCACCACGTTTATGGTGATAATACCTTTACTGTCATAAACTCGGTGCCATGCCGGGCTTTGACTCGCAGGGACAGGGTCGAACACATACAGGGAAGATGCTTAAGCAACAATGACCTATTTCATTGCCGACGCCGTAACGTTAATGAGTATTGCCAAGCCGATCACCTTCGGAGTCTTTGTCGGACTCTGGGCGTATGCGGTGGGCTATATCGACAAGGACGCCAAGTTCTTCTACCTCAAGCGTCAGATGTGGAACGCGATCCACCTGGGCGTTGGGGTGTTGGCATGGTTCCTGGTGATCACGATCCCGATCTTCTGGGTCGGCCTGCCGTTGGCATTGGTGATGATCATCGGTGCGTTGGTGGGCTACCATTTTTATCGCAATACTGAAGTCAAGGAAAAAGACCGCTGGCGAATGAGCCTCGATTCGTTCCGCGCTCGATGGAATGATGCCCAGGCTCAGCGTCAGGCTGCCAAGGCTACCGTCATCATCAAGGGGCAGGACGGTCAACCGGTGGATATCCCGCTGGGAGATGACCCGTTGGTCCCGGTGTATGAAGCGTTGTCCAACCTTTTGGACTTTGCCATCCCCCGTCGTGCCGATCGCATCGACATGGTCGCCGACGCCAATCACACCACGCTGTCCGTCCACATCGACGGCGTGAAGTATCCGCAGACCAAACTCGACCCACGTGTCGGACTTGGTTTGATCGACTACCTCAAAAAACATGCAGGCATGGATGTCGAGGATCGCCGCAAGAAACAGACCGGCACGTTGGAGCTGACCATCAGCGAACTGGGCAAGCAGAAATTCGAACTCACCAGCATCGGCTCAACCAAGGACATGAATCTCACCGTTGAGATCAACCCCCACCGACGCACGCAATTCAAGTACAACAAAATCGGCATCCTCGAAGCCCAGGACAAACAACTCATCCCGTCACTGGATGAAAACCTGCGCAGTGTTCTGGTGGTCTGCCCCCCCGGCCATGGTATGACCAGCACGCTTTACAGCATGGTCGAGCGTCATGACCCGTACACGCAGAACATCATGACCATGGAACACGAAGTGTCCTACGAGATGGAAGGCGTCACGCACAACGAGATCAAACTCGGCACCGACGCCCCACCTGTCGCTCAGCAACTACGCACCATCCTGCTGCGTGAACCACGCGTCGTGATGATCGGCAATCTCACCGACGGCGACACCGCCAAGCTCATCCCCGATCACGTGATGGACATGCGGTTTTACGTTGGCATCCGTCAGACCGATGCCTTCACCGCCTTGCGTGCGTGGATTCAGGCCATCGGTGACAAGACCAAGGCGGCCAACTCGCTCAATGCCATCGTCGCTCAGCGTCTGGTGCGTAAACTCTGTCAGACCTGTCGTGAACCGTATCAACCCGATGCGAACATGCTCCGCAAGCTCAACTTCTCCGCGGAGAACATTCAGCAGTTCTACAAACACTCAGGGCAGGTCATCGTCAAGGATGAACCCCAACCGTGTCCGCACTGTATGGGCCTGGGTTACTTCGGCCGTGTGGGTGTGTTTGAAGTGATGGTCTTTGATGACGAATCGCGTGAGATGGTCGCTGCCGGCCAACTCGACAAGCTCCGCAGTCATATGCGTAAGAACAAGATGTACTATCTCCAGGAAGCTGCTTTGACCCGCGTGGTCGAAGGGGTGACGAGCATCAGCGAAATCACACGCGTGCTTGTCTCAAGCAATCCGAGTAGTCCCAAGAAATCACAAAGCCGCAGCAAGAGCAACGGAAAATAAAAACGACATGATTATCAATTTCATTATTCTCGGTTTTGTATTGTTCATGGCTTACTGGTGGGGTAACCAGGGCGTGTTCTCTGCCGTCCTGCACACTGCCGCCGTCATCATCGCGGGTGCCCTGGCCTTTGCCACATGGGAACCGATCTGTATCGGACTTGCCATGAAAGCCAATGCCGCCAACGCATGGGGCGTGAGTCTCCTGATTCCCTTTGTCATTTACCTTCAGATTTTCCGCATCAGTTATGACAAACTCATCAAGTCCAACGTCCATTTTTCAACCATGATCAACATGATCTTCGGCGGCATCTTCGGATTTATCTCCGCGATGCTCACCGCTGGCATTCTCGTCATCGGGATCAGCTTCATGGCGTTGGGCCCCAACATTCTCGGTTACCAACCCTACCTGCTGGGGCCCGACGGTCGCGTCTCCCAACAGGCGGGCGGCGGACTGTGGATTCCAGTGGACACCACCGCAGCCAACTTCTTTACCAAGCTGTCTGTCGGCGCCTTTTCCAGCAAGACACCGCTCAAAGCCTACATGCCAAACCTTGTCCAGCAGGCTGCAGCGTATCGCATCCATGTCGATGGTAATGCCACCCTCTCAGCCAAACCCGGCAGTATCATTCTCAACGGTTCCTACACCGCCAAGACGCCTTTTGCTGCCCTGGATGATTCGATCATGAAGGTCATGCGGAATGACGTGGGCAAGTCCAACCAACGCCTGGTCATCTTCGACACCAAGTGGCTGTTTACCAAACCGCCCTACAACGGCGTGGACAGCACCCTGCGTGTCTCGCCGTCACAGGTTCAGTTGGTGACCTACGATATCAACGATCCTGAGGCCCCTGCGACCCTCTTCCAACCTATCGGCGCTGCCAAAATGATCGAAGGTGAGCAGCGGACGTTCCTGGCATTCAAGGATGCCCAGACCATGGTCGCAGCCACCAATCCCAAGGAAGACTTCATCGCGTTTGTGTTCATGATCCCCGAGACCCAGGCACCGCGTGACCTGCTTGTCCGCCGACTGCGTTTGCATGTCCCCGACATTGCTGACAAGAGCTTCATCAAGGAGGAATCGCAGATCACCGCCCTGATGGGTAAGCTTGATCCGTCGCAAAGCGATACGGCGGTCGCATCTTCGGATAATGGTGGCACCGAAGGCTCCGTCGGCAACCGTGAAGGCTTTGTCAGTGGCATGCTGGCAACGGAAATCACCTTGTCCAACAAGTTGCCGATCCAGTTCAGCAAGAACCGTTACAACGGCCCGATGAATGTCAACAAAGACAACGAAATCATGACCATCGATGCTGAAGGCACCATCAGCAATGATCCGATCAGTAACGCCAACGCGATCAAGGAATTTTATGTCCCCTCGCACAAGGCCATGGTCCGCGTACATGTCGATGTCGACAAGGCACAGTCCCTGCTGGGACGTAGTTACGCCTCCGCTGCCATGGTGACCAGCCAGGTGACACTCGTCGACAACAAGGATAACAGGTGGTTTCCCGCAGGCTATGCTCATCAGAAGGCCGGTGGGATTCGGGTGGTCAAAGATCCGGATAAGCCCTTGCAGGTTGCCAAGCAGTTGCCCATCGCCGACATGCGCAATGGGGAATCGCTATACCTGTATTTCGAAGTCGACCGCGACTGCGTGATCACCCGTTACGAGTTGGGTAAATCCATCCAGCAAGTCCGCCTGACTGTGCCGAAATAATGTTAAAAGGGATTAGGGATTTGTGATCAGGGATTAGGGTAAGACAGATTCGCGAACATAACGATGATGGCTCCCCGCAGCGTTCCTTACACGAATTCCCAATCCTGTTGATTGCTTGTCTTTGCTAATCCCAAATCCCTAATCACTACTCCCTTCCCCCATGCTCAACCTTCGTGATCAAAAAGTCGTTGTCATGGGCCTGGGGAGATTCGGTGGCGGGATCGGCGTGACGCAATATCTCGTCAGCCAGGGCGCCAAGGTTCTGGTCACCGATCAACTCTCAGAAAAAGAACTCGCACAAAGTCTTGCCCGGATCAAATCCCTGCCGGTGACCTATCGACTTGGCGAACATGATCATGATGACTTTAAATGTGCCGACATCGTGGTGGTCAACCCGGCGGTCGACCCGCGAGCCAATGCATACCTGCAAACCGCTGTGTCACATGGTGCCAAACTCACCAGCGAAATCCGACTTCTCACGCAGGCGTTGCCCAACCGTGAACGCGTCATCGGCATCACGGGGACCGCAGGCAAGTCCACCACCACCGCCATGATCGGCACGATCCTCTCCGAATGTCTGACCACCAGCAAAACATGGGTCGGCGGGAATCTCGGCGGATCACTACTGCCCCACCTGCACGAAATCTCCGCGGATGACTGGATCGTGCTGGAACTCTCCAGCTTCATGCTCGAAGGACTCGACGAAGACAAGTGGTCGCCGCACATCGCCCTGCTGACGAATCTCAGTGATAACCACCTCGACCGCCATGGCACACTCGACGCCTACGCCGTTGCCAAGCAGTCCATTTTCAATCACCAGCAGCCCAACGATATCGCGATCTTCCCGCCGGAGTTGAATCACTATTTCACCAGCTTCAGCCAGTATCACCCCTTGGAAACGCCGTCGCAGGACATTGACCTGCTCATCCCCGGCAAGCACAACCAACTCAACGCCCACGCCGCCATGCTGGTCTGTGAGCAGGCAGGCATCGACCGTCAACGAGCAGTGACCGCGTTGGGGGAATTCCCCGGATTACCACACCGGATGCAGTTGGTGGTCGAACATGAAACCGTGCGTTATTTCAACGACTCAAAATGCACCACGCCCTCCGCAGCAATGCTTGCGATGGATGCGTTTACGCCCGGAACGCTGCACATGATCCTTGGCGGGTATGACAAGCATGCTGATCTGACAGAGATGGCAAAGCATGCAGGGCAAGTCTGTCGTGCGGTGTACACCATCGGTCAGACCGGCACCGCCATCGCCCATGCCGCCCGCGGGGGCAATGCCCAGGTCATCGCCTGTGACACCTTGGAAAAAGCCGTCTCCGCCACCACCACGCGTATTCACCGTGGTGATGTCGTTCTGCTGAGTCCCGGCTGTGCGTCGTGGGATCAATTCACGAATTTTGAACAGCGTGGCAATGCCTTCGTCTCACAAGTCCTCAACTTCTCCGGTGAAGGCTACCCCGCGCCATTGAAGTGATTTCTCGTCATTTAAACCGCTTGCGGTTTAGCGCAACACGACACGAGTTTTAGTCAACAATTCATCAAACAGTCAAACCACGCTAAACCGCAAGCGGTTTTTAAAATCCGAAACCCGAGATTCGAATTTCGAAAACCAATCTCGTATCATGTCACACATGACGACGCTCGCTGACAGTTCAAAAATCGCGTCCCTGGTTGATGACCTGGCCGGCCAGATCAATGCGGCCATCTCTGCCAGTGGTTCCTCTCATCCGTGGGCCATTGTCGGGATTCGCAGTCGGGGTGACCTGCTGGCTTCACGACTTTCTGAAAAAATCGATCCGGCGGTCATTGAAAAACGCCTGGGTGTTCTGGACATCACGCTTTACCGCGATGACCTGTCAGAGATCAACCATCAACCGGTGGTCCGCACAACGGAAATCCCCTTTGACATTGATAACACCAACATCGTCCTGGTCGACGACGTGCTGATGACCGGCCGATCCATTCGGGCTGCGTTGCAGTCTCTGATGGACCTAGGCCGCCCGCGTCGCATCTGGCTTGCCGTGCTGGTCGATCGTGGCGGACGTGAGTTGCCGATCAGTGCCGACTTCGTTGGCGTTGATTTGAAAGACGAAAAACTTGGCGACGAGACGATCGTCGATGTGCACCTGATGCCGTTGGATGATCAGGATTGCATCACCACCCATCCCAAGCAGAAAGGTTCAACCAAGTGACCCAAGCTGGCTCGGACTATGCATGGCCGCATCGTGACCTGCTGGGGCTCGAAGACCTCAGCGTCCAGGACATCCGTTTTCTTTTGACCACTGCCCACGGCTTTGAAGATGTCAGCACGCGAAGCATCAAGAAAGTCCCGGCATTGCGCGGTCGCGTCGTGGTCAATCTTTTCTTCGAAGACTCCACGCGAACACGCTCCAGCTTCACCCTCGCAGCAAGCCGACTCTCTGCTGATATCCTCGAACTCACGGGGAAAGGCTCGAGCGTCTCCAAAGGTGAAACCCTCACCGACACCGCGCGGAATATCGAAGCCATGGGCGTGGACCTGATCGTCTGTCGGCATTCACACTCCGGCGCAGCCAAGCATCTGGCGCATGCCGTCAACTGCTCGGTGATCAATGCTGGTGATGGTCAACACGAACATCCCACGCAGGGTTTACTGGACATTTACACGCTGTGTAAACGCTGGGACCTGATGGACACGATGGATCTCACCGGTAAGAGTGTTGCCATCGTCGGTGACATCGCTCACAGTCGCGTTGCAAGATCAAACATTCATGGCCTGATTAAGCTTGGCGCGAAAGTGATTCTGGTCGGCCCGCCGACCCTTTGTCCCAGGTCATTTGAATCGCTTGGCTGCGAGGTGTCGCATAATCTTGATGATGTGCTGCCTCGGATCGATGCGATCAATATGCTGCGTATCCAGTTTGAACGGATGACCAGCCAGTTCTTCCCGTCGGTGCGTGAGTATGCCAAGATTTTCGGCTTGACCGGCAAACGGATCACCAAAGCCAAACCGGAATTATTGGTGATGCACCCCGGCCCGATTAATCGTGGTGTCGAGTTGGACGCTGCTGTGGCTGACGGCCCACAGAGTACGATTCTCGAACAGGTCACCCACGGACTTGCAGTGCGGATGGCAGGCATGTTCCTCTGCCTCAATCGTCAAAGCAATCCAACAAGTTAACACGCAGATCGGGGTGAACACCATGCTGCTGCTGGCGGTTCTCAAAACATGGCACGTCATCGGCATCGTCGCCCTGATCGCGGTCCTGGCCTTGTATAAAATCGTCTCCGCCAAGTATGTCGACCAACCCAACCAACAGTCCGACCAGATCGACATGCTCAATAAACGCATGAATCATTTGGAAAACCAACTGACGCAGGTGGCTGACCAACTCGAAGCACTGTTGGAAAAACAATCACCGTCAGATGAAAAACAGACAGACGAAAATGAGTAACACCCCATCCAAAATCGGCATGCTCCTGATTATCTCCGGCCCATCAGGTGTCGGGAAAACCACCATCACGCGCGAAGTCATCAAACAACTCAACGCGCAGTTCAGTGTCTCCATGACGACCCGCCCGCAAACGGCCAGCGACACCAACGGCCTGGACTATCAGTTTGTCACCGAAGAAGAATTCAAGTCCCACATCGCCAACAACGACCTGCTCGAATGGGCCAATGTCTTCGGCAATTACTACGGCACCCCGCGGAAGCCTGTTGAAACAGCCCTTTCATCCGGCCAGATCATGATTCTGGAAATTGATGTCCAGGGCGCGATTGATGTGAAACAGAACATGCCCGATGCTTTTGGCGTGTTCATTCTCCCACCGCATGAAGACGTGCTGCTAAAGCGTCTGCGTGCCCGCGCCCGGGAAGACGAATCGATCATCCAAAAGCGGTTCCAGAAAGCCAAGGACGAAATCACCATGGCCAAGGAGTCCGACGCCTACAACGTGTTCGTGGTCAATGATGTTCTGGAAGATGCAATCAAACAAATCGTCGACACGGTCAA
>PAIY01000005.1 GCA_002704825.1 Phycisphaeraceae bacterium
ACAACACCTACCAAGGTGTTATTCTTTGATCATCGGTGGTCCTCATTTACTTGCGCACACTGGGCCCCATTCTCTTGCGCACTTCCAGTCTGAGCCTCTTGACCATCGGCACAGGACTTTATACCACCAAACAAGCCAAAGACATCGGTCTGGATGCCGTGCAGACCAACATGCTCTCAGGTCACCGCACTAAACTCCGCGCACTGGTCGAATCGCAGAGCAACCAGTTCTCCCTGCTCGCCTCGGAGATTGAAGATGAAGCGGAGTTACTCAAAGTCATCCGCAAAACGCTGGTCAACGCCAAATTCCATATCACCGAAGCAGAGCAGAAACCCACTGGCTACTTCTTCCTCTACGGTTATGATGGCGAGTGCATTGCTCATCCTATTCGACCGGAACAAAATGGCAAAAACTTCTGGGACAAGCCTGATAGCAAAGGTAAACTCTATCGTCACGACTTCACCAAGGTAGCCAAGCAAGGCGGCGGCTTTGTGGAGTACTACAACAAGAAACCCGGCACCGACGAGCATACACCCAAGCTTTCCTACGTCGCACCCATCCAAGGCAAACCCTGGTACATCGGCTGCGGCGTTTACATTGACGATGTCAAAGAACAGATGGCAAATTCGCAGGCACGTATTGATCAGTCCGTGTTCAAAAGCATGTCCATCTCCACGATCATCATCTGTTGTTACAGCCTGCTGATCGTTGTGCCATTCGTGCTGTATCTGATCCGTAAATCCATCATCGGCCCGATCCGTCAGATCTCAGACATGATGACCGATATTGCTGAAGGTGAAGGCGATCTGACCCAACGCATTGAAATCAAATCCAATGACGAACTGGGCAAACTCGCGCAGGGCTTTAACACCTTTGCGCAGAAAATTCATGACACCATCGCGCAAGTCGCAAGCTCTGCCAACGAAGTGGCTTCGGCGGCAACTGAGATCGCAGCCGTCTCCGATGAAATGGCAAACGGCTTGTCACAGCAATCCAACCAGGTGCATCAGATCTCCAGCGCGATCGAAGAAATGAACGCATCCATCGTCGAAGTGGCACGCAAGAGCACCGAAGTCTCCAAGCATGCTGAACAAGGCGCCGAGTCGGCTGAAGATGGGGGCAAGATCGTATTTGAAACCGTCGACCAGATGCAGTCCATCAAGCAAACCGTCTCCGATACTGCAACCTCTGTTGAAGAACTCGGTAAACGCGGTGAACAGATCGGCCAGATCATCGAAGTGATTAACGACATTGCTGACCAGACCAACCTCCTGGCACTCAATGCTGCGATCGAAGCAGCACGAGCCGGTGAACATGGCCGCGGCTTTGCAGTTGTCGCCGATGAAGTCCGTAAACTGGCAGACCGCACCACCAAGGCAACCGACGAGGTCGCCAAATCCATCACTGCCATTCAGGACGAAACCAAACTCGCGGTCGAACGCATGGGACGCGGGACGGACCAGGTCGCCAATGGTGTGGAACGTGCTTCAGAAGCCGGTGAAAGTCTCAAGAAGATTGTTGAGTCATCCAAGACAGCTGCGGAGATGATTCAATCCATCGCCGCAGCAGCCGAACAGCAATCCACCGCCAGCACACAGGTCGCCAACAACATCGAACACATCAGTTCCTTCACCCGTCAATCCAGTGAAGGTGCTTCGCAGGCAGCCGAAGCTTCCGGCCAACTTTCAAGCAAGGCTGAACAACTTCAGAATCTGGTCAAGCAATTCAAGATCGACTCATCCAAAATGACCGTCTGATCAATCCTTGCGGAACAAACTATCAACGGGGCTTGTCGTCTGATCGGCAGGCCCCGTTTTTTGTTGGGGCAAACCAAGCGGTGATGAAACAGCTTGAACCTTGGGCGACTGACAGTCACTTCGGACTTTGCTGCTCCCATCAGGATTGACGTACTGGTTTTGCATCTGCATCAACGCGGTGTTGACCGAAAAGTCGTTGATCATCGGGACAGCGCCCATCTGCCAGGCACGCTTCACCCCATCGACATGATACGCCCTGCAGAACTCCACACTGCCGGGAACCAACCATTGCGCAAACGCACCAATGGGCTTTTGCCCAAGCTTATCCGACGCGTTAGGCCACACCATCGCATAGACACTAAACACATCAAAACCAAACTCCGAAACAAGCAAGGCATCAGGCCCGAACTTATCCCGCAGATGTTTGAGATAAAACGCTGAACCTTTGGCTGCACCCGGATACGCACCCCAGTCCGCACCATAGGTGTCCATGTAGAATGCGGTCGCACCTTTGTCTGCCAAACGTTCGTAGCGCTTGTCTGCCATGCGCACATGTTTGGGGTCATGCGGATTGAAACTCACATCCGCGTCTTGAGCCCATGTTTCCTGATAAGCGATGGTATTGGGACGTGCGAAAAAACCAAAACGCTTGTTACCTATCGACTGGAAAAATGGGGCAAGTTGATCCAGACCTTGTTCAAGAATCGGTGGCATGACATCAAAATCCGGCCGATAGTTCACACCACGTTGACTGATCCCGGTCGCCCCCCAGATGATCACTTCGCCGGTGTTGTACTTGCTTAAATGTCCAACTTGTTTTCGCAGGTATGGCAGCCACCCCGTCCGATCAAGCTGATGAAAATAACCCCGCGGGTTCGTCGGCGTGACACCTTCCAGATAGCAGGCAAAGACCCCCACCTTCAAACGAAAGTCCGTGTGATACTGCGCGGGGCCATAGTATTGGCTAAACCACTGCCGGTACGGTTCGAGTAAATTCTTCCAATCACCGGGCGTCTGATCAAGACGGAGTACGATCGTGTAACTGCTACGCGAACCTGCAGGAATCGGCGAGTCTTTAAGCCAGCAATCAAACTGGTAATCACGATATTGTGGCCGCGCATTAAGTCGAATCATCATCGGTCGCAGGTCATGCTTGATATAACTGATCCCCATCCCCCAGTTGCGATCACTGATGGTGGACACCGGGCTGTAATTGTCTCCTGCTGGATAGTAGTTGCCCATCCGATGTGTGAGTTTGGCAGCACCTTGAGGTTTGACCAGAAACAACAGCCAATCATCAAGCTGATAGGGATCAGGCGTTTGATTGTCGATGGTGATCGTCATCGTCAGATCGTTTGCAGCAAGCACATGATCGAAGGTGACGTTAATCCCCATGGCAAAGCGGTGTTCGACGGTGTAACGATTGTCTTGAGATTGCAGGACATGCGTGGTGCGGTCTTTCCAGTGTCCGATCTTGTTGATGAGCTTGCCGTTCTTCACGGCATAGTGTGGTGTGGTGCGATTGGCGGGCCAGTTCCAATCACGCGTGGGGACATTGCGCATCAGTGTGAACTGCGAACCGGCAAAGTGCGCAGACGAACCAATCATCACGGTGCGCCCGTCGAACTTCAACTCTGTCAATCCTGCCTCGGGCGTAAATTTGGCGGACACCTTCCCCGATGTCAATTGGGTTTGACCGTAAGCGAAGGTGCACGCCAACATCAGGATCACCAACATGTAAATGCTTGATCGCATGGTTTATGCCTTTCTGAAAAACACCTGGTCAAAATCCCAGAGCATCTTGAAAAAGTCCCTTGTTTGCGGGTATTTTTTCGCCAACGCTCCCAACGTCAACTGCTGATCAATGCCTTGATACATCGGCACGGTCTGCTGCGACAACAACACCGCAGGAACCGGGAACAAATGCCCACTTTGTGATAACGTAGCCAACGCACCTTGAGGCAGGTTGTCCGTCCGCACCGTCACGCCACGCATCCGTAGTGGCACCAACTCATGCCATTGATCCGACGCCCAGTCGATTTGTGTATGCGGCGAATCGGAAGCTGAAGCAATGAATGTATGCATATGCAGATTACCCCTGAAAAGCTCCACGGCTGCATACTGCTTGTCCATCGACAACGCAGCGAGCTTGACGGCATGCGGTGTCTGTGCCAACGCACAACACTGCGGCAGGTACGGTGCCTGCATCCACCAGCGCTCCAGACACATGTCACACTCAGTTAACCAATCCAACAACTGTGGTACGGTGTACGCGCGGTCCTGCGGGTGAAGCAACAAGTCTGCCATCCCCGCATCGGACAGCAAATCATGCGTCCGTTTGGCAAGCGGCACAATCGGGTGATCCGCTGGCGTATGCTTGAGAACTTGGCGCAACAACTCACAGTCTCCCGGCTCCCATGTCACGCCCAACAACCGACAGTATTCCTGAAACATGTATACGCCCGTGCGCCCATATTCCCCATAAACCATGGCAAAAAGTCGCCCATCCGGCTTCAGACTACCACGCAACGCTTGAAGTCCGACGCAGGGATCAGGCATGTGATGTAACACACCCGTGCTGATGATCAAATCAAACTGTTTGTCGAACTGCGTGACATGTTCCAATGACATTTGATGCAGTGACACATTTTTGCATTGATATTTATCCAGCAGCATCCGAGTGTGTTCCAGCGATCGACTGCTCAAGTCCACTGCCGTGATCGATGCATTGGGATTGGTGATCGCAAACTCGGTTGCCTGTGCGGTGCCACAACCCGCGATGAGAATCTCAAGCTTGTCGGTGAAGGTTTTGTTGGGCCAATACAGATGAAAAAAGTCAGCAGGTGATCCAGCAGGAAACATCTTCCCGGCAACAAACTCCGACATATCCGTTGGCGGGACGGGATAGGGCTGCTGCTCGTAGAGTTGTTGTACGTCGGAGATTTGAGCCATGATTTCTCCAAATGAGTGATTAGTGATCGGGGATTTGGGATTAGGGTTGAACTTTGATAAGTCTGTGATCCTTGCTGTGTCTTTTGCCTAGATCTAATCCCTAATCACGAATCACTGATTTTCAAATCCTTCACCATCATGTCGACACTGGTTCTGCCTTGCCATGTGTTGGTTTTGGGTTCGAAAGCGACATCCAGTTTCATGCCCGGCACAAGCTTGGGAGCGAGGTCTGCCATGTTAAAGGCAACCGCATTGAGATACAGATCGCCCTGCCTCAGATTCAAGCGCATGTGTTTACCGGTTTGCCCCATGATCATGGGGGGGCGCTGGAGTTGTACACCACGGACACAAAGTACGGGCTTGGGATTGTGTGGGCCGAATGGTGCCATGCGTTCGATCTGTTGCACTTCGTGTAACGCGATATCCGCCAAGGTGCATTCGGTGTCGATATCCACGATGCTGCACAGGTCATCCACCGTGAGATGTTCGTTGACATAAGCAACGAGACGTTCGCGGAAGGCATCGAGGTTTTCGAGTTTCACACGCAGTCCCGCTGCCATGGCATGACCGCCGAAACTCACCAGCAGGTCTTCGCAGTGTTTAAGCGCATCATGAATACTCACGCCTTCGACACTACGTGCTGAGCCGTGTGCTTCATCACCGTCGATGTTCATGACGATGGCAGGACGGGCAAACTGTTCGACGATGCGCGATGCGACAATGCCCACGACCCCCGGATGCCAATCATGATCGGCAACGACAATCGCGCGACAATCCGACTGGTCATACCCTCTGTCGATGACCTGCTGGGCAGCCTTGTCGACAATCTTTTTCTCGGTGGCACGGCGCTTGTCATTTTCCTGCGTGAGAAATTCAGCAATGTCCATCGCTTCGTCTTCGGTGGCTTCGGTAAGTAGATGCACCGCGTCCTTGGCATGGCCCATCCGACCACAGGCATTAAGTCGCGGCCCGAGGACAAAGCCGACATGATACGCATCGATTTTTTCATCACGCAATCGCGATGCATCAATCAGCGCGTTAAGCCCCATGAAGTCGGTGTGTTTGATCTGGCCGAGTCCGAACGTGGTGATCACGCGGTTCTCATCGACCAAAGGTACGATGTCTGCAACGGTCCCCAATGCTGCGAGGGACATCTGTTGAATCATCAAATCGCGATAGGCTTTAGGCAGGCGATCCGAGCCGTTGTGGACACGGGCAAATTGCCAGGCGAGTTTGAAGGCAACGCCTGCACCGCAGAGTTCACCGAACGGATATTGGCTCTCAGGCAAACGTGGATGAACCAAGGCGTAGGCATCGGGCAGGTTGTCAGCATCCATTTCATGGTGATCGGTGATGATCAGATCCACGCCTTTGGCTTTGGCAATGGCTGCGGGTTCGACTGCGGTGATGCCACAGTCGACACTGATGATCAGCGGATCGGCTTCACACATGGCGGTGATGGCGTCACAGTTAATGCCGTAGCCTTCCTCGATGCGATGCGGGACATAGGTGCGGACAAAGGCGCCTGCAAGGCGGAGTGTATGCCAGAGAATACTGCTGGCGGTGATGCCGTCGACATCGTAGTCACCGTAGATGACGATGGGCTGGCCTTCGCGCACCGCACGCGACATCCGGCTGGCTGCTTTGGCTATGTTTGGTAGTAATCCCGGGTCGTGAAGCTGGGTCATCTTGGGATTGAGAAAATCCCTGGCGGTCTGTGAATCGAGCACACCACGGTTACCCAGCAAATGGACCAGCAGTGGTGAAAGGTTCAGGTCGGACAAATCCGTCACCTGCCCATTTTCCCGAAACCGCCAACGTTTGAGCATCCCTGCTTCGAACATGTGAGCATGATAGCAGGGATTAGAGATCAGGGATTTGGGATTAGGCACCAAGCACACAAATAACAGGGTTTTCCATGCTTTTTGTCTTCCCCAATTCCCTAATCCCCAATCCCGAATCACTTTTAAGTTATACTGCTGGTCTTTTGTCCGGCAAACCTCATGGAGCGTGCCAGGGATGGTCCTTCGCCCACCGATGCATTTGAAATCCGCTGAGCAGGAATCTTCGATCAAGGTTCGCTGGACGGTTCCTTCGCGCCGATCGCGTCGCGCGGTGAACCTGCTGGTGGGTTCATGCTTAGTGCTCATCGTCACGTTGCTGGTGACGTTCTGTGGGTGTCAGCAACAGCATATCCCCAACACCATGCACGGCAGTCATGTCGCAATCCCGGCAAGACCGAAGTTGCCGTTAGCCAATCTTGATGCCGAACCGATTGTCCGGGTCCGAGTTGCCAGACGTGCTGACCGCGTCCTGATCAACGCGCATGGCATGATCACCATTGGTCCCGGTCCATCACAAGCCAACCGTGCGACGCCACAGCAATTCGCAGCCCCGGTGACAATTTCCAAACATGGCGCAGGCTATGCGATTCGACCGGCCCAGGGGCAGGCCATCGCGTGGGGACTTGATGCCCTGCAGATCATCACTGCCAGCGGCCACGTTGCTGTCAACGGCACGACCTACCCCGGCACAATCATGATCCATCACAGTGTCCCTACCAAATGGGATCCAACACCGACATCCGTGGATGCAGTCAACCATGTCGGCCTGGAAACTTATTTACCGGGCGTGTTGGAAAAGGAACTCTACAGCTCGTGGCATCCGGCGACGTTTACCGCCCAGGCCATTGCTGCGCGGTCGTATGCGATTGTCCAACACTATGCCAACGAAAATCGGCATTACGACATGGAAGCGGGTACCGCCTCACAAGCCTATGTCGGTTCGAACACCGGCTACAAACCCCAACAAGCCGTGCTTCAAACGCGCGGCATGGTGCTTGTCTATGACGGACGTGTCGTGCCCGGTTACTACTCAAGCACATGTGGCGGTGCAGCACAGGATGCCTCCATCGCCTTCCCCAATGGTGAAGACATTCCCCCGCTACATGGTGGCCTGCGTACTGCATGGTGTTCACAAAGTAAGAAATTTCGCTGGGGGCCGTTCACGCGCGACCGCACCATGCTCTCAGCCCGGATCGCAGCATGGGGCAAAAGCACCGAACGCAGCATCGGCGCCGTGGGGACAATCACTTCCATCCAGATCACCCAACGCAACAAGGGCTTTCGCCCCGCGGTCTTCACGATCACCGACCACCGCAACCGCCGCTTTAACCTCGGCCCTGAAGAGTTCCGCTTCGCCTGCAACTATGCCAGCAGCGGGACCAAAACGCTCTCCAAAATCCCCGCATCGCAACGCCTGTATTCAAGCTTCATTGATGTGACCGTATCAGGTAACAACGTGCAGTTTGCCAACGGTCGTGGCTATGGACATGGCGTGGGCATGTGCCAATTCGGCGCTCAAGGCATGGCACAAGCGGGATTGCAACCTGAACAGATTCTGCGAACCTACTATCCGAGTTCGCGGATTCAACGGGCGTATTAATAGCTATCAAGAATACGGTGACGTCTGACGCCTGAGGCAGTTTTTTTACCACAGATGAACACAGATTTTTAATTGGAGTAAAGCCGTGACTCTCCTGAGTCGCGGGTGGTTTTGATGTGTGATGGATTTGATGCAACCCGTGCCACAGGAGGCAACCTATTCAAATTTAGCTGTCAGTGCTTGTTTTGTGATGACTTACGTCCGTCATTCCCGCGCCCCCGGAAGTCGTGAATCCAGTGGCATACTGTTGACGCTTGCAGGCCTAACTGGACTCCCGCCTGCGCGGGAGTGACGATCCAGTCATGGCATTGTGGCCGCACACACAAAAATCAATAACAAAAGACTACTTTCAGCAAAGATTGAATGTGTTAACAGACGTGACACGGCTTTGGGATTCGCACAAGTGCCTTCTTATCTGTGTGCATCTGTGTTTATATGTGGCAAAAATGCCTTGAACACGGCGATCAAAGACAATCACTTCTCGTCTTCGTCATCATCAAGATCGTCATCTTCTTCATCGTCGAAGTCGTCGTCGTCGTAATCTTCATCATCCTCGTCATCAAAGTCTTCGTCATCGTCATCGTAATCTGCTTCGTCATCATCCTCCGAAGCATCATCGGTATCCTGCTCTTCGGAGGTTTCGTCTTCGATGCTGTCCTCGTCTTCATCGTCCAGCAGGTCGTCTTCGTCGAGCTCGGCTTCCTCAGCGTCTTTCTTTTTCTTGGCAAAGGTCGCACGGAGTTTGGCGCGGCGTTCGGCACGTTTGCGATCCGCTTCACTGGGCCAATCGTATTCAACTTCGCCGGTCTCGGGATTTTTCCAATCACGTTGGCCTGAATCGTCGGTGCCTTGTTTGGCATCTTCCTCGGGACGAAGCTCCAGCTTGATCTCGGATTTGACGGTGTCCTGAATGACCCGCACGCGGTGTTCGCGAACCAGTTCGAGCGTGGCCATGAACAGGCCAATGAGTTCACTTTTGGATTTGCGACCTTCGAACATTTTCTGCAACGTCATTGTGCCATCACGTTGGAGACGATCGTAGATATCTTCAGCATGCAGGGCGATGGGGGTGTCGTCATAGGTGACATCATGCGTGCCGGTGTTTCGGCCGATGGACTCGAGAATGCGAGCAAAGGCTTCGCAGAGATCAAGCACGTTGGCGTCTTCCAGATCAATCTCAACGGGCTTGGCGTCTTCGGCTTCGTCGCCGGCTTCCAGTTGCTTGCGATCGGCTTTGGTCAAACGCGTAGGCATGGCAGCGAAACGCTTCTCCCATTCCTCACGGCGTTCGTCGAGCTGCATCGCGGCGTCTTTGAATTTTTTGTACGCCAGGAGCTGCTGCACTAACCCGTACCGTGGGTCGGATTCACTGAGCCCATCGTCTTCGTTTTCCTCGCCTTGCTCGCCTTCTTCTCCGGCGGGCATGATCATCAGACTTTTGACTTCCAGCAGCGTGGCAGCCATCACCAGAAACTCGCCGGCATTGTCGACATTGAATTGCTCAATGAGTTTCAGATGCTTGAGATACTGCTCGGTGAGTTCCTTCATCGGCAGGTCATAAATGTCGATCTCGCTGCGCTTGACCAGATACAGCAATAAATCCAACGGGCCGCTGTAACAGTCAAGGTTCACCCGGTAGTCTTCCAGGGACTGAGTCTGATTATTTTGCTGTTCGTCCATGTATCCTGCTCTAACTTCCGGGACTCAAAAACAGGTGACCGCCACTGGCGAAATCGGCCACAATGGCGATACTGTACACCCATGAGCAATCTGGATAAAGCGTCGATCCTCGATTTGGCCCGCAAGGTGCTTGAAGCTGAAGCCTCTGCGGTGAGTCAGATCCCTGTTGATGACAGTCTGATCAAGGCGGTCGAATTGGCAACAGACAACACCCATCCCCAGGCTGGCGGCTCGGTTGTCGTCACCGGTATGGGCAAATGTAACTTCATTGCCCAGAAAATCTCGGCCACCCTGGCAAGCACCGGCACCCCCTCCCAATTCCTGCATCCGGCTGAAGCCATGCACGGTGACCTGGGACGGATACGCCAGCGTGATGTGGTCGTCCTGCTGTCGCATAGTGGGAACACCGAGGAGATCATCACGCTTGCAGCCCTGCTCAAGCAGGACAACGTGCCGATGATCGCCATCACCGGCAACCGTGATTCGCACTTGGCGCGATTGGCAGACGTGACACTCTGGATCGGCCAGATCACCGAAGCCTGCCCACATAATTTGGCTCCGACGGCATCGACGACGGCCATGCTCGGGATCGGTGATGCGCTGGCGATGTGCATCAGCCAAGCCAAGGGTTTTCAGGCTGCCGACTTCCATAAATTCCATCCCGGTGGGTCACTGGGTAAACAACTCATGCTCGTCACTGAAGCCATGCGGTTTAAGGTTGGTTCGACCTTGCTGCTCATCCCCACGGGGACCACGTTGGCCGACGCCTACGCGATGTCCAGCAGTGAGGCGAACCCCAATCTCCGCCGTGCCGGGGCCATGCTCATTGTCGAAGATGATGGGAAACTTGCTGGCATTTTCACCGACGGTGACCTGCGTCGCCTGGTGATGAAAGACCCGGCCAATGCGATGAATCAGCAGGTCGAAAACGTGATGATCAAAAACCCCAAGCATCTGACGGACACTGCTCTGGTTCGTGATGCGGTGCAAATGGTCCGCGAGACCCGCATCGACGAAATCCCCGTGGTTGACAGTGACAACAAACCCGTGGGCCTGATCGACGTGCAGGACCTGGTGGCATTGAAAGTGATTGAATCGTGAGTGAACGTGATTCGTGATTCGGGTAACGGGTTTCGGGTCAAGACAGAAGATTCAAACATCCTTCTGTTTGTAGGTGCCTTGTTCCGACACCCGAATCACGACACCCGAAACCCGAGTAAAAACATGCAAGACAAATTCCCTGATATCAAACTGCTGGTCTTCGACGTCGATGGCGTATTTTCCGATGGGGGCATCATTCTTTCGGACGTTGGCATTGAAACCAAACGCTACAACGTCCGCGACGGCTTTGGTGTCGTGGCTGCCCGCAAGATGGGGATTGAAGTCGGCATTCTCACCGGCCGAGCCAATCGCAATGTAACCCTGCGCATGCGCGAGTTGGGCATTCCCCATGTCGTGAGTAAATGCACGCACAAAGGTGAAGGCATTGAGCGTGTCGCCAAGCTGTATGACATCCCGCTTGAAAATATCGCTTACCTCGGTGATGACCTGATCGACTTACCTGCGATGACCCGCGTAGCCTATCCCATGGCTGTGGCAGATGCCGAGGAACCGGTCAAAGCCCACGCCAAGTACATCACCACCCAACCCGGCGGCCACGGTGCAGTGCGCGATGCCATCAACCACGTACTCGAGAAACTGGGGCGCTATGATGAGTTGGTGCAGATGTATCTGGAGATGTGATTGTTCACGTGGCTTGGGGTAGTGATTAACGATTCATTTCAAGGCAACCCGGGGACTCAAGTCCCGCGGGTTTTAGGTGGTTCCATCACGCACAGATGAATGTGATATACCAAGTTTCGGATATTGATGCAGTCATCCGACAAATCGGAAGACAAACAAATAAAGCCCGGGGGTTTTAAGCCCCGGGCCGTGTGTCGTTTGATTCACACACCGTCATGCATGCGTAAAATTCATTGTTTGATTTTGATCACCCAGAGGGAACTTCCGGGGTTCCGGGGTTCCGGGGTTCCGGGGTTCCGGGGTTCCGGGGTTCCGGGGCTCCGGGGTTACCCCATGAACTTGGCGAAGTGGCTTTCCTGGATGGGGGTCACGACTTCGAGCACGTCATGGAGCACACGGGCGGGTGACTGCACCGCGTTGACCTGGTAAATGATCTCTTCGTTGTAATGATCAAGCACTGGCTTGGTCTCGGCTTCGTAAACTTTCCAGCGATTGCGGATCACGTTTTCGTCTGCATCATCTGCACGGTTTTCCTTGACTGCACGACGACGCAGACGATCGATCATCGCTTCTTCGTCTTCACAGACCAGGTGGACCACCGCGTAGATTTCGACCAGATCATCCATCATCTGGGCTTGCTCGAGTGTGCGGGGAATGCCATCGAGAATCAGCAGGTCACTGTTGGGTTTGTATTCGTGGGTTGCACAGCGGCTTTGGATCGACTGATGCCACATGCGGACGGTCACATCATCGGGGACCAGTTCGCCACGGGAGGAGTATTCGTAAAAGATTTTGCCCAGTTCGCTGTGGATGTCGAGGTTGCGGAAGACATCGCCACAGGCACAGTGGAAGTAGCCGGGAATCCGACCGAGAATTTTACCTTGTGTTCCCTTACCTGACCCCGGTGCACCCAACAGTAAAGCAGTCTTGAATCGATTTGGCATGGTAGTTTTGACCTGATGTTGATTAATTGAGAAAGACCCAGGCACCGCCCCGGCTCCATCGAGCGACGGCCCCACACTGATACGTCCCAGTTTATTTCTCACATGTCAGCGGCATCGGACCTCCATGGCCGAGTCGTGCATGTGTTACGCATCAACCAAACTGGCGGGATTGGCGGCGGACTCTTCAAGCACTTCAGGATCACGGCGAGCAAGCGACTTCATGTCAACATGACCGGTGCCACGGATCGAGGTGTTAACCGCGGAACGCACCCAGTCAAGACTGCCGGAATACCATTCGTATGCAAAACCAATAATGATGATCGCCAGAAACGGCAGGCCAACGATCAATGCTTGTACGGGGAATTGGCGGAAGACGGCAGCCCAGGGATAGGTCAACGCCACTTCCACGTCAAAGACAAGATAAAACAGGGCAACAATATAAAAACGCAGGTCGAATTGGACCCAGGAGGTGCCAATCGTTGGTTCACCGCATTCGTAAATCGCCTTCTTTTCACGGTTGGGCATGTTGGGCCGAAGAAACCAGCCGCCAACCAGGCCACCGATGACGAAAAGAATCCCGAAACCGGCAAAAAGCGTGATGGAAAGTAACTGCTGCATGGCGGGAGTGATTCCTGTCCATTAAATCCTGTACAAGCTCCGGACAAACCGGTCGTCAGAGCGATGACATCTTACTCTGCATAGGGATACGGGACAACCGGGATTTGGGATTTGGGATTTGGGATTTGGGATTTGGGATTTGGGATTTGGGATTTGGGATTTGGGATTTGGG